>NZ_OAOP01000002.1:0-365141 GCF_900207585.1 Bacillus oleivorans | reverse complement strand
TTTAGTCAAAAAAATAGCACTTTGGATCGTAGCCATCGGTATTTTAGCGATGATTGCCGGCGGTTCCGTTTTTGCATACTGGGCAAGTCAAGCACCCGAGTTAGACCCTGCCCTTCTGAAAGATCCTGTTTCATCAGAAGTTTATGCGATGGATGGAACATTGATAAGAAAAATAGGAACAGAAACTAGAGATGTTATCGCCTTTGAAAATATTCCCGATGTGGTTAAAGAAGCCTTTCTTGCAACAGAGGATGCCAGATTTTATAACCATAAAGGGATTGACGTCATCCGGATCGGCGGAGCTGTCATTGCTAATATTACTGACGGTTTTGGGGCGGAAGGTGCCAGTACGATTACACAGCAGGTTATAAAAAATTCATTCTTATCTCCTGAAAAAACGATAGAACGAAAAGTTCAAGAAATGTGGCTAGCCTTTCAGCTAGAACAGCAATATGAGAAAGATGAAATTTTTGAAATGTATCTTAACAAAATCTTTATGGGTGAAAATATTTATGGTGTTGCCACGGCTTCTAACTATTACTATGGAAAATCACTAGAAGAGCTTGCCAAAGACACACCTAAAGAAGTCGTTTTGGCACAGGCGGCCATGCTTGCAGGTCTACCGCAAAGTCCAAACCGATATGATCCATTTGAAAATCCCGAGGAAGCAAAAGAACGCCGAAACACAGTTTTATATTTGATGAATCAGCATGGCTACATTACTAAAGAAGAAATGGAAAAGGCACAGGCTGTTCAAATCGCGCATATGGTTAAAAAAACAAATCCAAAGCTTGAAGAAGAAAAGGATCCCTATGAAGATTTTGTCGATTACGTGATTGATGAAGTACAAGCAAAATATCCAGACTATGATGTTTTTTCTGATGGGCTTAAAATTTATACTACTCTGGACCCAAATGCTCAAGAATTTGTATATAATGCCTTAGAAACCAATCAGGTTGTCGAATTTCCAAATGAAGATTTTCAGGCAGGAATAACCCTTCTTGATACGCAAACAGGTGCGATTCGTGCTCTTGGCGGCGGCAGAAATCAGGAAGTTCAGCGTGGCTTCAATTACGCAACCGATTTGCAAAGACAGCCTGGTTCTACCATTAAACCAATATTAGATTATGGCCCAGCTATCGAATATTTAAAATGGTCAACCTATCATCAAATCGTTGATGAACCATACACGTATTCAAAGGGAACACCAGTTGGAAACTGGGACGATGGTTATTATGGACAAATGTCTATTAGACGGGCTCTCGCCATGTCCAGAAATATCCCGGCTGTCAAAGCGCTGCAAGAGGTCGGCTTAGAAAATGCCCAAAAATTTGCAGTTCAATTAGGTCTTCCGCTCCAGGATGAGATTTATGAATCTTATGCAATCGGAGGACTTGAAAAAGGTGTCTCCCCTCTGCAAATGGCAGGTGCATATGCTGCTTTTGGAAATGAGGGTGTATATACAGAACCTTATGCAATTACAAAGATTGTGTTAAGAGATGGAACTGAAATCGAAACGAAGGCTAAATCTGACCTCGTTATGCAGGATTACACAGCATTTATGGTCTCAGATATGTTAAAAAGCGTCTTTGATCCGGCATTTGACGGGACAGCAAAAGTTGCTCAAATCCCTGGTCTGCCTATGGCTGGTAAGACTGGAACAACGAACTATACAGAAGATGACCGTCAAAAACATGGGATCGATGGAAGATCTGTTCCAGATTCGTGGATGGTCGGCTATACAACCAAATATACGACCGCTATTTGGACTGGTTACAGCAACTACTTCCAGCCTGTACAGTCTGGCTACGAACAGCAAATAGCCCGCCATCTATATAAGGCTATTATGCAAAATGTTCATGAAGGTGTTGAAACACCAGACTTTACCGTGCCAAATAGTGTGGTCGAGTCTCCAGTTGAAGCTGGATCAAACCCGGCTAAACTGCCAAGCGAATATACTCCTGAAAATAAAATTGTGTATGAATGGTTTGTAAAAGGTACAGAACCAAAAGAAGTATCTGAAGCTTATGATATCCCAGATCCTGTTGCAAACTTAGCAGCTGTTTATGATGAGGAAACGAATGAAATTCTCTTATCGTGGGAATATGAAGCTAATCAAGAACAAGCTGTTCAGTTTGATGTTGAAGTATCACTTAACGAAGGACCGATGCAGGTACTAACTTCTACTACGGAAAAAAGTCTGCGGCTGCAGGATGCAATGCCTGGTGCGGTATACGTATTTAGAGTGACCGCTGTTGATGGCGAAATGAAGAGTGAACCTGCCGAGGTCACTGTTGAAACTCCAGAAGCTGAATCCGATAATCCATTTGATGACCTCTTCCCTGGCGATGGTAATGGCAATGGTGGTGATAACGGCCAACCAGGTCGTGGAAATGGCAATGGTAATGGAGGTAATGATGGCGACGGTGATGGCGACGGTGATGGAGATGGCAACAGTCCGCCGCCAGATGATGGAGACGGCGATGGAGATGGAGATATTATTCCATTCCCTCCTCCACCTGATGAAGATTCAACACAGCCATAAAAAACACTGGTTGACTTTCTTAGTTTGTGAATTCTAAATAGTGTCCCTTGATACAAAAAGCCAAAGGAAAATCAAATTTTCCTTTGGCTTTTTACTTTTGCTATTGTAATGTCTTTCATGATTTGCTTTTCTGTTTCTATAAAAAGTTCTCCCAATTGTATAAAGGAATGATACAATGTCGGTCTTTCTAAAATAAAAGATAGCCTGTCTTCGATATTAGTAGGTTTGATCCTCAACAATTGAAGTCTGGCAAACAGGTCATAAAGGAGTACTGGTTTCCCATTCCCCCAGAATAAGAGCATTGTGTAAAGCTGAAGTCCCTTTACCATATAAGGGAGTGATGCTTTACTATTTCGTTCTTTTAAAAAAGTTTGCATGGCACCTGAGACTTCCTTCCATCCTTTGACCACAGATTGAACAGCATTTTCCCGGTTTTCCCAAGGTTTCAGTGCGGGGAGATCTTGATGATAGGCGCTGTCATATCTGAAACTTGGGTTTAGCTGATTCGAATCTAGTATTGAATCTTCATATTCCCAAGTTACATCGGGAAGCAGCAAAGGGTGCCGCATAAGAGGAGGAACACTCATCCGTTTTGCCAATACTCGTCCAGTCCCTTCATCCGTTTTTTCCCTTCGCGGCAAAAGGCGAGCAGCGGACATTCCGGACAGTTTGGATTTTGTGCCTTACAATGGTATCTGCCAAAAAAAATAAGGCGGTGATGTGTAATCCCCCATTCATCTTTTGGCACTTTTTTCATTAAAGTTTGTTCTACTTCAAACACAGAATCCTTCCAGCGGCAAATTCCCAGTCGCTTCGAGACTCTCTCAACATGGGTGTCTACAGCAATCGCCGGAATTCCGAAGGCTACTGAAACTACTACATTTGCCGTTTTTCTGCCTACGCCTGGGAGTTTAGTAAGTTCATCTCTGTCTTTTGGAACTTGTCCTTCATATTCATTTAAGAGAATGGAACAAAGCTTTTGTATATTTTTTGCTTTATTCCGATACAAGCCAATCGAACGAATATCGTTTTGAAGTTCTTCTAATGAAACAGCTAAGTAGTCCTCCGGCTTTTTATATTTTTTAAACAGCTGAGCCGTAACTTTATTGACTAGTACATCGGTACACTGTGCTGATAAAAGGACAGCAATCACTAGTTCAAATGGATTAGCATGATTTAATTCACAATGTGCGTCAGGAAACATATCCCCTATTCTGTCTAAGCATTCCCGAATTTCCTTTTTTGTGAGCATACTAAAGGTTCACCTGCTTTCTATTAATCTTCCTCCAGCCAATTATAAAATGGCAAATCTTTAGATGAAGTTGGGGCCGTATTTTCTTTCTTTTGTTTTTGATAAAGCCTAAATTTACGTCCATGCTCAGCAGCATCAAGTGGTGTTCGAATTCCG
This sequence comes from Bacillus oleivorans, assembly GCF_900207585.1. Lineage (GTDB taxonomy): Bacteria > Bacillota > Bacilli > Bacillales > JC228 > Bacillus_BF > Bacillus_BF oleivorans. The sequence continues at coordinate 361,188 of NZ_OAOP01000002.1, read as the reverse complement.
TTTCTCTTCCATTCGAACAAAATACGGTCAATATATCTAAAATTAACCTTCGCTGATAAAACGGCTTCTTTTAGCGCCGCTAAAATAAGCTCTGGAGATTGATGATCCTGGTCTAGCCACATCGAAAGAGTTTCCACTTCAAAAGGAGATAATGGCCGGCCGAACTCTTTTTCAAACGTTTGATAAAGGTTGGCTTCTTTCTTTTGTTTATCGTCCTTTTCCAGCTGTTTTTTCTCCTTATATAAAAGCAAATAAAGCTTTTCCCACATGGGTTCCAAAGAATACTGTTCATAAAGAATGTCTTCTTCTGTTTTTCCATTCTGCAGTAGTAGAAAGCCTTTCTGAATAAGTTTTCTTAACAAATGCGTGCATTGCTCGTTGGACATAGTTGTCCGGGAAGCCAGTTCTTCATAAGTCGGGAAAGAATTCCCTCTTTCAATAAAGGACTGGAGATGCAAGAGCAGAGTAAACTCTGCTTCATTTAAGCCAAGATCCTTATAATGCTGTAATAAGTAAAGCGGAAGGAATACCGTACCCCCCTGCATAAATTTAAGAAACGATTTTTGGTCCATAAATTGACACCTCAAGGTCCATTATAACAAATTGGGACAAATTGATAATCTATAAAGAACAAATGAAGGGTCAGACCCTTCATTTACTTAAAAAGCAAGTTAAAATGTGAAGGGGTCAGACCCTTTGGGCTACTTATTATGGATATAAACGATTTAGCAGTCTTGGGAAAGGAATGGTCTCACGGATATGCTCAACGCCGCTGATCCATGCAACAGTCCGTTCAAGACCAAGACCAAATCCTGAATGTGGAACACTTCCATATTTTCTTAAGTCTAAGTACCATTCATAGTTCTCTGCAGGGAGGTTATGTTCTTCCATTCGCTGTTTTAAGAGCTTCGGATCATGAATTCTCTCTGAACCTCCAATAATTTCTCCATATCCTTCTGGAGCAATGAGATCTGCACAAAGAACAACATCATCACGTTCAGGATGAGGCTGCATATAGAAAGGTTTGATTCCGACCGGATAATTCATAATAAATACTGGTTTATCAAAGGAATCCGCGATTGCTGTTTCATGAGGAGCTCCAAAATCGTCTCCCCACTGTATATCATCAAATCCTTTTTCATGTAATAGCTTTATAGCATCATCATAGGAAATGCGCGGGAATGGCGCTTTGATGTTTTCTAGCTTTGAAGTATCTCGATCTAATGTATTTAATTCTAACTTGCAATCTTCCAAAACGGATTGAACAATATAGCTAACATACTCTTCTTGAACCTTTAAGCTATCTTCTTGTGTATAAAAAGCCATTTCCGGTTCAATCATCCAAAATTCAATTAAATGCTTTCTAGTCTTTGATTTTTCTGCACGGAAGGTTGGACCGAAGGAAAATACCTTTCCAAGTGCCATAGCAGCTGCTTCCATGTACAATTGACCGCTTTGAGACAGATACGCATCTTCATCAAAATATTTTGTGTGGAACAATTCAGTTGTACCTTCTGGTGCACTTCCAGTAAGGATAGGAGGGTCTACTTTTACAAAGCCTTCTTTGTTGAAAAATTCATAAGTAGCGCGGATGATTTCATTTCTGATTTTCATCACTGCATGCTGCTTCCGGGAACGAAGCCAAAGATGACGATGATCCATTAGGAATTCAGTTCCATGTTCTTTCGGTGTAATTGGATAATCGGCAGCTTCATGAATAATTTCAATATCACTCACTGATAATTCATAGCCGAGCGGCGATCTCTCATCCTTTCGCACAGTCGCTGTTACATAAAGGGAGCTTTCTTGTGTAATAGATTTTGCCTTGGCAAAGACTTCCTCAGGAACTTCATTTTTCACAACGACTCCTTGGATAAATCCTGTACCGTCTCTCAGCTGTAAAAAGGCAATTTTTCCGCTTGAACGCTTATTGGCTAACCATGCACCAATTGTTACTTCTTGTTCTAAATAGTTTGCTACTTCTCTTATTGTTATCTTCAATTAAATAACCTCCAACATCCATTACATCATTTATTTAGCAGAATTATTGATTACAAATTGATGAATTCGATCCAATGCTTCTAACAGCAAATCTTTTGAAGTGGCATAAGAAATACGAAGATAGTCAGGGGCTCCAAAGCCTGATCCAGGAACAGCTGCCACTAGTGCTTGATCCAGTAAAGCTTTAGCAAAGTCATCCACATTCTCAAAACCTGTCATATTTGCAGCTTTCTTAACGTTAGGGAACAAATAAAAGGCCCCTTGTGGTTTGACACATGTAAACCCAGGAATCTGAATTAATTTTTCATAAACGTCTTCTAATCTTTCAGCAAATGCTTGACGCATCATTTCAACAGATTGCTGATCTCCCTTATATGCGGCAATCGCGCCATACTGAGACAATGAAGTTGGGTTTGAAGTACTGTGGCTTGCAAGATTTGTCATTGCTTTGATCAGGTCTTTGTTTCCTGCTGCAAAACCAATTCTCCATCCGGTCATCGAATGTGATTTTGAAACGCCATTAATAATGATCGTTATTTCTTTAAATTCAGGCGATAATTGCGCGATTGATACGTGTTTATGACCATTATAGGTTAATTTTTCATAAATCTCATCAGAGATAATTAAAATGTCTCTTTCCAAACAAAACTGTCCGATTTCCTGTAATTCCTCGGTTGAATAAATCATTCCAGTAGGGTTCGAGGGCGAATTGACAACTAATGCTTTTGTGCGTGAAGTTACCGCTTCTTTTAGCTGATCAACGGTAACTTTAAAATCATTTTCTTCTTTACCTTCCACAAAAACTGGTGTCCCTTCAGCCAGCTTCACTTGTTCGGGATAGCTAACCCAGTAAGGAGATGGAATAATAACTTCGTCTCCTTCATCTAAGAGCGCTTGAAAGAGTAAATATAAATTATGCTTTGCCCCAGAGGCAATCATAATCTCAGAAAGATCATATTCTAAGCCCTGATCTGCTTTTAATTTATCTTTAATAGCTTCCTTTAAGGCTGACAGACCGCCTGAAGGTGTATATTTTGTTTTTCCTTCTTCCATACTTTTAATAGCAGCATCTATAATGTGGCTTGGTGTATTAAAATCAGGCTCGCCTGCACCCAAACCAATCACATCATGACCTTCTTCTTTTAATTGTTTCGCTTTAGCTGTAATCGCTAGAGTCGAAGATGGGGTTAATGCAGCTACACGATTTGACAGTTTCATGAAGAAACTCCTCCTTGACTATATTGGTAATACCGAATCCAATCCCCTGTTAAAAAAGAAACTTGAAGGAAAGTATACCGCTTGCTATCATCTATAAAAGTAAGCTCCCATAATGGTCGCTTATCCGCATAACCTAGCTTAATATCTATCACTTCTGAGATATCCCATTCTTCCTTAAATGACTGTATGACCTCTTCTTTCGTAATACCTTCACTCGCTTTATGCTCAGCAACAATATTAAGATTTTCTGTATCAATCCATACTATCATTTCTTCACCAGCCCGATTGTTACCCGTTACAATGTAATACTCCTCTTTATAACGGAACCATTCAAAATCCTCCGCAGACTCTAAACCGGACTTCTCCAATGCGACTGAAAAGGCTAAATCTTCTTTGTCTTTGTATGGCTGAATCGAGAAATAAAGGAGAATTGAAATTGCGATTGCAACAATAATTAACAAGCCAATCCCTAGTTTGATCCACTTTTTCATCTTAACAGCTCAATCCCTTATCTATCTTTCTATCTTGACAATTTTATCTTATGTACGGTATATCGTGAAAATTGCGATATTCGGATCTTCTTTATCCAGTGCCAGGCCAAACATTAAATCCTGTTTTTTTAACGTTCGATTCAGGACGTCCACAATTTTGTACAGATCACTAGAATATTCAATCCGAATCGTAGATAATATCTCGATCTGATTACCCATAAAAACCTCCAACTGCATCAGGTTACAACAAATAGCTTCTGCCTGCTTCTTTTAATATTGCTTTAGCAAATACCTTTAAGGATAAATCCTCTCTCATTATATCAACAAGGCCTTCAAACCTAAACTATTTTCCTCTATAATTTTCATTATTCTTTTCCCTTTGGATGTATATGAATGATTTCGTATGTATCATCCGTGCATTTTATTGTAATGGTGCCATGCTCTTTCGTTAGATAAGCATCTATCCACATATCATTTAAAAGTTTAAGAATATTTTCATTCGGTTTAATCGAATTCATGTTAAATAAAATGGCTACTTGAGGGTCTATGTGTTTGGCCAATTTCTTTGTAATAGCTTGTGCTGCTCCATAATTAGGAATCTTTACAATATTGACATCTTGCAGTTTTTCATTAAGCAATTTCAATTCGCTATCCGTTCCGTATGAACTTAAGAACAAAAAGCGATGTGCAAAAAAAGTAATTGAGAAGTCCATCCCTTCTGTTGGTGCAGTCCCATTATAGAGAACTTCTAACTTTACATCAGAGCTTAATTCGATTTTTGTACCGCTATCCCACCATTGAACTGCCACATTATTTGGATAAGAATGATTTCCTTTCCACTGCCCATAAAGCCGATTCGAAAGGATTACCTGCCGGGTCTGATAATGGTTGATCACATGTTCAAGATTTCCAATCTGGCCAGAGTCTTCTTTCGTTATGATAACTGTTGAAATCCGATCTACACCATAAAGGTTTAGCCAGTAATCTAATTTGTTCTGGCTCGAGCGATCTCCGGTATTAATCAAAATATTTTCTCCATCCGGAAACTGTAAAAGCGTTGCCTCTCCGTTTTCCAAGGCAAAAAAAGTAAACGCAATTTCCTGATCCCTTAAGTTGACATCTATTCGTTCAACCGAAGATGTAATAATAGCGTTATTTAATAAGAGGGTTGAACATATAAAAAATGCTATCATTTTTTGGGATATAAGCATGAATATTTGCTCCTCCTAAATAAAAACTTGGCAAACGCCAAGCTTTACAACTCAACTCTTAATCAATCATAAAAGTAAAAAAGGCATTTTTTCATTAGTTTTTACCTAATAGGAGGAGATTCATTCATCCATATGAAGTGGTTTCCACTCTAAATCTTCGATAGACTGGATAAATGTTTTTCCATACTCTGATTGCCATATCCTTGAATCCAACAGATAGATTCGATTGTTAGGAAAATTGATTTTTGCAATTAACCTTTTTAGCCTTAGAACAGCATAAGGCAAACTAAAATGATAAAAAGGGTTTCTCCCTTCTTTTTCATACTCTTCTACTTGAAGCCTATGGTATAGATCTTGAGGTGATAAAAAAGGAAGTTTTGTAATAATAAAAGCCTCTGAACTCTCTTCATGACTGGTATAGTTCGTAGAAAATTGACTGCCGATGTAAATGGCTTTGTCAAAACGGTTCATCTGCTTTAGTAACCTGCCTATACTTGCCTGACTTTGTGAAAGCAGAACAAACCCTTCAAGGTTTTGCAGCTTCTGGATTGCATCTGTTATAGCTTGAGTTTCATCATAAGAGCTTGTGAGCACAAAGACTTTATCATACTGGCTGCACACATCTGCTGCAAATGATGCTATTTTCTCAATACTGTATTTTCTGTTAGCTACAAGCAATTGATTTCTTGTCGGCTTTTTTTCTTTATTCACTTGTACCTGGTTCATTGTAAACCCAAGAGACCTGACTGAAAAAAGGAATGAACGGTTAACCGAGAGTGAAGAAGAAATAAAGACGGCTTCAATGCCTCTGTCAGATAAAAAATCACCCAATTGTTTAGATGCCAATAATGGCCTTGAAATGATTGCTGTATAATTACTCATTCCTCTTGTATCCGTTTCAATCCATTTTGTTACCCCGTGTGTGCCTGGTGAAATAAATGATTCAAGGGTATGAATAATTTCCTCTGCTTCCGTTTTAAAAAGCTTATAATCAATCAGAAGCTGATCATATTGATCCGAGGTTCCTTGAAGTTGAGTTAATTGTTTCACCAAATAGGAAACTAGGTCCTTTAATGAGAATAGCAGTCTTTCGCCTGCATAAAGTAAAGAATCTAATGTTTGTGAAGGCTGCAGCGGTGCAGAAACATAAGGGGAAAACCCAGCCACTGATTCTTCATGTAAGAGCGCGTAATCAGCTGCGAACTGAAAAAAATCTTCACTCTCTTCCTTTAACCTTTCAACAAATTTTTTTGTCGTGAGCTCAATACTTTTCAATGTGTCTTGAATAAACAATTTGCTTAAAAATTGGCCTTCCAGCTGTCTAAGCCAGATACGAAAAGAAACAAAAGTTAATTTTTTCCCAAAGTATTTGGGCATTTGTTCTACTAAGATTTCAGGCTGATCTAATATACAATAGCGTGGCCGTAATACACTATTTTCTTGATAAAGCGACTCTGACAAAAACATCGGATAGTTTGTAATTAAACAGTCTGCAAGTGTAGCCTCAATGACCGTCCGCTGATAAAAGGATATCGCTGGATCTTTTGTATTCTGGTGATCGGTTGCATCTGTTGAAATCTTTATCCAAAAATCTTCAGATGCACTGGAAAGATTTAATTCATCAACGTCTCCTTTATCTGTTTCTAACAGCCAGATTAGAATCTGCATCTTAGTCAAAACATGATCGTAGTTTGGATCGTCTTCCTTCATGACTTGGCTAAATTTCCTTAAGGAAAGATAATGGTGTCTCCCTTTTAATGTTGAAAAAGGCAATTCTAGCTCCTCTTTTTTAAAAAAAGATTCCCACCTTTTCGGTTCACGGGTAACTATCCATAAGGGTTCATTAAATTGTTTCTTAACCCATAAAGTTAAATTTTCAAGAAAGAAAGGCGATATATGACTTACCTCATAAAAATACTGTTTTCCCTGTTCCCACGCGGTCTGAATTGCTTTTACAAGTTCATGATTTATACTAGGCTGTTCCTCTACTGTATGACCGTGTATATCGCTTGGAGGCGTATATCCCTTTAACCAGATTCCATTATAATAAGAAAGGTTCTCAGTTGCATCACGGTCATCTTTTTGCACAAGAATATTTTGTAAGAGCAGCTGGATATCACTTTTTAAATAAAACGATAATACTTCTAGCTGTTCGAGAGTCTCAGCCGGAAGCTGTTTTAATTTTTGCAGCATTTTTTTAAATATTTTAGCTGTCACTTCTGCATCGGCATCGGCCCGGTGAGGAGTCGAATGATCGATATCCAATTCTTTTGCAAGACCCTGAAGCGAAAAACTTTGGGATGTCGGATACAGAAATCTAGCCAATTCAACCGTATCAATTACATTTCCATCAAAGATAGGGAATCCATTTCGTTTATACTCCTCTTGTAAAAACGATAGATCAAAGGCGCTATTATGAGCAACCAGACATGCCCCCTTGCACATATTTAAAAAGGGGCGAACCGCATCTTTAAAAACTGGCGCATCCTTTACTAATGATTCATCTATTCCCGTTAATTCGCTAATAAAAGAAGGGATCGGGCGCTTTGGCTGAATAAAGGTAGAATACAGACTCATGATCTCTCCATTTTCGATTAAAACAGCACCAAGCTGGATGATTCTATCATCCGCTTTAGCTTTATTCCCTGTTGTTTCAAGATCAACCACTACAAAGCGATTCATGGATCCACCTCCATTCTGTTACATATGTATGTATAGTTTCGTTTAAAAATTTTTGTGTGCGGCTAAATTATAATCTTATAATAATCTGCATCATTGCGGATGGTTTCTTTAACATATATTTTATCTATTTAAGCAATGGATTTAAACTTTATTTCCTGTATGGCCTGCGGTTTACAAATTTTCAGGTGATAGAAAAAAAACAGGTCTGCTCTTTACAGAAGAGCAGACCCTCTCCATCATCATTATACTAGCTGATGTGATTGTTTCTGAAAAGGTGCGGCCTTTATCGACAGCCTTATTTTTACACATCTAAGGGGTTTTTTACAAAACCGTGCGCGCCGGTTCCTTTTTAATCAGTTCTTTTATTTCATTTTTTTCATTCATAATCGCAATTTTTGGAGAATGCATATCTAATTGATCCTCAGGGACTAATCCATAGCTGATAATAATAACGACATCCCCTTTTTGAACTAATCGAGCAGCAGCTCCGTTAACACAAATCACTCCGCTTTTTCTTTCTCCAGGGATGATATAGGTTTCAAAACGGGCACCATTATTATTATTCACGACTTGAACTTTTTCATTTGGGCGCATGCCCACCGCATCTAATAAATCTTCATCTATGGTTATGCTTCCAACGTAATTTAAATCAGCTTCTGTAACATGGGCACGATGGATTTTAGCGTTCATCATAATTCTAAACATCTAGATGACCTCCTCTATGGTCTTGGTACTTCTAATATTATGTTATCGATTAACCGTACCTTTTGATAGAAAACAGCAACGGCAATTATGACTTTTCCTTCAGCTAGTTCAAGCTTGCGTAATTCAGGGTATGACAAAATTTCAAGATAGTCAATCGTACCTGTAATAGAATTCGCAAGCTTTTCTTTCAATCTTTCTACAAGGCTAATAGTATCCCTTTCCCCAGCTTTGATTAACTCTTGCGCGTGTAAAAGTGTTTTATAGATTTGGGGAGCTTCTTCCCGTTCGCTAGAGGTTAAACGAACATTTCGAGAGCTTTTCGCTAGACCGTCTTCCTCGCGTACTGTAGGAATAGGAATAAGTTCTAGCGGAAAATGATAATCTGTAATTAGACCATCTACAACTGCAACTTGTTGAGCATCCTTTAAGCCAAAGTAAGCACGGTCAGGCTGAATAATATGGAAAAGCTTCGTTAAAACAGTTACCACTCCATCAAAATGACCCGGTCTCGATTTTCCGCATAGTACTTCAGTGCGATCTGTCACGCTTAAAGAAACGGAAAGCCCGCGAGGATACATTTCTTCAACGGACGGATAAAAAATAAAATCGACTCCATGCTCTTTTGCAATTCGTTCATCTCTATCGATATCCCGCGGATAAGCGTCAAAATCTTCGTTAGGTCCAAATTGCAGAGGATTTACAAATATACTAATGACGACTTTATCATTGTTTTTTCTTGCCTCATCTATAAGAGCAGCATGTCCTTCATGCAAATAACCCATAGTCGGCACATAACCGATCGACAATTGGTTATTTTTTAGCTGTTTAACTTCTTGCTGCATCTCTTTTATCGTTGTAATGATTTTCATTTACTTCCTCCGTAAAGAGCCGTTAATTCTTCCTCTTTCATTGTATAAGAATGTTTTATTTCCGGAAAACTACCTGATTTCACTTCATGAATATAACTTTCTATACTGCCTTTTATAGACTCATTTACATTATTATAGGTTTTCACAAACTTAGCAGTCCGCTCGATTCCAAATTGGATTAAATCATGAAAGACGAGGACTTGTCCATCTGTATATGGTCCTGCACCTATACCAATTGTAGGAATCATTAATTGTTGTGATATTGTTTCCGCTAACTGGTATGGAATACATTCGAGTACTATGGCAAAGGCACCGGCTTCCTCACATCGCTTAGCATCATCGATTAATTTTTCAGCCGCTTCCTTTGTCTTCCCTTGTACTTTATATCCGCCCAATACTCCTGCTGTTTGCGGAGTAAGCCCTAAATGGGCGACAACTGGAATCCCTGCCTCTGTAAGCGCCTTGATTTTTGGTATCACATCTCCTGCACCTTCGAGCTTTAATGCATGACAGCCGGTTTCTTGAAATAGTTTAGCTGCATTGGAAAGAGTCTGATCCATTGATTGGTGATAGGTCATAAATGGCATATCAACGACAATAAACGTATCGGGTGCTCCACGTTTTACTGCTTTTGCATGATGGGTCATATCAGCAAGGGTTACTGGAACCGTCGATTCATATCCTAACACGACCATCCCTAAGGAATCTCCTACTAAAATGATATCTAATCCAGCTGCTTGAGATAATTTAGCCGCAGGATAGTCATAGGCGGTCATCATCACTATTTTCTCGCCATTTTCTTTCATCTTCAAAAACTCAGTAGTTGATTTCATCAACATATCCCCTTTCGTTTCTGAGGAAAAAGGGAAATCCGCGCGTTTATAGCAAAAAAAGCATCACTGCTCATCGGAGAGAAGGATGCTTGTAGTGCTTAAAAATATCTGGGCTTCTTCCCTCTGTCCTTGTCCTATTTGGATCTAGGCAGAATAAATAAAGTTCAGGTTTAAGGATTTTATATAAGGTGCAGTTCCTTTAGATACTGCCCGCTCCTATTATACCAAATCGCTTCCTAAATGAAACTCTAAAACAATAAAAGCCAGATAAATCGTTTTTATGAGATATCGGCCGAATAGATTTTATGCTGTGTCCCATTAGACTCTTCCAAAACTAATACACCTTCATCCGTTAAGCCAATTGCCTTTCCCTCAATGGTTCCGTGCATAGTCTTTGCCTGAATCATTTTCCCAAGTGTATTGGAATAGCTTTCCCACAACAATTTGATAGGCAGAAATCCTTGATTTAAATAAAGTTCATAGAGCTTTTCAAATCTTTTCAGTATCTCCTGGACTAACTTTGCCCGTGGAAATTCTTGCTGTTTACTCATTCTCAATGAAGTTGCCAGTGCCTGAAGCTCTGCCGGAAAATCTTCTTTCACCTGGTTGACATTGATCCCAATCCCAATGATCAAATATCGGACCTGATCCGATTCCGCCTGAAGCTCTGTTAGAATCCCTGTGCACTTTTTATCGTTTATCATTAAATCATTTGGCCATTTAATGGAAGGAGTAAGACCCGTTACTTCTTCAATCGCTTGTGCTGCAGCTACAGCTGTAAGTAAGGTAAGCTGCGGTGTTTGTGACGGAAGTAATCTTGGCCTTAAAATAAGGCTCATCCAAATGCCGGTCCCTTTAGGAGAAAACCATGGCCGGTCCATACGTCCTCTGCCAGATTGCTGCTGGTCAGCTAAAACTAAAGTTCCTTCTGGTTCTCCTTTTTGAGCGAGTTCATGTGCTATTTTTTGTGTTGAAGCTGCCGTTTCAAAATAATAACAGTTCTGACCCATACAATTTGTTTCTAAGCCCGTTATAATATCATATTCCTTAACACCATTAGGGCGATCAGCAATACGATACCCTTTATTCCGAATCGCTTCAATTTCATATCCGTCATCCCGTAAGCTTTGAATTTGTTTCCAAACGGCTGTTCTCGAACAGCCTAACTGTTCAGCAATTTGCTGGCCAGATAAATATCCCCCTGGTGATTCATTGAACAGCGAGAGCAGTATCTGTTTATTCGAATTCATTTAAAAACCACTCCCTTATCGCTTCTTTATTGTTTTGTACACGTCCTTCAATCACAGCTTTTTCTATTTTTTCGATCCACTCCTTCATCCATGGACCGGGAGTGAGATCTGTCCAGCTAAATAAATCATTTCCATTTATCATTAGCTCTTCTCGATTTTGGATCGGTAACTGGTTATAAAGGGTTTTCAATAAATGCGAAGAAACCGAAAGATCTCGGCTTTCTAAACAATTAAAAACTCTTTCGACCAATAAAGCCTGGCTAATTCCAGCCTGATACAGAGCAAATGGGGACCACGCATTTTCCAAGCGAAATTGCAGAAATGTGAGAAGACTATGAAGCTTTTTTTGCAAAGCTTTAGGTGTCCTCCACTTTTTTAACACATCGTATGGTAATTGGATATCGCTATTATGCAATAGCAGGAGCCAGGATTCCTCTGTCTTTAAGTCATTCACATCTAAATTCAAGAAAGAATGAATTCCGCGAGAGAGCTCTTTACTTGCCGGAAGTCTATAATACAGTCCGGTATCTATCAGAGACTGAAATGCACTGCTTTTGTATTTTCCGCCGAGAAGCTTACACCATTCTGAATAAATTCTTTCTACAGCTATTTTTCCAAGTAAAGGAGACAGATGTTCTAAACTGTTATACGTTTCCTCTTCTATTTGAAATCCAAGCTGGCTTTGAAAGCGGACAGCTCTCATCATTCGCAGGGCGTCCTCCATAAAACGTTCAGAAGGGATGCCGACACACCGGATTATTTTTTGCTCTAAATCACTTTTTCCATTAAAGGGATCATGAATCTCTCCATCGAGATCCATTGCAATTGCATTAATTGTAAAATCTCTTCTTTTTAAATCTTCTTCAAGAGACGAAATAAATTCCACACTTTTCGGACGACGATATTCTTCATACTCGGACTCCTTCCGAAACGTAGTGACTTCAAATCCCTCACCCTTGTAAATAACTAGGACAGTGCCATGTTCAATCCCAACATCAACAGTTTTCGAAAAGATTGATTTAACTTCCTCTGGCTTTGCAGAGGTAGCAATGTCAATGTCGCCTATTTTTCTGTCCAAAAGAAAGTCCCGGACTGCTCCCCCAACAAAATAGGCTACGAAACCCGCTTCATTTAATTTTTTTAGGATTGGTTTTCCGATTTCAAATGGAGAAGTCATGTATTATTCATCCCTTTACACTAGGAGACTTTTGTAGATTGCCTCGTACTGCGAAACAATTAAACTGGATTTAAAGCAATTACGAACACGTTCCATAGAAGCATAGGATAACCTCTGATGAACAGCAGGGTCACGTAAGATAGAAATTGCCTTATTCGTTACGTCTTCTATGTCGCCAAGTTCGACTAAATAACCGGTTTTTCCATCTTCAATCACTTCGGGAATCCCCCCAATGGCAGTACCAATACATGGAACACCACAAGCCATTGCTTCTAGTGCGGCCAGTCCAAAGCTTTCTTTCTCAGATAAAAGTAACATTAAGTCACTAATCGAGTAGATCTCCTCTAAATTTTCTTGTTTTCCCAATAAAATCACTTTTGACTTAATATCCAGCTCATTAATCAGATTAAAGACAACATTCATTTCAGGTCCGTCCCCAATTAACAGCAATTTAGCATTTATTTCGTTTTGAATTCCGGCAAAAGCCATCACCACATCTTCAACCCTCTTAACCTTTCGGAAATTAGAGACATGAATAATGACTTTTTCATTTTCTTCAATCCCAAGTTGAGCCTTAAGGTCTGGCAATTTCTTTTTATAATAAATCCGGTCATCGATAAAATTGTAAACAGTCTGAATCTCTTTTTTAGGCGCAATTAGCTCATGTGTTTGGTGAACTAAAGCATTAGACACGGCTGTCACACAGTCAGAATCTTCAATTCCAAAACGGATTGCTCCCGTCAGTGAGGAATCATAGCCTAATACGGTAATATCAGTCCCGTGAAGTGTTGTAACGATCTTAACACCCCTTTTACTCATATGCTTAGCAAGGATTGCACAAACTGCATGTGGGATTGCATAATGGACATGAAGAATATCCAGTTCCTCCCGATTAATGACCTCAGCCATCTTAGTAGCTAACGCAATATCATAGGGCGGATAATGAAATACAGGATATTGATTTACTTCTACCTGATGAAAGTGAATATTAGGATATATTTTTTGTAAGCGAAAAGGAATACTGGATGTTATAAAGTGAATCTCATGTCCATTTTCAGCTAAAAGCTTTCCTAATTCAGTTGCAATTACACCAGATCCCCCAACGGTAGGGTAACAGGTTATACCTATTTTTAACTTCATTTCTATACTCCTAATCCTTGGGAATCTAATAGTAACGGTTTGGCAGTTTTGTATCCTTCCGCATAGGCAACGCCTACTTCCTTCCCCATCATACGCTCCCTAGCTTCAACCGTTTCGATATATCCGTTGGTTAACGGTGTTTCTACTCTTCCAGCTTCTGCCTTTGAAAATTGGCTGGCATAAGCTTTCAGACTGGCTATTTTTTTCTCCATAGTATCAGTTATATCAACACAAAAATCAGGCTTGTGAAAGCCATTGATAAAATAATAATAAACAGCATCTACCCGATGAGGAGGAAGATTCTCCGTATCCCGATAATTCTTTATCGAGCTTGAGAAAACTGCTTCTTCCACAAGTCTGGCACACCAGCCATGGTCAGGATGACGATCTTCCCGATAAGGAATAAAAATAAGCTTAGGCCGGTAAGTACGAATCACAGTCACTACTTTTCTTATCTGCTCATCATCTAGCCTAATGCCGCGATCGGGAATTCCAAGATTAACCCTGATGGTACAGCCAAGAATTTCTGCTGCTGTCCGGGCTTCATTTTTTCGAATTTCAACTGTACCATTTGAAGATAAATCAGCCAATGTAAGGTCACATATACCTGTCTTTAAACCTTCGTTATGTAATTTGGCTAATGTACCTGCCATGCCAATTTCAACATCATCTGGATGTGCTCCGATCGCAAGTACATGTAAGGTTGCCTGATTCACGTTGTTATTCTCCTTCTTTCCCTCGTACCAAATTTCTCCAATCTAAATCTCCTTGCTCTAATGAACGGATCAGGATCTCTGCTGTTCCCATATTAGTTGCAAGCGGAACAGCATATACATCGCATAATCGGATAAGAGCTGAGACATCTGGTTCATGCGGTTGGGCTGTTAAAGGATCGCGAAAGAATATCACCATGTCCATCTTATTCTTTGCAATCATGGCACCAATTTCCTGATCTCCGCCTAGCGGTCCCGATTGAAATCGTGTAATCGGAAGTGAAGTGGCTTCATGAATTTTTAATCCTGTCGTTCCCGTTGCAAACAAAGTATGTTTTTCAAAGATTGGTTTATAGGCGACAACAAATTGGATTAAGTCATTCTTTTTTTTATCATGGGCGATTAGGGCAATGTTCACGAGCGTTTCCCCCTACTCCAATATATTTTCCAGTCCATAAACAAGCTGATCTAATTTCATAACCGTCTCAACTGATACTTTAACCCCAGACATGAAAGAGGCACGATTGGTTGAATCATGACGGATAGTAAGAATCTGTCCGCTGTCGCCAAACATGACCTGTTGGTGTGCAATGAGCCCAGGGAGACGCACACTATGAATCCTCATCCCTTTTTGGTCGGCGCCTCTTGCACCTGGGACTGTTTCTTTTTCATTTGGATGCCCCTGACGTTTTTCTTCCCTTACCTGATTAATCATTTCAGCTGTTTTTACGGCTGTTCCAGAAGGCGCATCAAGCTTTTGGTCATGGTGCATTTCGATGATTTCGATATCCTGGAAATATTTAGCGGCCCATGATGAAAATTTCATCATTAAAACCGCGCCGATTGCAAAGTTAGGAGCTATAATACAGCCAATTTCTTTTGACTTTGATAGCTCTTTTAATTCGTCTAACTGATCATTTGTAAAACCTGTGGTTCCCACTACAGGCCGCACCCCAGCCATTAGCGCTGCTTTCGCATGCTGAAAACCAGCTTCAGGCGTTGTTAAGTCAATCAATACAGCCGGCCTGGTATTTTCAAAAGCGTCTTGTGCATTCCCGTATATAGGGATATCCGTATGTACAAAAGGTAAAACAGCAGCCAGTGATTTCCCGCCGTGCTTATAATCAATCACAGACACTAATTCAAAGGATTCTGTCTCTAGCACCATTTTTACCGCTTCTTGGCCCATTTTTCCGCGGGGACCGGCAATGGTTATCTTAATTTTATCCATTCTTTTTGTCGACTTCCTTCCTTGTCCAGCGATTTTTGTCTCTTGTTTGAAACTTATTCATCACCCTGTCATGTGCAGCTTGTAAATCAATATTTAAGGAATTAGCCAGACAGATCGTGACAAATAAAACATCTCCTATTTCCTCTTCTACTGTCTTTTCTGTTTCTGTATGTTTCTTTGGCTTTTCGCCATAATAATGATTAATTTCTCTGGCCAGTTCACCCATTTCCTCGGTTAATCGAGCCATCATGGCAAGAGGACTAAAATAACCTTCTTTAAATTGACCAATATATTCGTCAACTTCCTTTTGCATCTCTTGCATGGTTTTCACATTCATTTTGATAATCTCCTTTATTCGCCTGTTCATGTTCATGTTACCCGAAACAAGCAGACAAAGACAAATCTTTTTTCTTCGTCTATTGCTCTTAAATTTTTCTTTATATATAATGAATGCGCAATCGAAAACGGAAAAGCCCGGTAAAAAAAGTGCGGATTGTTATACTCAGATTTTGTTATGATTTTTTAAAGGAGGGTTTACACCAACAATGCCATTTGGCTTAAAACTGAAAAACATCATATTTATTTTAATCGGTTCTGCCATTTTTTCCTTTGGAATTGTTCACTTTAATATACAAAACAATTTGGCAGAGGGCGGATTTACCGGAATAACCCTGCTTCTTTACGCTGTATTTAAATGGGATCCTTCCTATACCAATCTTATTTTAAACATTCCGCTTTTTTTTATTGGGTGGAAGCTGTTAGGACGGACAGTATTCATTTATACTCTGATTGGAACCCTTGGGGTCTCTGTATTTCTATGGATTTTTCAAAGGTATCATTACATCATTCCACTTCAGGATGATTTAGCATTAGCAGCGCTTTTTGCCGGAGTTTTTATTGGAGTTGGCCTTGGAATTACCTTTAGATATGGAGGGACAACCGGAGGTGTTGATATCATCGCAAGACTTGTCCATAAATATGCGGGCTGGAGTATGGGGCGAACTATGTTCATCTTTGATGCCTGTGTAATTACGCTTTCCCTCTTTACATATTTAAACTATCGTGAAGCTATGTATACACTGGTTGCTGTCTTTGTCGGAGCACGAGTCATTGATTTTATCCAGGAAGGGGCATACTCAGCCAGAGGTGCCATGATTATTTCTGATAAACACGAGGAAATCGCTAATAAAATTATGGAGGAAATGGACCGCGGAGTAACGGTATTGAACGGGCATGGTTCCTTTACCAAGCAAAAAAGGGAAGTCTTATATTGTGTGGTCGCTAAAAATGAGCTTGTCCGGCTAAAAGGGATTATCCAGTCTGTTGACCCTCATGCATTTGTTTCGGTTACCTTTGTTCACGATGTTTTAGGGGAAGGCTTTACGCTCGATGAAAATAAATTGCCGATTGAAAGATAAAGCAAAATAAAAAGGTCCTGCAGACTTTCCTGCTAGACCTTTTTATATGTGAATCCTCTTAATCATCACTATTATTCATTCCCACGTACATTAGAACAAATCTTAATAATTCCAGTACTGCTACTGCAGCTGCTGCGACATATGTTAAGGCTGCTGCATTTAGCACCTTTTTCGTTGCTCTTTCTTCGTTGTTGCGAATCATTCCTAACTGAACAACTTGATCCATGGCACGGTTGGATGCATTAAATTCTACTGGCAGTGTTATAACCTGAAACACTACAGCTGCTGCCATAAAGATAATCCCTAGCAGCAACAAATCCGCCATACCCATTAACATACCTGCTAAAATTAAGATCCATGAAAAATTAGATCCGATGCTGGCTACAGGTACGAGTGCATGCCGAAAACGGAGGAATGCATAACCTTCTTGATCTTGGATCGCATGTCCAACTTCATGTGCGGCAATTGCTGCAGCTGCAACAGAACGTCCATGATAGTTATTAGAAGACAGACGAACTGTTTTGGACCTTGGGTCATAGTGGTCACTTAGTATTCCTCTAGTTTCTTGAACATTCACATGATATAATCCATTATCGTCAAGAATTCGTCTGGCTACTTCGCTTCCAGTCAGATATGAAGAAGAGGCTACCTTTGAATACTTTTTATAAGCAGATTTAACACGCAGTTGTGCCCATAAAGGAACAATGATTAGTATCGCAAAATAAAGTAAATAACCCATAGGAACCTCCTTTAAAAGTAAATGATGCTTTATATTAAATAGTATGGATTAAGGGTTTGAAAGTCAATCATTTTGCTTCTTAGGATATCTCCTTCGCTTATGCTGGTCCCCTTTGTATTTACGAAAGCCGACGTAGGATAAAGTCAGTATAATAATACTGCCTGTTGTCGTAATTACCCACCAAAGAGATGGATCGGCCTCATCCTCATCACTTTGATCAAAAAGTGATTTTAAATCCTGTGCTAATGCCTCAAGCTCCTTTATTCCATTTGGATCATTAAAAACTTCTGGCCTGAACTCATCTATATATTGAACGCGAGCATCAACCTTTAATACAGCCTCTGCTGGTACATCCAATTTAAGACTTGGGTAAATTAAGTTGTATTGAGATAAAAAAGTGTTATACATCGTATGAAATTTTTGTATATCCTTGGATTGGGCAGCTCCTACTGCTTGATTATAGACCTCCATAATCGTGTCTTCCATTTGTGTCCATAAAGGCTGGTAATCAGAGACAAGCGCATCCAGCACTAGGCGGAACTTTATCATACTTGATACTCTTTCATCCTGGCTTAAGGAAGAATCATCGAGCGCATCCATTGCTTCCTGTTGGGCAATTGAAATCACTTGAACTTGATCCATTGTAAAAACCATTTGGCCGGACAGTTGCTGAAATTGATTTGAAAACTGTTCCATTATAGATTCTGCCCTGTCGTAGTGCCCTGCTTTCGTAAGCTGAAGTGCTTTATCTGAAAGATTGCTTAAGCTTTCCAATGGGGTTATATTGGCTGCTTGTCCAGTAAATGTCCATAAAAATATTAAAGTCACTACCATTCCAATAAATCGAATCTTCATTCTTGTCCCCCCCATAATTCCTATTTATATATGTATGAGGTGACGGACAAGAGTAGAATCTAAAAACCTTATTATTTTTTAAGTGGCCATTGAGCACTATATTTGGAAAAGCAAAGAATATAGGTTAGGAATAGTGCTGTAATCGAGAGCCAGAAGGTAAAATATCCGATTTCCTTTACATACATTGAAATCGAATGATAAACCGGATACATCATAAAGACATAATCGATTACATCATTATGTAAGGTCCAAATTCCAGCGACAACAAAATGCCACCATTTGATGCGGTAAAATGGCGCGTATAGAATGCCTTCAATCGCCATCGCTAAATGCGAAGCCATCAGCATATATCCGGTCCAATGGAGATCGCCACTGACGATCAGTGTTAGAATATTCATGACAACAGCCCAAATTCCGTATTTATAGAGAGTAATAAGGGCAAGTGCTTCAAATAGCCCCCAATTTTTCCCCAGAATAAAGGCCACTAATACAAAACAAAAAAAGAGACTCGCTGTCGGACTGTCAGGGACAAAAATAAGAAAATGACCAGGAGTAATCGCCAATTGACTTTTATACCAAATGTATCCGTAAATGGTTCCAGCTGTGTTGATTATAAGCAAAACCCATAGAAACCATTTTTCTCTTAAAACCATTGCTAATGGAAACATACCATTCCTCCATCTTTAAAGAAAACTTGGCTAGCGCCAAGCCTTTAGGCGAAGGCGATTGCCTCGTTGCTCTTAAACTTTATTCCTAAAAATTTTTACTGCGTCGAAATTACTGCTTTGCTAAAATTTTATAATTTGTTAAAGTGGAAAAAAGCTGGCGAATAACACGCCAGCTTCTTATAAAATGCTTATTCAGCTATTAAACTTTCGATAAACTCAGCAAGCTTTTGCTTATCTTCGTCTGAACCTTGGAATTGGCCGGCAGGCATTGCTCCACGGCCATTATTGATAATCTCAATAATTTCATCAGCCGTAAGTCCTGTATCAACTATAGCTGGCGCACCAGGTCCGCCTTGCATATCTGTACCGTGACATGTGATACATGCTTGACCTGAGTAGATTTGATATCCTTCTGATTCTGTATCAATTTCAACTTCTGCTACAATTTCACCTTGTTTGGCTGCAGCTTCCCAGTCATGAGTAACAACTGATTCCCAAGTTAAATAAATAACGGATGCTACTGCTAATAGCATAAACCCTGTTGCTAATGGGCGTTTACCAGGTCTTCTTTCTGGGCCTCTATCGATAAATGGCGCCAAGAGTAATGCACCAAAAGCTAATCCAGGGATAACGAGTGCACCGATTATGTTATAAGGACCAGATGCATACGTATATTTAAGCAACTGATACAAGAATAAGAAATACCAGTCAGGTAACGGAATATAGGCTGTATCAGTCGGATCGGCTACACGCTCTAGTGGTGAAGGGTGAGCAGCCGTTAAAATTAAAAATCCCACTAGGAAAACAGCTCCAACCATCCATTCTCTTAAAAGGAAGTTAGGATAAAAGGCTTCTGTTTTACCAGGATACTCGGAATAATCTTTTGGTATGTTTGGCTTTCTGTCATTTGCTTTTACACGTGAATCGCCAACAAATTTCATCCCTTTTCCGCGATGCATCGAGCAATTCCCCTCCTTCTGCTAGCTAACGTTTAATTTACTTTCCTAAGGATTATAGTGGACCTGAAATACCTTGCTTCCGGATCATTAGGAAGTGGGCACCCACTAATGCGAGCAACGCAGCCGGTAAGAAGAAGACATGAATCGCAAAGAAACGAGTTAACGTTTGGGCTCCAAGAATTTGGGAGTCACCTGCGAGTAAAATCTTAATTTGTTCACCGATTAACGGCACCGACTCTGCTATTTGAAGACCAACTTTCGTTGCGAATAAAGCCTTCATATCCCATGGTAATAAGTACCCTGTAAATCCTAGTCCAAGCATTACAAAGAAAATTAAAACTCCAACAATCCAGTTTAATTCACGAGGTTTTTTATAAGCACCTTGGAAGAAAACACGTAAAGTATGTAAGAACATCATAACGATAACGAGGCTTGCTCCCCAGTGGTGCATTCCCCTAACAATTTGTCCGAACGCCACTTCATATTGCAGATAGTATACGGATTCCCAAGCATTGATGACATCTGGAACATAGTACATGGTTAAAAACATCCCAGATAAGATCTGAATAACAACTATAAAAAATGTAAGTCCACCAAAACAATAAACAAATGCTGAAAAATGGTGAGCTGGATTAACATGCTCTGGTACTTCATGATCTGCAATGTCGCGCCAAAGAGGCGTAATATCTAAGCGCTCGTCTACCCAGTCATAAATCTTGTTTAGCATTCCAATTACGCCCCCTGTCCAATTGGATTAGGCTTTGTTGCGCCTAAATAAAGATAACCGTCTTTTTCCTGATACTCATAAACATCAAGCGGTGCAATTGGCGGAGTACCCGGAACGTTTTTGCCATCCTTTGTATAGCGCCCATAGTGGCAAGGACAGAAAAACTGATTTGGATTCGATTTATCCGTATTCCAGTCAACTGTACACCCTAAATGCTTACAAATTGGAGAAAGTGCTACGATTTCTCCATTATCGTTTTTATACACCCAGGCTGTGTTGGTTACAGTAGATGTATACCATGCATCTTGCTGCTCGTAGGAAAAATCCACACGAGTAGGTTCAGTTGTCAAGTCAGCAACCTTCACGTCGGTTGCGATATAATCGCTTGCGCCTGCTGCTTTCAGAACAGGGTCTACTGCAAAGCGAACCATTGGCATGATCATGGCAGCACCCATGAAACCGCCTACACCAGTGAGTGTATAACTGAGGAACTGACGTCTTGAAACACGATGCTTGCTCATGTCTTTCCCCCCTCTTGTCTAATGTAAGTCCGATGGGACAATAAATTTGCACTTATAAAACTAGGACATAACAATGATATATCAATCTAAATGATAGGTCAATATAATATCGCAATTGTCTAAATCGTTATGGCAGTTGCCATTTTTGCACAATTAAAGGGATAAAATGTTTAACCTGATCGTCCACCATTGACCGTTTAAATTGTTCTTCCATTGATTCAAGAGGAACCATTGGCAGAATAAAACATTCATTGCTTTGCCCTGTTTCGTATTGCTTCCAATCTAAGTCAGAGGTGAAATAAAATATATGTTTAAACCTCTCTTTTTCGATAGTTTGCTCCCATTCCTTCAAACGTATGCTTTTTTTAGCAAAATCTTCTTGGCGAAAATATGTATACGGCGGGAAGAGAAGTGTTCTTCCAGTAAATTGAGTTTGTATCGACCTGGTTACGTGGGTTGTCAATTCAACCATTGAACCGGTCTGAACTAAATCATCTTTTTTTAAGGAAATGGGCAAAAGAGGGATAATAGCTGTATCTATGTATTCTCTCACTTCTTTAAAAGAGGAAAGATCCTTCGCATTCCATTGCAATGCTCTCACCTCCTGATCCTTCTACAGAATATCTTATCATGAATCCCAAAATAAATTATGAACGTTTTCTGAACTTTTTGTCTCAATACAGTTTTTGATAAGAATTAAAAATAGCGAGTCAAGGACGAGTCCTTGGTTATGAAGAGGTTGAAGAGTCCTTTAGATGCCGGCTCAAGGACATTCTTTAATTTATTACCGGCTTACAAGTCCTTTAGAAACTGTTTCAAGGACGCTATCTTGGTTATGAACGAGTCCTTTAGAAACCCGATCATTCCCAATAACCAAAAAAATACACCGTTATGTATAACGATGTACCTTTATTCTCGAAATTATCCGTTCATAATCCGATTTAATTCTTTTGTCAGCTTTATAAACCGCTCACGATCTTGCTGATCCAGTGCGTTATCTATCTCTTTTAACAGCCGTTCTTTTTGAAATGTTTTTAGACTATTTTCAAGAAGTTTTTCTGCAATAATCCTGTCTTTTTCATTTTCCTGCAGATGCTTTGGAACATAAGGATTTTCCTCAAGCACAGCCACAAACTGATAAGAATGGCGTGACTGCCTAAAATTTAATTGGATATAA
Source organism: Bacillus oleivorans (assembly GCF_900207585.1). Taxonomy (GTDB): domain Bacteria; phylum Bacillota; class Bacilli; order Bacillales; family JC228; genus Bacillus_BF; species Bacillus_BF oleivorans. The sequence continues at coordinate 338,603 of NZ_OAOP01000002.1, read as the reverse complement.
ATGTCTTCATCCCGATTTAAGCGGATATCATGAAATGATTTTTCTGCGTCTGTTGTCATTACATTGCCTTTGTAAAACTTGAATGGAGGTTCCTCGACACAATGAGTAGACATGATTAGTCCGCGCGGACAGTACTGAGCCTGGTCAACAAAGTGAACCTTTGCCATCAGCTGGTCATGACTCATCAAATAATTAAGTATCCAAACACACTCTCTTCTTTTGAGCTGGTAATTGTTTAAAAACCAACGGATAAAGTCTTTTTTTTCATGGACAGAAACAGGGGTTGACATGATTTTGTCCTCCTCTCACTATACCATTTCCATTACTCTTCGCTTAATCGCTCAAGTATGTCTCTTACCTCTATATCAGTAGGGTCAATGGCTAGAGCATCTGAAAAAATCTTCGAAGCATCGTTCCGTAAACCGTATTCCATTAGGAACTCTCCATAGTCTAATAGGAACTCTTTCTTATTCTTAAAGTAAGTATATGCACGCTGGTATTCAGTTAATGCATCCTCATATCGTTCAAGATGGTGGAGGCAAAAGCTAAGGTCCCACGTCAATTCTGGATGCTCCTCACCCTCACCCTGATAGGCAGTGATCATATTTACCGCTTCCTCATACCTTTCCAGGTGAATCAGAAGCTTAACAAAGGTTTGCAATGCATCGAGGTAAGAAGGATCAATTGCTAACGCTTCCCTGAAATAGCTTTCGGCCTCTTCTTCATAACCCAGCTTTAAGGATAGTTTACCTGCGTAATAAAATAATTCTTTATGAAACGGATCTTTTTCAATCCCTTCTTTTACAGCAAGCAAACTTTCGTTTAACATTTCTTCTTTTTCATAAACTCTAGCCAGCAAAAGATGAACGGAAAAATAATCTGGATCTAATTCTTTAAGTTCGGTCCACTTTTCAATAGCTGTTTGATTATAACCCGCTTTCTCAGCTGCAAAACCGTAACCGAATAATGTATCTGAGTCTAATTTTTCATCTAAAGCTTTTTCATAAAAGTCAAGGGCTTCTTCAAATTTGCCAGCTGATGTTAAGGCTAAGGCAAGTGGCTTATTGATTTCTAAGTCATCTTTATTTGGATTAGTTTCAACGCGTTCATAACATTCAATCGCTTCTAGCCACTTTCCTTCAGCCGCATAAAGTTCACCTAAAGCGAAATCGATAACAGGCTCATCAGGAAGGATTTTTTTAGCCCGCATGAGCTTTTCTTCACTTACTTCAAACAGCCCTTGGGCCTGATAAAAATCAGCTTCCATTAATAATGCCTGGGGATATACAGGATCATCTGCCTCAATTGAAGATGTGTAGATTAAGGCTTCATCCTCACGCCCTAAATCCTGTAAAGTTTCCGCAAGGGCAAGCTTTATTTCACCCTCGTCAGGAAATTGTATATGAAGTGCTTCAAATAACGAAAGTGCTTCTTCTAAAAAACCGAGATGCTGCAGTCCATCTGCCAACTGAAGTTGGTCCTCTGGCATACCTGTCTTTAATATTTGTTGATATAACTGATTAGCTTTATCAAAGTCCCCATTTTCATAGGTAATCAAACATTGTTCTGAGATTGACACTAGTAAAACCCTTTCCCTTATGAAGTGATTTGGAAAAATTGCGGGACATAAATCGGAATCTCATTCCCTGCACCTGAAAGGTACGAGACGTCTTCCCCTGCCCGAATAACCTTTCCTTTATCTACTGTTATACAAAGTTTTCGACTGTCATATAGAATGCTAGTCTTATCTTCAGATTTTGGCAAGTAATACAGATTGTAACTTACTTCTCCACCAACCTGCAAAAATCCTTTTTGCGGATAAATTCCAAGTTTAATTAACTCTTCTTTGGAAATCGGTGTGAAGGAAGGAATCGGTTTTTCTAAAAATGGGATCCCTACTTGACTTAGTATACTTGTCCATTTTTCTATTTTTTCGATTTTTCTTTTCTTATCTTCAATGAGTACATGCGGAATCAGGGTTACGGGATAAGGAAACATCGCATCTCTCATCCATCCCCATTCGATTCTATAAAGGTCAGTCTCGTCAGTAATTTCTACAAAAATACTGCTTATTTTTTCTCTTTTGCATTTCCTTATGATCGAGGGAGTGACTAATCGAGCCGGAATTCTTACAGATAATACATAATCAATTGGACTCCCTACTAACTGTTTTCTTATTTTTTGCAGCTGTTCCTTCCATTTGAATTCATATTCTACCCTAAAAGGAACTAATAGAGTCGTACACCCTTTAAGCAGAAACTCATTGATCATATATTGCTTAAAATCTTTAAAATTTAAATTAGGAAATGACAAATCGGCAACTACATGAGCAGGGCTGATTAAATACTGACTTAAATCCACATAATAACAATTGGTGTAACGAAAGTGACGACGGATGGATACAATTTTATTGTTTTGTATAAAAAAGCTCAGCTGATTAACATTCCCTTCTTTTTCACAATGAACACCCTTTAAAATATACGCCATTTTTTTCACCTCATCTTATCTTTTAAGACAAGCTATGAGGAAAGAAGCTAATATATGAATAGTTCTGATAGAGAAAAAGAAAAAGGAAACTCGCAAGGTGAGCTTCCTTTTTCTTTTAATGCATGATAGATGTTAACTGCTGAAAAAAATTAGGGAATGAAACATCAATCGCATCGGTACCTTGAACATGAACGGATTTTTCAGAGATTAAAGAAGCAATAGCAAGCATCATTCCGATTCTATGATCGCCGTGGCTATTAACAATTCCTCCGCTTAATTTCGATACACCATCAATTAATAAGCCGTCATTCGTTGGAGTAATCTGACAGCCGAGCTTATTTAATTCATTGGCCACCGTGTCAATCCTGTTTGTTTCCTTTACCTTTAGTTCTTCTGCATTCTTAATGGTCGTTCTGCCCTCTGCCTGGGTCGCCAGCAGCGCTATTATCGGTATTTCATCAATTAATTTAGGGATCACATCTCCGCCAATTTCAACACCCTGAAGCTTGGAGCTTCTCACTAAGATATCCCCGTAAGGTTCAAAGCTATCGGTGGAATGAGGAATAATTTCGATATTTGCTCCCATTTTTTCGAGAACGGTAATCATTCCCGTACGAGTTTCGTTTAGTCCCACATTCTTAATTAATAATTCACTATTTGGAGATAGTATCGCCGCCGCGATAAAGAAGGCAGCTGAAGATATGTCTCCTGGAACAACCAGGTCTCTTCCCTCTAGCTCTGCTGAACCTTCAATACGGATCGTCAGGCCATTTTTGTCGAGCTTCCCGCCAAAATATTGGATCATTCTTTCCGTATGATCTCTTGTATCACCTTTTTCTACCAACTCCGTCACTCCGCTTGCTTGCATCGCCGCAAAGAGTAGGCTTGACTTGACTTGAGCACTGGCAACAGGGATTTGATACTGAATGGAGGATAATTCTCCGCCTCTAATACTAATCGGAGTGTATTCACCGTTCATTCTGCCATCAATCTTTGCCCCCATTAATCTAAGCGGCGCTGTAACTCTAGACATCGGTCTTTTGGCAATGGATTCATCACCGATTAAGACAGAATGAAAAGGGCGTCCTGCTAAAATACCTAAAAGCAGACGGGAGGTTGTTCCTGAATTTCCGACATCTAAAATATGAGTCGGTTCTTTTAATCCATCTAATCCTTTTCCTTCAATTAGTAGGTATTGATTCTGATCAGTTATAGAAACCCCTAGTTTTTGAAAACAATCCCACGTACTTAAACAATCTTGTCCTCTTAAGAAGTTCCGAACTCGCGTTTTTCCATTCGCAATCGCGCCAAACATTATCGAACGATGTGAAATCGACTTATCGCCAGGAACTTCGATTACACCTTTTATTGTCCGGTTTTTAAAATGAAGAGTTTGAGTCGCCATTTTAGTCAACTCCTTTTCTTATCAAGCTGGAATGAAAGTTTCATAGCTTGTGTTTTGGTTTATGCATGCTTTCGCTTTGATGCGGTCCTCATAGGTTTGGAAGGATATTACAAGAACCCCAAACAAGTCTTCTCTTGTTTCTAGGATTTGAATATTGATAATGTTAATCGATTCTTTTGCCAGCAGACCTGTAATTTCAGAAATTACCCCCGGATAATCTGGCAGGTCAACATATAAATCATAAAAGGCAGGAATCGCACCTTTCGCCTTTGTAGGAAGATTATCACGATAATCTTTTGCTGTTTGGAAATATTGGAGAATTTCCTCTTCCGCTTCTGCTTCAATCATTTTCGTTACCATCGTCATTTCTTCATTCCATTGATGTAACATGTCTAAAAGAACTTGTTTATTATGAATTAAAATATCCCGCCACATATGGGGATTACTTGAAGCAATCCTGGTAATGTCTCTAAATCCGCCTGCCGCCAACCGTTGCAATAAATCCTGATTACTTTTACTGTTTAGAGCCTGACGAACAAGAGAAGCAGCGACAATATGAGGAAGGTGAGATACTACTCCTGTTAATTCATCGTGTTCTTTTGCCGATAAAACAAGAAATTTAGCCCGGGTTCCCTTAAGCCAATGTCTCAGCTTTTCGACTTGATCTTCGTGTTCACCGTCAAAAGGTGTCAGCAGGTAAAAGGCATTTTCAAAGAGAAGAGCCTTAGCAGCCTGAACCCCGCTTTTATGTGAACCTGCCATTGGATGCCCGCCGATAAAAGTGATATTGTGATTGTTTAAAAGTCTCGCTTTTTCCATAATCTTTTGTTTGGTGCTGCCTACATCTGTAACAATAGCATCTTGTTTAAGCTGCCAGGATGCGATTATGTCGAGCCATTGTTCAGATTGCTGAACAGGTGTGGCCAAAATAATCAAATCCGCATTTTCGGCAACCCGTTGTAGTTGCTGCTCATCTTCTAGTCCGTCATCAATCACTTGTAGCATGTGTGCAAGTTTTATCGAATCGGGATTAAGATCATATCCGTAAATTATGGAGTCTGGATGTTCTTTTTTTATGGCCAGTGCAACGGAACCTCCAATTAAGCCTAACCCTATGATGAGGACGTTCCCATTCATGATCTTCCCCCCGGAAATTCGTTCTTATTTTTTCATTCTCTCTTTTAAAAGCTCAAATACTTTATCATTTTCTTCACGCTTTCCGATTGTAATCCGAAGCCAGCCCGGAAAGCCGAGTGCTGCACCGGAACGTGTAATAACTCCATTTTGCAAGAAATAGTCAAAGGCAGATTGACTATCTTCATTCACATTAATTAAGATAAAATTCCCTTCTGTCGGATAATAGGAAAGACCATTTTCCTCACAAAACTCATAATATCGATTTTTTTCTTTATCATTTTTTTCTTTGCATTCCTCTACAAATTCCTGATCAGCTAGAGCTGCTTTTGCCGCTAATTGTCCGATTGCATTGACATTAAACGGTTCTCTCACAGGCTCCATTTTTGCAATGATTTCTTTGCTTGCGATACCAAAACCTACTCGAAAACCAGCTAATCCGTAGATTTTAGAGAAGGTTCTAAGCAGTATCACATTATCAAAAGCATTAAATAACGATAATGAATCTGGATAATCAGAAGCAGTGACATATTCATGATAAGCCTGGTCAACCACTACTAAAACGTGAGATGGCACTTTTGCTATAAATTCAAATAATTCATCTTTAGGAATATAGCGTCCAGATGGATTGTTTGGGTTACAAATCCATACGATACTTGTGTTTTCGTCAATCGCCTCTAGCATTCCATTTAAATCATGTTCACCATTAATAAGCGGAATCTCTCTCGACTCGCCGCCTTGTAAAAAACAGTTATGTTTATATTGTGAAAAACTAGGAACAGGCATTACCGTATTGATCCCTGGTTCAATTAATGAATTGGAAATAATTTGAATGATTTCATCAGATCCGTTCCCAAATATTAAATTTCCCGGTTCAATTCCAAAATGTTCGGCCACTGCCTCTCTTAATTCTGTAGCTGCACCATCCGGATACAGCATATGTTGAAATTTTGTATTTTGAAAAAGCTCGTCGACTTTTTCAGAATGTCCATATGGGTTTTCATTTGAAGCCAATTTAAAAATCGTATCTAGCCCAAATTCCTTCTTCACTTCATCAATCGTTTTACCAGGCTGATAAGCTTTTAACTGATCCAATTGTTTAATCCACTTCATCTAAGTCCCTCTCCTTTGACTTAAGCAAAACTTTTTAACATAATACTATGATACTCCGAATTCTTTTAAATAGAAAACGAGTTCTTCATCTTGGAGTTTTGCCGCATACGGCAGTTCAATGTCTTTCAATAGAACGTATTGAATCGCTCCGCCGATTGTCTTTTTATCTCTTCGCATTTGTTCCATGATCTGTTCAATCGACATATAGTCAGGTACTTCTATGCTATAACCCAGTCTGCAAAACCACTCTGTCAAAGCTGCTCTTGAAACCGAGAGCGAGTTCTTCATTTCGCTGATTAGGAGAGCAAAATGCATTCCAATTAATACACATTCACCATGAGAGATCGAGTAATGGGATAAATTCTCTATTGCATGACCTAATGTATGTCCGAAATTCAAAAAGGCTCGAATATTTTGCTCTTTTGTATCCTGTTCTACGATCTTGACCTTGACCTTGATTCCTTGTTCCAGAACCTGTTCCCAAAATAAAAGATCATCAAAATCTACTTCATTTATACGGCTTATTAATTGATTTAACAATTCACGATTCCCAATCAGACCGTGCTTTATAAGCTCCGCAAATCCTGATAATCTTTCACGTTTTGGTAATGTGTGCAAGTACTGAAGGTCATAATAAACGGCTTTCGGCTGGTGGAAAGCTCCGATCATATTTTTGCCTAAAGGATGGTTAACTGCCGTTTTCCCGCCAACAGCACTATCATGTGCAAGAAGAGTGGTAGGAACTTGAACATAAGGTATTCCCCGCATAAAGGTAGCCGCTACAAATCCTGCTAAATCCCCTACTGCTCCGCCCCCGAATGCGACAATTAATGAATGGCGATCCAGCTCCCCTTTGATTGCTGTTTCCATACAATCCTGGTAAACCGCAAGCGATTTGGCCTCTTCACCATTTGGTACCGTTTTGCAAATCGGTTCCTTCCATTTCTTTAAGCTGGCTACAAATGGATCGAGATAAAGGCTTGCAATTGTTTGATCACATATCACCATAATCTTGGTCACATCTGCGAATTTAGATGCCATATCTTCGACAATCGTGTCAGTAAGATTCGTTCCAATCCAAATGTCGTATTGAAAGGTATCCGTCTGAACTCTCACTTTCCTCATTAGAAGTTCCTCGTATACTCTCGGTATTCTTTTACGCTCTCTTGTAAATATTTCATTTGATCACTAGAAAAGTGTTCTAACAAACTAGATGCCAATTCCCAGGCAACGACATGCTCCATAACTACAGCAGCAGCCGGTACAGCACAGCTGTCAGAACGCTCGATGCTCGCACTAAAAGGTTCCTTAGTTTCTATATCTACGCTTTGCAGCGGCTTATATAAGGTTGGGATAGGCTTCATCACGCCTTTTACAACAATCGGCATTCCCGTCGTCATCCCGCCTTCGAAACCGCCTAAACGATTTGTTCTTCTTTTATAGCCTTCGGTTTCATTCCATATAATTTCATCGTGGACTTGGCTCCCAGGAATTTTTGCCATTTCAAAGCCTAAGCCAAATTCAACACCTTTAAAAGCATTAATGCTCATGACAGCACCTGCTAGCTTCGCATCAAGCTTTCGGTCATAATGCACATAACTGCCAATTCCAGCTGGCATCCCCTCTACTATGACTTCAACTACCCCGCCGATAGAGTCGCCATTTTTTTTGGCGTCATCGATCGCTTCCATCATTTTTCTGGAGGCTTCTGGGTCATAACAACGAACTGGAGAATCCTCTGTTATCTCTTTTAGCTTAGAAACGCTTAGCCCCTCTGGAACATCCGCTTTAATCCCTGCAATTTCCTTAACATGTCCCACAATGTCAATCCCAAGTTCTTTTAATAGTTTTTTAGCAACTGCCCCAACTGCGACACGCACTGTCGTTTCACGTGCAGATGATCGCTCAAGCACATTCCGTAAATCACGATGACCATATTTAATACCGCCATTTAGGTCTGCATGACCTGGACGGGGGCGTGTAATTTTCCGCTTAACTTCACTTTCGTCTTTTTCCGATAGTGGTTCAATCCCCATAATTTTGGTCCAATGCTTCCAATCATTATTTTCTACTGTTAATGTAACAGGTGATCCTAATGTGTATCCGTGACGAATACCAGAAGAAATCTCAACCTGATCCTTTTCAATTTGCATCCTCCTGCCACGGCCATACCCTTTTTGTCTTCTGGCTAATTCTTGGTTAACATCTTCGGCTGTTAAAGACAAACCTGCCGGTAATCCTTCGATAATCGCTGTTAATTTTGGACCGTGCGATTCGCCTGCTGTTAAATATCTCATGACTCTTTCTCCCTTCAACTCATTAAAGGATTATGTTCCACTATACCATATGTTAAGTTCGAATTGTTAGAAAAATATAAAGAAAATATTAATCCGTTCACTAGGGTATAAAAAAAGACCCTTTTGCGCGGTCTTCTGAATTTGTTACAATTTTTGATAAAAAAATGGCGATATCACTTTTAAATGAAATTCATCTGGTCTGAATATTTGCTCGGTGCTGCCTACAAACAAAATACCGCCTTTTTTTAGGGAATCCGCAAATTTCTTGTACAGTTTATATTTTGCTTCTTCTGTAAAATAAATTAAAACATTACGGCATACTATTAAATCTAGTTCCTGCGGAAACGGGTCATTAAGTAAGTTGTGTTTTTTATATTCAATTCTTTTTTTCAATTCATCCCTAACTTCATACCATTGATCGTGTTGGATCAGCCATTTATCTTTATAGGCAACGGGCAGCTCCTGGATAGAGCGCTCATGATATTTTCCTGCTTTCGCTTTAAAGATTGCATTTTCATCTATGTCAGTTGCTAAGATCCTAAATTGAAGAAGGGGGAGAAATTCTCTTAATATCATAGCGAGGGTATATGGTTCTTCCCCCGTTGAACAGGCCGCACTCCACACTTTTAAAGAGTGGTTTGCTTGAAGGAGATCAGGCAAAATTCGTTGCTTCAATATATCCCACCGTGCTCCATTCCGATAAAATTCAGATACATTAATCGTCATTTTATCTAACAGCTCTTCTAACAAGATCGGATCCTTTTTAACTTCTTCGTATAATCCTAAAAAGCTGTCAAAGCCCTTTCTTTCGTAAAATGAGGTAAGTCTTCTTTTCATTTGCGCTTCTTTGTATTGTGAAAGGTCAATACCTGATAGATGATAAAAAGATTGAATAAATTGTTCATAATCACTGCTCATTGATTTGATCTCCCCTGCAACCTAATCTTGAAACCAGTAGCAATAGAAAAAAGCTACACCCTATGGATGCAGCATCTCATGACTCTTAATAGATCCATTCATTATTCACTTTTGTATAGTCAACTAACTCCTCTGGTTTAAAGAAAATAGAAATTTCTCTTTCCGCACTTTCAGGAGAGTCAGATCCATGAATAATATTTTTGCCGACAGTAACACCATAATCACCGCGAACTGTACCTGGCGCAGCATCTTTTGGATTGGTTGACCCCATCATTTGTCGTGCAGTAGCAATTACATTTTCTCCTTGCCATACCATTGCAAATACCGGACCAGAAGTAATGAAATCAACTAATTCACCAAAGAATGGGCGCTCTTTATGTTCGCCATAGTGAGTTTCTGCTAATTCTCTAGGGATGTTCATTAATTTGGCTCCAACTAATTGAAACCCTTTTTTCTCAAAACGAGCAACAATTTCCCCGATTAAATTTCTTTGTACTCCATCAGGTTTTACCATTAAAAATGTCTTTTCCATTAGTTTGTCCACTCCTACTTTGCTATGTATAGTTTGTTTTTCCTTCAAAATACTACCATTATTTTTTTATAATGGCAACGCCTTCAAAAAGATTTAATATGTACGCATTCTGACGACTTATCAGGGATTTGGCTTAATGATCCCGTTTTCCGATATAAAGTGCAATATTTCTCAATGCTTTGTTTGCCTTGTTTTTTGGAAGTTCTTCAAGTACTTTTAATGCTTTTTGTAAGTATTGGTTGCTAATTTCCCATGACTTTTCAATCGAGCCAGTGTTATGAATATGAGAAATGATATCGTTAAGTTCGGACTTATCCATGCCTTCATGGACCTTTTCAAGTTTAGAACGGAAATCTTTATCTTTAATAGCCAACAGTACAGGTAAGGTAATATTTCCTTGAAGCAAATCTCCTCCAGCCGGTTTACCCAGCTGTTCTTCTGTACCGGTAAAGTCTAAAATATCATCCGTTATTTGGTAAGCCATCCCCACATAATATCCAAATCGATAGAGCTTTCGATGGATTTCCTGATCAACATTCGCTATAATTGCCCCTATTTGACAGCTTGCTGCAATTAGAAGCGCTGTTTTCCGTTTAATTCTTCTGAAGTAGTCTCTAAGATGCTGATCAAATCTATATTTATCCTCAATTTGTTTAATCTCTCCGACAACCAGCTCAACCATTGTGTTTGCAAGGATCTTATGCGCTAACGGATTTTCAAAAAGGGTATAGATATCCAGAGAGCGCGCAAACATATAATCGCCAACATACATAGCCACACGATTATCCCATTTAGCCTTAATTGTAGGACTTCCCCGCCTAACATTCGCTTCATCTATCACATCATCGTGAACAAGAGAAGCCATATGTATCATTTCCAGTGCCACCGCAGCATTTTTCATCATATCACTGTTAAACTTTCCGAAGTGTCCGGATAGTAACACAAAAACAGGGCGGATCCTTTTTCCCCCTGCTTGAAGTAGATGAAGTGAAGATTCCTCTATTAATGAAGAACGAGACTGCACCGCTTCTTCTAAAGCTTTTTCAATTTTTGATAAATCCCCCTGCAGAAATGAGTAGACAGGCATTAATTTCATATTTTTTCACCCATTTTGGTCTAATCCTTCGGTTTTTGCCCAATATGAACAGCTGCAACTCCACCACTATATGGCTTATAAAATACGTTTTCAAAGCCAGCCGCCTCGAACATACTTTTCAATTCCTTCATTCCAGGAAATTCGCGGGCAGACTCTTGCAGCCAGGAATATTCTTTGTAGCTTTTGGCAAAGAGTTTCCCAAATAAAGGCATTATAAACCGAAAATAGAAATAATATAGCTGTTTAAATCCGATCATAGTCGGTTGGGATGTTTCCAGACATGCAACCTTTCCCCCAGGTTTTAAAACTCGATTCATTTCAGTTAAAACTTGCATATAATCTGGGACATTTCTTAACCCAAACCCAATCGTAACAAAATCAAATTGTCCATCTGGAAAAGGCAATTCCATTGCATTCCCATGAATTAGCTCTATATTAGAGAATGATCTGACTTTTTCCTGGCCAACTTTAAGCATATTTTGGCTAAAGTCTAGTCCAATCACTTTACCTGTTGGCCCAGCAGCTTTTGCTAAAGATACAGTCCAATCCCCAGTACCGCAACACACATCAAGTGCTTTTGCCCCAGTAAACACATGCAGCCTATTCATTGTATCTTTTCTCCAGCGAATGTGCTGCTGAAAACTGATGACTGAATTCATCCGGTCATACTGATTTGAAATTTTCTCAAATACTCTATGCACACGTTCTTCTTTAGATGCAGTCATAGCTACCCTTCTTCCGCAAACGAAATCGTTACTCCCTCATGCAAAAAAAGGATGGATTTCACTTTATTTACTACATCCTTATCTAGATTCGGGATTTGTTTTATACCGGATTCCACTAATTTCTGTACATTTGTAAGCATAAGGTCATAGGCATTTATTACAAATCGATCCTCATCTTGTGCCGATTCAATAGATTCCATAGTAAAAAGAAATTTACGAAAGCTATCAAATATCGTGGACATTTGTAATTGGACCCAGTTTCTTTTTTCTGTAAGAAGTCTAATAAATAAGAGTAAATTGCTGATTAATGTCTTCCATTGAGCAGCGTGGACAAAATCACAAACCTTTTGGGCAATGGAAGTTTCTATATTCCTAATTATATCAATAAATTCATCAATATTATTGTAATCCATTTGGATGAATCGAATTTTATTTTCATTTACTTCTTGTGTGCCCTTCGCAATCGTACGGATAAATCCAATATCATTTTGGTCTGCAAGGATTTTATAATATAGCCCTGAGTAAAAATCGCCAGCGAGAACAGTTAGCTGTTTATTTATGAGTGGCTGTAATTCATCGTCATTTCCTACCCGATCATGTGTTTCAAGTGCTGTCTGTATCAGTAAAGCAGCTAAAATTTTATACTGGGTTTCCTCTTCAGAAAAACCTTTTGAAACTAAACAAGCGGTTAATATGTATGCAGCCTCTTCGTTAAAAGTAGGGTGATTGATAATCGATTGGACAAACGAGTCGTTCGTTTTTTCAAAAAATTGTTCTTTTATATCTGCTGTTAATCGATGTATTACATTCATGCCATCACCCTTCATTCCAACCACATTTTTCTGCCTTAAAACAGACTACATTATAACATAAATATATTAAAAAGTTGACTCTTACCAATTCATCACTTTACTTTCCAGCTTCTACTTCTCCGTAAGCAGAGAAAATTCTCGCTTTGCCTCTCACCTTGATTGCAGAAGTATGTTCTGTAAATTGAGCAATCATTACTTCGCCCTCATCTAATTTTTCGGAGTGATGAAATCTTGTATCTGTTCCTCTTGTTAATCCAATTACTTGGACACCATCTTGTTCAGCTTTTATAATGACATAATCAGAAACCGGATTTTTTTGCAAAATATTTTCACTCTTTTCCGCTAAAAATTTCTTTGATTGTTTCTTATCGTCTTACAGCCTTATTTAATTAGAGTTAAAACTTCTGCTCTTTTTTTCTGATCTTCTGCAAAAACACCTCTAGCTGCAGTAGTGACCGTTTTAGATCCAGGCTTTTTTACGCCCCTCATCGACATACACATATGTTCTCCTTCTACAACCACCATAACCCCAAATGGCTCTAACTTTTCAAAAATGGCGTCGGCTATTGTTGAAGTTAATCGTTCTTGTAATTGCGGTCTTTTTGCAACAGCTTCTACTGCTCTTGCCAGCTTACTTAAGCCCGTTACCTTCCCGCCTTTAGGTATATAGGCAACATGGGCGTGGCCAAAAAACGGAACAAGATGATGTTCACACATTGAATAAAATGGAATATCTTTTACCAAAACAAGTTCTTCGTGATCCTCTGAGAAAATTGTGTCGAAATAGCTTTTAGGATCCTCATTAAGGCCGCTAAACACTTCTTTATACATTTTCGCTACCCGTTTAGGGGTATCTAGCAGACCTTCACGATTTGGGTCCTCACCGATAGCTTCTAAAATTAATCTGACTGCTTGTTCAATTTGATTAAGATTTATTTCATTCATAAGTTCTCCTCCTAGAGGCAGAATCGATTGTTATCTATCTGTTTATTTCATACCCATACTAGCACATGGTCTAAAAATAGAGCAAAGAAGAACCCTTCAGCTTAAACCGGCTTTCTTATTTTGCCCTATTGTTTACTTCCTATTTCTATCAAAGCATAACTGACTCACATATGTAAGAGTTTTTATAAAAATTAAATGGGGACTGATCAAATCAGTCCCCATTAGCCTGTTAATGAATATGTAATTACTTCACAGCATCCTTAAGAGCTTTTCCAGGCTTGAATGCAGGAACTTTGCTCGCTGCGATTTCGATTTCATCACCAGTTTGTGGATTGCGCCCTTTACGTGCAGCACGCTCACGAACTTCAAAGTTTCCAAATCCAATTAATTGTACTTTTTCACCGTTTTGTAAAGCTCCTAAGATTGAATCGAAGACAGCGTCAACTGCCTTAGTTGCATCCTTTTTAGAAAGCTCACTTGCTTCAGCGACAGCACTAATTAAGTCTGTTTTGTTCATGCCATTCACCTCCTCCCAAAATTTGGAGACTATCTTCGGAAAAATAAATACTGTTATATACATTACTGACAAAATTACCAGAATATATACATGTACCTCCGAAGAAACCGCGGAATACCATAGGTTTACGCGGTTAATTCTGTTAAAAGATTATCACAATCACTTCATCTTAGCAAGATTATTTCTTGAAATAATGGGAATCTTTTCTTTTCTATTACATATAAATAGTACTTTTGGGGAAAAATTGCAGAAAAATACGAAGAAAAAAGAAAAAAAGACCCCGTACTGGAGTCTTATCAGTTATAAGATAATCGCAATTAATCCGCCTGAACCTTCGTTGATAATGCGTTCTAAGGTCTCTTTTAATTTATAGCGTGCATTTTCTGGCATTAAGGAAAGCTTTGCCTGAATACCTTCTCTTACAATATTGCTTAAAGAGCGGCCAAAAATGTCTGAATTCCAGATGGATAGCGGATCATCCTCAAAGTCCTGCATCAGATATCGGACCAGCTCTTCGCTTTGCTTTTCAGTCCCAATGATTGGAGCGAATTCAGATTCTACATCAACCTTAATCATATGGATAGATGGGGCAACCGCTTTTAGCCGTACACCAAACCGTGAACCCTGTCTGATAATTTCAGGTTCATCCAAGCTCATATCGGATAGGGTTGGTGCGGCGATGCCATAGCCTGTTTGCTTCACCATCTTCAGCGCTTCAGCAACCTGGTCATACTCACGTTTTGCGTGAGCAAAGTCTTGCATAAGCTCTAAAAGGTGATCTCTTCCTCTGATTTCAACTCCTACGATTTCTTTTAAGATCTCATCGTACAAATCGTCTGGAGCATAAAGGTCAATTTCTGCTACCCCTTGACCCATTTCAATCCCAGCGAGTCCAGCTCTTTCGATATATTCGTATTCGGCAAACTGATGAACGACGCGGTCAACATCGCGAAGCCGTTTAATGTCCTTTACAGTTTCCTTAACCGCTTCCTGATAGCTTTCTCTTAGCCAATGCTCATCTTTTAATACCATAACCCAGCTCGGTAAATTCACATTTACTTCTAGAACCGGGAATTCGTAAAGTGCTTCCTTGAGGACGTTTAAAACATCCCCTTCACGCATACTTTCCACACTCATTGCAACAACTGGAATATCATATTTTTCACATAATTGATTCCGAAGCTGCTCAGTTTCTGGGTGGTGAGGGCGCACAGAGTTGATAACCATAATGAAAGGCTTGCCAACTTCTTTTAATTCCTCAATAACCCTTTCTTCTGCTTCCACATAGTCCGAGCGCGGAATTTCTCCAATCGATCCGTCTGTCGTGATCACTACGCCAATGGTTGAATGTTCTTGAATAACCTTTCTCGTTCCAATTTCTGCAGCCTCATGGAACGGGATGGGTTCTTCGTACCACGGTGTGTTAATCATACGCGGTCCATTTTCATCCTCATAGCCCTTTGCACCAGGCACCGTATAGCCAACGCAATCGACGAGTCTTACATTTACTTCTAATCCTTCATCAACATGTACTGTAACTGCTTGATTAGGCACGAATTTGGGCTCTGTTGTCATGATTGTTCTTCCAGCTGCACTTTGTGGAAGCTCGTCTTGTGCTCTAGCCCGATCTGACTCATTTCCGATGTTAGGCAAAACAACCAGTTCCATAAATTTCTTTATAAATGTTGACTTCCCAGTTCGAACTGCACCGACGACTCCTAAGTAAATATCGCCTCCTGTACGTTCAGCAATATCTTTAAAAATATCTACCTTTTCCAAGTGATCCCCTCCCGACCATTTTTTGCTGGGATGTTCCGAGTATGATTCTTTTGGACAATATATGTTTATGATGTTGTCCGAAATGTTTATGACTATTTTTAATGAAAAATTCCTCCTTTTGTAAACATTTATAGAAACCGTTTTATCTTACCGGTCGAATGCATAAGAAGTAAAAGGACCTCTCTTACAATATATTTATAAATAGCTAGCTTATGACATGAAGAGCAATGAAATCTTTCTTTTTGGATAAGACCACTAGTTGACAGATTGGATTGACCTCGCAGAACTTGGTTTTGAACCGGGGCAATTCTGTATGAACGCCAAAATAAAAAAACCTATCTTTATGACTATTCTT
Source organism: Bacillus oleivorans (assembly GCF_900207585.1). GTDB lineage: Bacteria > Bacillota > Bacilli > Bacillales > JC228 > Bacillus_BF > Bacillus_BF oleivorans. Next base: position 322,488 of record NZ_OAOP01000002.1, on the reverse strand, counting down.
CAGTCATAAAGATAGGTTCGTCTGAATTTGCATCAATCGTATAGGGCAAGGAGTAGGCAGGAACGAAAACAGAACTGTCTAGTAAAATCGACCTGATATCCTCACCTGGATTGAGATGATGTGAATGTTCCTTTAAAGCTTTGTACAAATCGGTTCGATAGTCAACAAATAGTTCTCCCTGACCATTGATTACAAACGGTAATTCAATGCCTGTATAAGGACTTTTGACGGTGGGAGCCTCTCTGTATCCAATTTTACTGAAATCGAGTGAATACACATTATAAGCTAAAGCTTCTTTATAGGGAGGATATCCATTTACCCTGATTTTTAGTGCTATTTCATTAATCTGTTCAGAAATACGCAGGTCAAAAACCTTTACGGTCGGATCTTTTTCCACATTCACTAACACATATTGATAGACCCCCCCATTTTCAAAAGAATTGCCTGGAGGTTCAGGCATATATTTAGGGACCAATTTACCAAAGTCGACTAAGTACTTTTGATAAATAGGGGTATCCCCTTCTTTTGTTTTTATAGGAAGAAGTCCGCCCTGATCAGCCTGAAACTGATCAATTGCATTCTGAACAGACTCAAGCTGATCTATATATGGAATTTGGTTTTGACTCCGTTCACTGTCAGGATAGAGACAGCCGGAGAGAAAACTCGCGAGAACGATTATTCCCATTAGTTTACTGATAACTCTAATCATGATTAGCCTCCTTTAAGACGGGGTTGGCCCGCTAAATACAACAAAAATCATGATTAATCCAGCTACAATCATAAAAAGATACGCAATAATAGCTGTAACCCATTTAAAGATCCCTTTTAATTTAAATCTGCTTAAATAAATGGATATAATGGCAAGAAACATAAGACCCATCGAGCCAAACGAAAACCACATTTTCATTAATGCTGCTGACATATCTTCCACTCCTAAACGTTGTCCATCAGAAATTATAACATAGGGATTATTAATAAAGTAAATTTAATATCGAAATTTCAGGTACAATTATACCGGTTTTTGAGCAGCAGCAAAAAGCCGAAAAGGCATAGCGTGCCCTTTCAGCTTCAGTTCCCTAATTTGATCAGCGATTCCATACATCTGAATACAGTTTTTGCAAATATAATAAAACGGTTGTGCATCAATTGTAAACGATTGATATTACTGTTCTTCAAGGCGTCCATCTAGGATGTTGACTGTTTCTTCCATTTCATGCGTTTTCATTCTTGCCATTAAGGCATCAACTGCATCTTTAGGGTTAATATTTTCAAATAGGACACGGTATAAAGCAGTAGTTATCGGCATATCCACCTCGTAATGCTGTGCGAGCTGATAGGCAGCTTTTGTCGTTCTTACTCCTTCTACTACCATCCCCATACTTGATAAGACTTCCTCTAAATCTTTACCTTTTCCGAGCATATTCCCCGCTCTCCAATTCCTGGAATGGACACTTGTACATGTAACAATTAAGTCCCCTATCCCGGTTAAACCTGAAAAGGTTAGAGGATTGGCACCCATTTTAATCCCTAAACGAACAATTTCGGCAAGCCCTCTTGTAATAAGGGCTGCTTTGGCATTATCGCCATAACCTAGTCCATCTGAGATCCCGGCGGCTAAAGCAATAATATTTTTTAGAGCACCGCCTAATTCTACGCCGATTACATCAGTATTTGTGTAAACTCGAAAGTTTTGATTCATAAATAAATCCTGGGCACTCTCAGCAGCCTCTAATGATTCTGAGGCCACTGTAACTGTAGTAGGATGCCTTAGGCTGACTTCTTCAGCATGACTCGGGCCAGAAAGTACTACTACATTATCTAGCAATCGTGGATCCATTTCCTCTTTAATCATTTCTGATATTCTTTTCAGTGTATCTGGTTCAATTCCTTTACTTACATGGATTATAAGAACCGGTTCATTCAGACATTCCTGAATTTCGTATAAAACTTCTCTTACGGCTTTAGTAGGCACCGCTAAAACAATATTTTTTACATCTTTTAATGCTTCAGGTAAAGAAGCGTAGCCTTGGACGGTTTCAGGGAGCACCACATTAGGCAAATACTTTTCATTCATTCTTGTTTTATTTATACTGTCAATTTGTTCTTTTTTATGACCCCAAAGGCGGACATCATGACCATTATCCCCTAAGACCATAGATAAGGCGGTTCCCCAGCTTCCTGCTCCAAGAACAGTGACACTTGTTTTTTTCATTTGATCACCTCAGGAAAATTAACTCCTCTGTCTAGCAAAAATTTTAATTGGAGTTCCGATAAAGCCAAATGCTTCACGAATTCTATTTTCTAAAAATCTTTCATACGAAAAATGCAAGAGCTCTGGGTCATTGACAAAAACAACAAAAGTTGGCGGTTTGACAGAGACTTGCGTGGTATAAAATATTTTTAAGCGTTTCCCTTGATGTGTTGGAGTCGGATTCATAGCGACCGCATCCATAATCACATCATTTAACACGCTCGTTTCCACTCTCATTGAATGATTTTCACTTGCAAGCTGAATCATCGGGAAAAGCGTATGCAATCTTTGTTTCGTCTTAGCTGACAAAAAGACGATCGGTGCATAGTCTAAAAATAAAAAGTGATCACGAATCTTTTCTTCAAACTTTTTCATCGTTTTTTCATCTTTTTCGACTGCATCCCATTTGTTTACGACAATTACGACTGCTTTACCTGCTTCGTGAGCATATCCGGCTATCCTTTTGTCCTGTTCAATAATTCCTTCCTCTCCATCCATTACAACCAATACCACATCGGAACGCTCAATCGCACGTAATGCACGCAGTACACTATACTTTTCAACACTTTCGTATACTTTCCCTTTTTTTCGCATTCCTGCTGTATCAATAATGACATAGTCTTGTCCGTCAACTGTATAAAATGTATCGATGGCGTCCCGAGTCGTTCCTGCAACATCACTGACAATAACACGTTCTTCTCCAAGAATGGCGTTGACTAATGAAGATTTCCCAACATTTGGACGGCCAATTAAGCTAAATTTAATTACATCGTCTTCATAATCTTCCTCATCGTGTCTAGGGAAATGTTTCACGACTTCATCAAGGAGATCTCCTAACCCCAGCCCATGTGTTCCAGAAATCGGAAAAGGTTCACCGAAGCCAAGGGAATAAAAATCATAGACTTGACTTCTCATCTCCGGATTATCAACCTTATTGACAGCTAAAACTACGGGTTTTTTGGAGCGATAAAGCATTTTAGCTACCTGTTCATCTGCTGCTGTAACACCTTCCCGTCCGTTTGTAAGAAATATAATCACATCTGCTTCATCAATAGCGATCTCCGCTTGTCCGCGGATTTGTTCAAGAAAAGGTTCATCTCCTATTTCTATACCACCTGTATCTATCACATTAAACTCATAATTGAGCCAATCCCCTGTACTGTAAATCCGATCCCTTGTAACACCGGGAATATCTTCTACAATAGAGATTCTTTCTCCCACAATACGGTTAAAAATAGTAGACTTTCCGACATTTGGACGGCCCACTATTGCAACGACAGGCTTAACCATTCCTATCACCTCTCTCAAAATATATGTAAACTTTTTACTCCGGCCATAGTTATGTAAAAGGACTGACCTCAGGCGTGCAAACCTGCTTTTAAGGTCTGCTGGTCAGTCCTAACTACAGTATTTTAACAAAAAAGATTGCGCTCTGCATCTTTAATTGTGAAATCAACTGTGCAGTTGTGTTTCTAAAACCTATTACAAAGGACATTTCAGCCGCTCCCTTACCCGATATTTGCCTCCTTATCCCTTTTCAATGATTTCTATTGTTCTCTGGAACAGTTATGGCCATTGAACCTTATCAAGAAAACTTTGACTATTAGTGTCTTACTACTATATATAACTCCTCTGTTAACGAGTGGGCAATTCCATCTAAGATCGCTTCTAAATTTCTCGCAACGGTTAATAATTCGTCTTTATTATCACAATGAAATACGGCAACTCCGCTAGGTGCCTTTTTCGGATTCGTGGTAATCGCTGCTAAAATAAATTTTTCAATCGTCATAAATTGGTACGCCTTTCTTCTTCTTCAACATGTCTTTTGGTGGGCATTCTTATTGCATTTTCTAGAATTGGTACTACTTCAATAATTTTAATGGCTTCTTCTATATTTTTTATCTGGGGCAGAACAAATACTCCAAGCCTTCCATCGTCTAAATTCCTTTTCGCCAAAGGCACTAACGAAGGTTCACCAGTATCACTGAATACACCTAAGGCTGTTGATACATCATGAAGAATGGCCTGCCTTTGGCCAATATTAGCAATGGTTGTCATCGCATTAAAATCTTTCGGAGTTAAAATAAATCCCATTCCATATTTTAAAATAAGCTCTTGTTTTTCAGGGATTCCAATGTTCATAATATAGATATCTCCAACATAAAGGCCAGCATCCTTGAAATGAGGCTCTGAAAACTCTATTTCAACAATCTCACCCAATCTGCCGCCATCCATCCAGATTTTACAGCCAATCAAAAGCAGAACTGTCACTCCAAGAGCTGCAAATAACCCAAACAAAACGTAAATTAGGGTTGAAAGCATTGAGGCTAAAATAACTAGGTAGTTTCTGCTTTCAAAGGCTACAGCAATGCCTTCGATATATGTTTTTCCCCTTGGAACTAACTCATATGTATCAAGTTCAGTAAGCGTATTTCTTTCCATATTCCTCACTTCACGAAATTGAGAGGCTGCTACTGTTAAAAACGTGATAGCTGTATATTCTTCCTCCAGTAAGGCAGGGATTGCTATTGTCCCTAAACCGGAAGCAATTACACCCAATGCGATATGTATGATTTTCCCGTGCAGGTATGTAGGGTATTGCCGGTAATCCGTCCTTAGCATATAGAGTCTCGCTATAATTCCTGTTGCTATACCGTATAATACGGGGTACAAATATTCATTCATCCTGGCTTATGTTTCTCCTTTTCAATTTGTGATGGAGGTGTATAGATTTTTTTTAAGTAATATATGACGAATTCAAAGCCGCTCCATAATAAAATAAGAATTCCTATGCTTGAGCAGAGATCCAAAAAGTGAGGGGTTGTGATATCCCATTTAATACCCGTTGTAAATAATACATAAGCAAAAAGAAATTCTCCCATCCCTAGCCCGATGATCGTGGCAGCAATCCGATCCAGCAGTTTTACATTCATAAGGATAGCTATCGTTCCAATAATAAAAGATAGCAGCCATCTTCTATCCACGATTACCCAGATAGGGTCATATAGTTCAAAAAGTAAGAAAACTACATAAACAAGCATCACGATAAACGAAACACATATCTGATACAGCCTTTTCGAAAAAGGAAGGGCAGCAAAGCTTACCATACAGCCTATCATCCAGATAAGGATCGTCAGGTTAACACTCCAATGGAAGATGGGCACTTTGTATATGGACAAAATAATGCTCATTAAAATAAAGCAGCCGATATAGAATCGATATGGTAAACTCTTTGGAACGATAAAGGTAAGTACTATCCAACAGGACCATAAACAGCAATAAAAAAACCAGCCATTCAATTTAGTTCTCCCCCCTATTATTTCCATTATGGACATTCTTATGTAGTTTATCCGTGAATAGAGAAAGAATATTAGGAGATATTATCGGTAAGACTGCTGATTAGGGGTGATTCAAATGGGACGTGACAGACAAGAACAAAAACTAAAGGAACAAAAAATAGTTGAGAGTGACAGAGATCAGGCGCTTCATTATAAAGGGGCAACCAGACTGGATAATGCAGAAGAGGCAAGAAAAGAAAATAGACATGAACATGGGTCTGTTTAATAATAAGGCTGTATCAAGAAATACACTTGCCGATAAAAAGGTAGATGTAATGTACAAAGAGGTCAGCTCATTGAGGGCTGAACTCTTTTTTGTGGTTCTGGATTGTGATGAAGAGGATTTTTGGAGCGAAATTAATATTTTTGAGTACAAATCAAGGTTTTTGATCGTCTTTTTTGTTTTTTGGAGCTCGATAATTGGGCCGCCCCCACTATATTTGGGGAGCAATCAAAAAATCGGGCGGGAAAAAACTATTTCAGCGGGTATCCTTAATCACCCTTTTAAATTTGTTTTATGACTCCAGATTTTGTTTCTTGTTGCCCAATTTTCATTACACCGTAACAAAATGTACATACATATTATAGAATAATTATCCACAAGCAGGGAATTTTTTAATTTCCTTGCTAAACAATTAATAAGCCGTAATCCTTAGATAACACCTAAAGATTACGACTTTATGCTATAATCGCCTGCGCTGGCTGTAAGCTGAGGTATTAATACCCCTTTCATTTAACCAATGGTATGTAAATCCTGTAAAGAGAATCGGTATATTCTGAAGTTCATCGATTGTATGACAACCAAGAGCAGTCATCATAAAAGCAATATCCTGATGGAATGTCCTTATTTGTGAAATTAAAGCTTCGATACCCTTTTCGTTAAGAATTTTTAATATAGAACCCGCCATTCCGACTGCTGAAGCCCCAATAATTAACGATTTCACGATATCGATGCTTGAATGAATACCTCCTGATGCAAGAACGTGTACCTGATCAGCCGCTTCACATGCTTCGACAAGTGATACACTGGTAGGGATTCCCCAATGATTAAAAAATGAAAATTCTTCACTTCTTCTTTCATTTTCAATTTTTGCGAAATTGGTGCCTCCATATCCTCCGATATCAACCGCAATAATGTTAGTTGATTTTAACTTTTGAACGGTTTCAAATCCCATTCCAAAACCGACTTCCTTCACGATTACAGGGACATGCAATTCCTCAGAAATTCTTCGAATTCGCTCGAGTGCTCCTTCAAAGCACCGGTCTCCTTCTGGCATCGTCAATTCCTGAATAACATTGAGATGAATTTGCAGGGCGTTGGCTTCAATCATATCAACCGCCATTTTTGCCTGTTCCATTGTTGCTTCACTGCCAAGGTTGGCAAAAATAATTCCGTTCGGATGATGCTTTCTCACAATTTCATAGGTATTTCTTTCTTCCTTATTTTTAATAGCTGACATTTGTGAACCGACAGCAATGGCTAAGTCCATTTCTCTGGCTGCGATGGCTAAATCAGCATTTATCTTTTCCGTTTCCAATCCGCCGCCACCTGTCATAGCATTTATAAAAATAGGCGAACTAAGTTTCAGTTCGCCTATTCCTGTATGAAGTGAGACTTTAGACAATGATGAGTCCGGAAGTGATTGGTGAATGATTTGAATTTCATCCATGCCAGATTGATTCAGTTGCCCAGCAGATAAAGCTAACTGTATATGCTCGAGCTTACGATGTGTCCGACTCAAACTTATCACCACGTTCAATTATTTAAGATCTTTTAATTTATCTCCGATCATTTCACCTAATTGAAATCCTTTAGATTCTTCAGGAAGCTCGTAATCTTTAACTTCATCTTCTTTTTCTAAAAGTTCCTTAATGCTTAATGATAAGCGCTGATCTTGTTCATTTACATCAAGAACTTTCACTTGAATAGTCTGCCCTTCTTTTAAAACTTCATGAGGAGTAGCAACATGTTTATGAGAAATTTGTGAAATATGAACGAGCCCTTCGACACCAGGGAATACTTCAACAAATGCTCCGTAGGAAACTAATCTTTTTACAGTTCCAGTCAAAACATATCCTTTAGGTGCTTTTTCACTGATATTTGCCCAAGGACCTGGTTGTGTTTCTTTAATAGAAAGTGAAATCCGTTCATTGTCACGATCTACTGAAAGTACCTTAACCTTTACCTTTTGTCCAACTTCAACTACATCAGATGGTTTTTCGACATGCTCGTAAGCGAGCTGGGAAACGTGAACGAGACCGTCAACACCGCCAATATCAACAAATGCCCCAAAATCAGTAATGCGTTGAACTGTACCTTCCATAACTTGTCCAACTTCGATACTTTCCAAACTTTGCTTTCTCATTTTGCTTTTTTCTTCTTCTAACACAGCACGATGAGAAAGAATGAGACGATTTTTTTCAATATCCAGCTCTACTATTTTAAAGGTAAGAGTTTTTCCTTTATAATCAGAGAAATCTTCAACAAAATGGTCTTCCACTAAAGAAGCAGGAACAAAGCCTCTTACACCCAAATCAACGACCAAGCCGCCTTTGACCACTTCTTTAATTTCCGTCTCAATGGTTTCTCCACGTTCATATGATTCTTGAAGCCTTTTCCATGCTTCGCCAGCTTCTGCTTTACGTTTGGAAAGAATAACGGCTTCCTCTTCAACTTTCGTTACTTCAAGAGTCAGCTCTTGCCCTTCCGCTACGATATCACTTGCTTTTTCCACGTGAAGGCTTGATAATTCACTAATTGGAATGATTCCATCGAGTTTACTGCCCTCAAGATCAACAATTACTTGTTTTTCTTCCACTTTCGTAACCCGACCCTTAACGAGATCACCAACTTGAAATACTTTCACTTCTACTTGATTCATGTCTTCTACCATATGTACTCCTCCTTAACCTGACTGCTCCACATTAACAATATAACATATGTTCTTTATCAGAACATACTAAAACTCTCTAGAGCGTTTATAGTCTAAAAGAAGATGCCAGTATACATAAAAGTATCGTCAATACTTTCAGATTTTTCCCTTTACAATAACTTCTAATAATTTTTATTTTTTGTCAAGCGTTACTTCCCTGTTTGTATGTATCTAACAACGACTTGATCGCACTCATAATATGGTCGGTTGCCTCTTCAGCAGAAACCTTTTTTTCCCGCATTTCTTCAAAATCAATTGGCTTCCCATAGATAACTTTAATTCTTCCCCAAAATTTATAATCACCTATTATTGCACAAGGAACCACTTTAGCATCGGTTCGCATCGCGAAAAAGCCGGCCCCTGCTAATCCTTTTCCTAATTCCCCTGTTTTACTGCGGGTCCCTTCAGGAAATAGCCCTAAAACATGTCCATCTTTTAAAGATTTTAATCCCATCCTTAAAGCTTCCCTGTCACTCATGCCACGCTTAACAGGAAATGCATGAACTTTTTTTAATATCTTTCCGAAAAGCGGCGAATTAAATAATTCGGCTTTGGCCATAAACGAAATCGGGCGCGGGCATGTAATTCCTACTACAGGGGGGTCTAAATTACTAATATGATTGCTGCAAAGCAGAACTCCGCCTTCTTTAGGAATATTTTCTTTACCAATAACTTGAATTCTATAGGCTGGAAATAATAATACTGCAACTAGTGTTTTTGCAAAATGATAAAAACTCACAGTCTAATCGATCCTTTCTTTTACGATCATCAATATTTTGGAAACCACCTCTTCAATCGTCATATTGGTTGTATCTAACTCAATCGCATCTTTCGCCTTTTGAAGGGGGGCAACTTCTCTTTCTGAATCCAGTTTATCGCGGAAGGCAATTTCTTGTTTTAATTTTTCTAAATCGGAAGGAATATTTTTTTGAAGATTTTCAGCGTGTCTCCTTTGGGCTCTTTTCTCGACACTCGCTAATAAAAAAATCTTCACCTCAGCATGAGGGAGAACATAAGTACCAATGTCACGCCCGTCCATTACAACCCCGCCCTGACGTCCCAATGCTTGCTGTCTCCGCACCATTTCTTCACGGACCCCTCTATGCTTGGATACAGCAGAAACATTACGGGTTACATCGTTGCCCCTAATCTGATTGGTGACGTCTTCACCGTCCATTAAGACAGTCTGTTGAGTTAATTCAATGTTGGTATCGTTTAAAAGCTCCACTAATTGTGCCTCATCTTCTATATTTATATCGTTCCTAAGAGCTTTATATGTTAACGTTCGATACATCGCACCCGTATCAATATAGATATAAGACAGCTCTTTTGCGATTCTTTTAGCTACTGTACTTTTACCAGCGGCAGCCGGACCATCAATTGCAATTGAAATTTTTTCTTTTCCCATTTACAATACACCTCGAAAACTTTTTTCCATCTTGCAACCTTCATATTACCATAAAAGAAAGCAGGCAATGACCTGCTTTAAGGAAGTTTAAATGTTTCGATTACTTTTGTGAAGTTATCTTTACTTACCCCTTCATACATGGTAAGCCGCTTTAATTCTGGAAACGCATCTGAATAATGAAATATAATCTGAAAAAATAAAAGTGCAATGGCTTGAATAATAATTAGCTTGATTAGAATCCCTTCTCCACGTTTCATCACGATACCTCCCATTTATTCTATTATGGGAACAAGGAAAAGGGATTTATACAAACACATTGTTATTTTTAATAGATTTTCTTCTTTAAAACAAGCTGTCTTTCAAAACAATAGCGAATTAATAATTGCTTTTCTTGTTCGTGTTTATGACGAAAACTGACAGATATTAATGAAGATTTTTTATTATAATCTTCACGGACAAGAACGACTTCACTTCTGAGCTTTAAATATTGGATTTGGCCGGATTGCATATGCAGTACCAGCCAACAATCAATCTCCATCCCTTTATAAAAAAACACATCTTTTGGGATATAAATGGCTGCTCCGCCTGCACTAATATCCTTCGTTAAAGCGGTAAAGGGAGGAAATTCATTTTCGATAGGGTGAATCGCAACATCCAATTTAGTATCTACCCGAAGAAACTGGCGTTGTTCAATCTTAACAAAATCCTTTTTCCCCGAATGACTTAAAATGATGAGCGGTATTTGATCAGCCTTTCTCCCCGCTACTGTCACTTCAAATAAAAAAAGCTGTCCTTCATCGTTTATGTATTTAGCCTGATATTCTGTGTTTACACTTGCATCAAAGCGTATATCCCTTTCCACATGAACTGGAATATCTACGATTACTTCATTTTCACTATAATCCATGATGGCACATTGGAATTCCTCTGTGTGATTATCTTTTGTTTGTGATAATTTAAGCTGACTCCCCAATTTAAACAAAGATCCAACACCTGCTTTTTCTTCTATACTTCGTTTATGTACAAATCTAGGCTTTTTCTTCATTATTACATGAATTGATAAAATTTGCTAGAACCAAAAGTTTCAGCTACATTATGAATAAACGTAAGAAAACTGGCAGCTGTTTGCTGCCAGTCAGATTGTCGAGAAAGGGTATTTTTCTCGGCAATTTTTTTTTGTCTAAATCTAAATGACCGATTTTTTATTAATTGATTGTGTCTGCTATCGGGCATGTTGATTTCCGCTCCGGGCACTCGCTTTCCGCGGGGAGGTCCGAGAGCCTCCTCGGCGCTTTGGCGCCTGCGGGGTCTCCCGTGACCTCTCTATCCCACTTTCCACTGCTACAATATAGATTTTAATAAGGCAGTGGAAATGAGTCGAGTGCCCTCCGCTCCAATCAACAGGGAGACAATCAACCTAAAGGATTGCAAGACACTTTTTCTAAACTTACTAGGTGTGTTGCAATCCTTTTTATATTTTGGCAGGCTGCAGTAAGGAAAACCTGTTCACTTGCATTCTTCAATCCCCGTAACCGGCAGTAGCGAAGCCCATGCAGCTTTTTTGAGTCAGCGAAGCTCAGATGGGCAGCCATTATCCTCACTAAAAAAGAACTAACTTTTTCAAGAAGAAACGAGAAATCAATATATTTCTCAATCAAGCGAAGAAGGTGGTCGTCTGGAACTATTTCATCAATAAAAACAAATTCATATTCACTTTGGCTAGACTCTTTTGGCTTAAACATTGAATTCATCACTTATTTTTATTATTAATTGTGAGTTGAAGGTCTTTATTGAATACACCTGTTGATTGGAGCGGAAGGCGCGAAGACTCATTTCCACTGCCTCACGATATCAGTAGTTGTGATCTGAATCAGAAAAATTTTTCACGAATGAAAAATGTATTTTTATCAAGTAGCAGTGGAAAGTGGGAGTACGGGGGCAGGGGAGACCCCTCAGGCGCATAAAGAGCCGAGGAGGCTACCCGGCAAGCCCGCGGAAAGCGAAGCACCTGGAGCTCCAATCAACAGACTTGTTGAAAAGCCTATATATCAAAAATATATAACAAATTAACGCAGTTAACCATTAAAGAAAGTGAATAAAATAAAAGGCTATCGAAAGTTTTTCGACAGCCTGATTGGCAGCTGTTTGCTGCCAGTTCTATTTAGACTAGTCCTTCGTAAATTGGCTCTGCATTTTGAAGTTTTTCAACTTTTTCCTCGTCACCATTTTCAGCATTGATATAAATCCGGTAAGTATCATTATTAATGGTCCCTAAAAATTCGTAGCATAGGACCTCTTCATTCACGTCGTTGACAATTAGAGCCACATTTTGATCCATAACTTGTAGGTTCGGATTTAATTTAGATTTTGCATCTTCAGCTGAAATGGCTGGTTCTGGAATATCTCTTTGTTTATGGAAGCTTAAATAATCTTCAGCTGAGAAAGCCAGGATGCTTCCATCATCTAATGCTACCTTCATCCGGATTGCATCTGGATATATTCTGACTCCATTTTCCTCAGATACAAATACGTATACACCTGTATTGTCGTACTGGGCGCTTTCAAACAAAGTCATATTTTCGAAACCATGTTTATTTAAAAATTGGGCTCCTTTATTATAACCTTCATTCAAACTGAGGTTTTGCCTTTTAATTTCACGATTTTGCAAGAGATATAGCGGATGTCCGCCCACCTTTGTTATATCTAAATTGGCTTGGGTTTTGCCATTACGGACTGTGATGGAATAAAACCCATAGTCAGATCCTTCACCGTTTTCCGTTATTCGAACATCTTGATTGTTTTTAATTGTAATAAATTCCTTCGCCTTTTTTAATGCTTCGTCCTTCGTTATTTCTTTTCCCTCTAAATGAGAAAAGTCTCTTAAAGGTCCATTTGTCACTTCAGCAAGATTAGTTTCTGAATATCCTTCTACTTTATTTTCTACAGTTTTAAATCCATCTATAATGGTATTATCTGATGGCTCATCATTGTTGGCTAAAGCCAGTTCAACATCCATCCAGCGCAGATTATTTTCTAATACTAAATGCTGAACTTTTCGTAATTCATTTTGAATATCCGCTGACTGTTCGTATAGACTTTGAAGCGTTTGATATTCTTCTTCTGTCAAAGGTTCTTTTTCTAAGTCCCTAACGGCTGTTTTATAGCTAAAATCCCCGATCTTTGCTAAAAATTCTTCTGTTTTATTGAATGGGAGTAACGTCAGCGGCAGATGTCCAACCTCATTGTGAGCTTCGGATGTAACCCTCCACACCTCAGCTAACGCCGGAGATATTGAGTTCCTGCTATTCATAGCCAGAGTGGTTCCAATTTTATCATGCAATAAATCGACATCATACGTTAATTCATGGAAAGCTCTTTGGTAATTGTTTTCTGCATTAATTAATATAGCGTTCTTTTCTTGATGTTCTTGGTATCCCCAGTAAGCCGTACCTATGACTGCTACTGTTAAGACCCCAATAATAATTCCACGAATCAATCCAATCACCTCATTTACAGAAAATATGTTTTCCTATTCGTTTAATTTGTGGTCTTCCCCATATCCAAGAACTCGTCGCAGTGTCCGGATTAAAATAGTATAAGGCTTCTCCTGTTGGGTCCCATCCGTTAATTGCATCTAGGACTGCCTCTTTCGCTCGTTCGTTTGGAGTCAGCCAAATTTGTCCATCTGCCACGGCAGTAAACGCACCAGGTTCAAAAATAACCCCAGATGCAGTATTCGGGAAAGTAGAACTTTGAATCCGATTCAATATAACTGCAGCAACTGCCACCTGTCCCTCGTATGGTTCTCCTCTTGCTTCACCATAAACAGCGTTGGCCATCAGTTGGATATCATTTTGAGAAAACCCGGCTGGTGTATTCACGGCAGTTGGAGCGGCAGGTGTTTGTTCTGGAGCCGCTTGTCCGCCGCCGCCACCGCCACCTTGATTTCTGGCAGGAGCCTGCTGTTGTTCCAAAGGAGTATTTCCATAATGAGTAAAATCTTTCCCTTGTCTAATGTTTCGCTTTACAAATTCCTCATTATATCTGGAAGCATTAGCTAGTTTTTGCTTCGTTTCTGCACCAGCAAGACCATCAACCTCTAATCCAAATTCATATTGGAAATTTCTTAAGGCCCAATATGTTCCCCAGCCAAACACACCATCAATTTTGCCATTATAGAAACCTAAATATTGCAATCTACTTTGTAGTTCGATAACATCGTCACCAACCGCACCGTGTTGAATGACCTGATTTGAAAACGCTCGAGCCTGTTCTTCGCCCTGATAGGAACTAAATGAGCTTATACAAATCACGATAATCGCTACCAATTTAACCATTACTAAATTTCGCTTCATGCATATACCCTCCGTTGTTATGGTTTAGCATTAAGCCTATTTTTTGTAAAATGGCACTTTTTATTCAACAAATAAAAAGGAGCCAGACCCCTTATCCTTCTAAAAATGTCCAATAAGGTTAAGTCTGACTCCAAACTCTAGCTTGAGTTGATTTTATGAAGATATTTGTTTTTGCAGAAAATGAACCTCTGTCATTTTCCTTGCTCTCTTTACCTTTTTTAATCCAAGCCACCATAGGAACGTCATAAATGGTACAATCCAAAGGATCCATTTATCAAATGTAAGCAGGATATAATCATAAAATCCATGTAAAATTAAAGGAACGATTAAAGCGCATATAATAAGGATACGGCTCTTTTTCTATCATGGGAAAATTTTCCCTTCCCCAAGTAATATCCCATTAACACACCAAATAGAGCATGACTCGAGACTGGGAGTAAAGCTCTGCCAAGTGCGAATTCCACACCATTTCCAATTAAATAAAGGATATTTTCTAGGGTTGCAAATCCAAGTGAAATGCTTGTTCCATACACAATGCCATCATAAGGCTCATCAAATTCACTATGCAAATAAATAGTTTGAAATAAAATAAACCATTTAAAAAACTCTTCCAGTAAAGCACTCGATAAAAATGCATTGGCCAGATTTGAAACCATAACTTGCTCAACCGAAAAAACATATTGAACAAACATAATAGGAAAAACGAGCAGAGCCCCAAATAAAAACGTTCTAAATACTAAATGGAGCGGCTCGGAATCGAATTCATCTTTTAAATAAAAATAACTAAGTAATGCCAAACCAGGTGCAATCCCAGCTGACATAATGACCAACATAGGTTGACCCCTTTTCAATTGTTTTATTTAATCGTATCATTAAAATTGGAACATGATAAGACATTTTTACTATTTTCCATCGGGAGGAGTCTTCTCATTGAATAAAAATATACTTTTGCTTCATACTGGCGGAACCATATCGATGAGGGAAGATATAAAGAGCGGTACGGTTATTCAGGGAGATACGAATCCGTTGCTTGAACATACCTCTCTATTAGAAGGACTTGGAAACTTTACAATCAATGAGCCTTTTCAGCTGCCATCTCCTCATATAACAGCTAAGGAAATGCTTATTTTAAAAAATATAATTGAGGAAACGATCGAACAGGAAAATATAGATGGGGTCGTCATCACCCATGGAACCGATACATTAGAAGAAACAGCCTACTTTTTGGATTTAACAGTAAAAACAGAGATCCCCATTGTTCTAACAGGAGCAATGAGATCGATAAATGAAATCGGCTCTGATGGTTTATATAATTTAATTTCAGCTATTCGGACTGCTTCCTGTGAGAGTGCAAGAGGAAAAGGAGTCCTTGTTGTATTAAATGATGAGATTCATTCGGCCCTTAATGTCACTAAAACCCATGCCTCCAATGTGTCGACGTTCCAAAGCCCTCAATATGGGCCGCTCGGAATCGTTTCAAAACGCGGTGTTATTTTTCACCACACCCCTAATTTTAGAGAAACGTTTGAAGTCCAGTCTGCCGATAAAAAAGTTGCTTTATTAAAAGTTCATGCAGGATTTGACTCTACGCTTTTATTTGCCCTTAGTCATGCCGAATATGATGGTGTCGTATTAGAGGCTTTAGGACAAGGTAATATTCCGCCTCAGGCTGTAGAAGGCATTAAATATCTATTGTCAAAAAATATTCCAATTGTTATTGTTTCCCGGTGCTTTAACGGGACAGCTGATCCCGTATATGGATACGAAGGAGGCGGAAAACAGCTAAGAGATTTAGGAGTTATTTTTGCGAACGGGCTTAATGGACAAAAAGCGCGAATCAAGCTCTTAGCAGTTCTTGAAGCCCTCGATGATTGGGATCATAATCAATTGGAATTAATATTTAATCCTATAGCATAACAAACCATAAAGAGACAGCCTCCGGTTAGTCGGAACCGTGAGACTGTCTCTTTGTTTTCACCGTAATTTAAATTTTATTATCTCTGCTCATAATAGTTTCTGCGATTCGCTCCCCGTGGAAACGGCCATTTTCAATAAAAATTTCATTTGCATTATTGCCGGCTGCAATGACCCCGGCTATAAATATTCCGTTCACATTCGTTTCCATCGTTTCTTCGTTAAAGCTTGGTCTTCCTGTATCAGGTTCATTCGTAACTCCCATTTTTGCTAAAAAACTATGATCTGGGTGGTAGCCTGTCATCGCGAATACAAAGTCGTTTTTAATAATAAAAGATTCATCATTTACCCGATACTTCACCGTCGTTTCCGTAATTTCTTCCACATGAGCATTAAATACCATGTTAATTTGCCCATTCCTGATTTGAGCGTCAAATTCCGGCAGAATCCAAGGCTTTATACTTGGTGAATACTGATGTCCTCTATATAAAACAGTAACGCGGGCACCCGATTTAACTAATTCTAAGCTTGCATCAACACTTGAATTTTTCCCGCCAATTACAACAACATCTGTATTAAAGTAAGGATGGGCTTCTTTGAAATAATGGAAAACCTTTGGAAGGTCTTCACCTGGTACACCCATATAATTGGGGTGGTCATAATAACCAGTTGCAATTACCACATATTCGGTCAGATACTCTCTTTTATTTGTTTTGACTATAAACCGTGCACTGTCTTTTGTTACATGAAGCACTTTTTCAAAGGTATTGATTCGCGGATTTTTTCTTTTCACGACTTCTCTATAATAAGCTAACGCCTGATTCCGTTTTGGTTTATGACCTTCAATTATAAAAGGTACACCGCCAATTTCTAATTTTTCACTAGATGAGAAAAAAGTTTGGTGTGTCGGATAGTTATAAATGGCATTTACCACATTTCCTTTTTCTATTACAAGCGGATCGTATCCCTTTTCTTGTAATGCAATCGCAGCTGCTAAACCACATGGACCTCCACCGACAATCATGATTTTTTCACGTTCCACAAAAGTTCACTCCTAAAAGCCTAGGCTAAAATTGCCCAGCTCTGCATGTTTCTTAAATGAAAAAAACCCCTACCTTTTTATGATAGGGGAATTATGAACATGTTTCAAATTATACGCTGTTATAGTTATTATTAAATCCAGCCACGGAAACGGCTGGCTTCCGCCATTTTACGGACTCCTACCATGTAGGCAGACAATCTCATATCCACTCTTCGGGTTTGGGCAGTATCATATACATTGTTAAATGACCGGACCATGACTTTTTCTAATTTTTCTTCTACTTCTTCTTCAGACCAATAATATCCCTGATTATTTTGTACCCACTCAAAATAAGATACGGTTACTCCTCCGGCAGACGCCAATACGTCTGGGACAAGAAGAATTCCTCTTTCAGTCAGAATTTTAGTAGCTTCTAGTGTGGTTGGACCATTTGCAGCTTCCACTACTATTTTTGCTTTTATATTATGGGCATTTTCTTCTGTAATTTGGTTTTCAATGGCTGCTGGTACTAATATATCACAATCTAGTTCAAGAAGTTCTTTATTGGTAATCGTATTTTTAAAGAGCTTGGTTACTGTACCGAAACTATCACGACGATCGAGCAGATAATCGATGTCTAATCCATTTGGATCGTACAGTGCACCATAAGCATCCGATATCCCAATAACTTTTGCACCAGCGTCATGCATAAATTTAGATAAAAAGCTGCCAGCATTCCCAAAGCCTTGAACCACTACTCTGGCACCCTGAAGGTTAATTCCCTTTTTCTTTGCCGCTTCATTAATACAAATAGTAACACCTTTTGCAGTAGCTGATTCCCGGCCATGTGATCCTCCAAGTACGAGCGGCTTTCCTGTTATAAAACCTGGATTATTGAATTCATCAATCCGGCTATACTCGTCCATCATCCATGCCATTATCTGAGAATTTGTAAATACATCTGGTGCAGGAATATCCTTGTTTGGACCAACAATCTGACTAACAGCTCTTACATAACCGCGGCTTAATTTTTCTAGCTCACGGAAAGACATTTCTCTTGGGTCACAAATAATTCCGCCTTTACCCCCACCGTATGGTAAATCTACAATTCCACATTTTAAGCTCATCCAAATAGAGAGCGCTTTCACTTCGTTTTCTGTAACTTCTGGATGAAATCTAATTCCGCCTTTCGTTGGCCCAACAGCATCATTATGTTGGGCGCGGTAGCCAGTAAAAACTTTAACCGAACCGTCATCCATCCGTACCGGAATTTTAACAGTCAACATCCGTAAAGGCTCCTTTAAAAGCTCATACACTTCTTCTGGATAACCTAACTTTTCTAATGCCTGATGAATAACTGTTTGCGTGGATTTTAGAACATCCAGTTTATCTTCGTTCTCTGTATTTTTGTTAGCTTTGTCGGCTACCATTTGTAATCCTCCTAAAGAATTCACTATGATAATAATCTGAAATGAGGAAATCTTTCCATCAAGACCTAGTATACACCTTCAATATTTTTATGCAAGAACAAATTACATGGTTTCAAGGCAATCCGAGAAAACATCTAGTTGAATTCTACTTTTCCCACCCATTTTTCATCATTCCATTAAAAGAAAAACTCGCTGAATAGCGAGCCCATTTTTTGTTTAACAAAACCAATATTTAAGTTTTTGAATCGCCTCTTCACGCATGATCCTTTTCCCGTATTCTTCTAATACATACGGTGTTATTTTCATTGGCTCGCCATATTCGCATGCAAGTGAATATAAGTCCGTATTTTCAGTGTGAAGGACAATCCAATAGTACTGATCCATATGATAAAGCGCTGATTTTACACTAATAGCGTCCGGAAATCTCCTCGCTAAATCAACCACATCGTCAAAGTTTTGAAATTGAAGAACTCTGCTTGTTAAACAAGATTCTTCTACAACAATCGCTTCATCCAAAAGCGTAATCATTAAAAAGATGCCATGTGGCTGTAATGAATATAACTCAACGGAAACATGGTGAGACGTTTCAACACCTAACGAATCACATGCGTCCTCTAGCAGTTCATAAAAATGGTCGTGCCAGTCGTCCCGAGAATTATCAAGTTCTTCACAAGATATCTCTCTTTCTTCAAGTTCTTCTTTTGATATAAAAATCCTAAACTGTCTTGTACTAAGCTGTTCAATCTGCATAAAGGAAGCCTCCCAACCAAACCGGACTTCTAACACAGTGTATGAACAGATTGGAAGATGGTACATTGTCTCGTTTTATAATTATCATGAATCTCATTCAGACTGTTTTAGTGTTATTATATGAGTTTCAGATTTAGCCCCTAAACGCAATGGGATTTTCGTTGTGCCATAGCCGTTACTAATCAGCTGTATCACTCCATTTTTTTCAAAAATTCTTCCCTTTTTGTAAAGACCCCAGCCAAACAGTCTTATTTGCCCTCCATGCGTATGCCCGCTTAAAATCAAGCGAATCTTATCTTGTTCGGATATTTTATACAAGATCCGGGGATTGTGGCTGACTAAAATACGAAATCCTTCACCAAGGGTTTCAGCATCTTGAAGAGCCGCATCTAATCGGTCTTTACGGCCGTTCATATCATCTATTCCTAGCATAAAAACCCTTTCCCCGGTTTCAAATTCTAATTGAACCGCCCGGTTGTCTAAAATGGTGACGCCTAAATGCAGAAGTAAGGCATCTAATATTTTATGATCAACTTCGTAGTCATTATTTCCCCAAACAAAATAAACAGGTCCCAATTTTTTCAGTTCTTTTATATTTTTTTCTACCTTGTGAAATGGTACCCCCCGTTCGGTCA
Source organism: Bacillus oleivorans (assembly GCF_900207585.1). GTDB lineage: Bacteria > Bacillota > Bacilli > Bacillales > JC228 > Bacillus_BF > Bacillus_BF oleivorans. Next base: position 302,453 of record NZ_OAOP01000002.1, on the reverse strand, counting down.
GGTCCCCGCCAACTACAACTGCATCAACTTTTTCATTGATTAAGGCAAGTAATTTATCATTGATGTTCCTTTTATGAATATCGGAAATAAAAAAGATCCGCATTTGTTGTCCTTGCGGAAAATCCGTAAATTCAAGGGTATGTCTCTTTACCCGTGTAGCAAAACCTTCTCTAACCATATATAGAACCAATAGGATTGCCGAAACCAAGACGATGATAAAAAAGGAGAGCATCTATCTTTATCCTCCATGAACAGTCTTTTCTCTTAACGACATCATACCATAGAAAATTCCAAAGCCGTAAAAAATCACAATTTGCCAAAATCCGAATTGAAATAAGACCGATATAGAGACAATTGAGATAAGCGGAATAATCATCTCATTTCTTCTCTTTTGGGCTTTGTGCCGAAACATGGTTATTATTTCTGTAATCAGATTTCCAAGGCATAGGAAACCAAATAAAAATGAAAGCATAGAGGCTAAAAATTCGGCAGGATTTAATATACATTCCCCGATAAATTCTTCAATCCGAAATGGAGTCGGGGCTGGAAATAAGAGGATAAAAACATAGGCGGAGAAGAAAGTAACAAGGCCTTTTATAATTAATGAAAGCATAAAAATTCCTCCCATAACTTATATGTATGAGAGGAGTTGGTAAAGTTTCCTTATATTTCAATTGTCTTCGTCAATATCTAATACGCGAAATCCAGAATCCTCAAGCTTTTGTATAAATTTATCGATATTATCCTTCTTTTCGATTTTCATAACGATTCTTCTGACAAGCTTATCTGTTTCATCAAACGTAACAAGAGAGATAATGGATTCATGAAATTGTTTTGCGATTTCTGACAAACGTGCAATCCTGCCCTCTGTTTCAACAGAGGTAAAGGCAATTCTCACACCTTTTCGCTTCATTCCAAATGCACTTTGGAATTGTTCGAGAACATCAAACCGAGTTACAATGCCTAAAAAGTTTTTCTCAGCATCAACGACTGCTAACAAAGGAAAATCTTTAAGTGCTAATAAGGTGTGCTCAAAAATCTCATTTCCTTCTAAATATTGATTTTGATGAGTTGCTACCTCTTCTGCGGCTGTCTCGGACAAAAATACTTCTTTTGCCTGATTAGATGTGAAGAAATTCGAATAAATTGAATATCTAGTGATAATGCCCACATATTTATTGCCATCTAATACAGGTAACCCATCTACCCCATTTTCCTCTAATCTTTCTAAAGCTGTTTGTAATGTTTCATCCTTTGAAATTGTAAAACACTTATGCTTAGGCAGCATAATACTTTTAACAAACACAGTTTTTCACCTCTTTCGTCTTTAATAACAGTATGTATTCAACAAAAATGAAATTTTTTCCTTCCAAAACAAAATTAATTTATTCTAAATTTTCTTTAAAATAAAAAAGCCTATTTTATTAGGCTTGTTATTTTGTTTCATGGTATAGATTAATATTAAATTCTTTTTTCATCATATCTAAAACGAGATGGCGTTTTCGCCAGGCCTCTTCATGTTTCCACAAGTCTTTGCTCCGATCAACGATTTCTCTTCTCAGTTCGTGATACTCATCCTCCGCTTTTGACCTTTTCTTCCTTAACACGTTCATTCCGCCAAATGACCCGCCTACAATCAACACCATATATAAGTGATAGGGGTGATCAACAAACGCTGATATCATTAGTTGAAAAGAATCGGAATAAGGTTCGATTACAGTATTATTTACATAGTAAAGGAAGAGAAAAGCAGAAATCACCGTACACCAAACTGATAATAAGTGATACCTTTTAAATTTATCAAACTTCCTTTTTTTATTAACGGCTAACTGGAGCAGCTGTTTGGTCGCCTGATCCGTCCAATCGCCAATTTTTAGAATTGAAGGCTCCATTCTTCTCCTCCTTACATTCGGATACTCTCTCAAAAATATATGAGCCCGTCCGCTGGAGTATGAATCCTGGAGCCTTTGTTATTTATTGTTAGATCCATCCAATTGAATCGGCTCAAAATATGTTTCTTGCGAAGCCGGATTATCTATGTTTCTTTCACTCATCCAATAAGCATAAAAATAAATGATTGTAAGCGGCAATAAGATAAAAAGAAAAGCTAAAAGGCGGATTAATGGATATTTAAGTATCCTCTTCTTAGGCACCTCTTGCTGGTCCGTTTGCTGGTCATCCATTTGCTGCTCTTTCACCTTAACCTTTGCCTTTTTATTTTTTCTTTTATTTTTATGAACAAGACTTCTTGGAGGAAGGGCCCCTGGCTTTCCAACGTTATCTGGCTGTCTATGTTCCATTTCCAATGTTCGTGACACCTTCTTTTTCACTTTTTTTTGGATCTTTAAAAATAAACCCAGCAAGAAATCAACCGTAATATGTAAAATGATCGGTGCAATTAAATTTTCGGAAAGAATGTAAACATATCCAATGAATAAACTTAAAAGGGTAATGTTCAGTGATAAATACCAATGACTTAAATAACGAAAATGAATCAAAGCAAATATAAGGCTTGCCCAAAACCAGCCTAATGTATTTTGGAGAATTCCCCGAAAAAGCAGTTCTTCACTTACACCAATAATGACTGCCAGGAACAGAATATGGAGCGGGTGGCGCTTTAGAAATATTCTTTCATTTATGCCGCCATCATCAAAAAATTGTGGCGGAAGCAGCCTGGCCATTAGCACATCCAGTCCTACTACCAATAAACCAGCGATAAAACCAATGAGATAAGCAGCACCATCGTTCCATTTAATCAATAAAAAAAGAGTAGATAAGTCCCCGAAAAAAACAAATGAAAGAATAATTGTAATAACTAGGATGATTAATTGTGTTGCATATAAATTTATCAGCAGCTGCCGATCCGTCAAGGATTTAATAATTTCCGATTGTTTTTTCATTTCATGAGTGATCCTTCCCGCTGACCTAACATCAATGCTAATTCTGCTTTCCAGTCAAATAAATCACTAGTGTTATTTTGTTTAGGCTGAGGGGCTGGAATAGACAAAATAGACCAGCCGCAATTATCACAGCAGACTTCCTGTCTGGTAACGAAATCCTCTTTAAAATAACGGATCATAAACTCTCTTCTACACTGATTAGTGTCAATAAATTTCATCATCGATTTTGCTTTCTCAGTTTTAAGAATTCTTCTTTGCTCCAGCCAATTTACGATCTTCAGAACCGCTTCATTGCTATCATTATACTGGATATTTTGATATAGAAAATATAATATCCTCACATGGGTTTCATTAAGAATATTATCCTGTATGATTGTTTTCGGATCTTTTCCTGCCTTTAAGCATTCAAAAAAATAATAAACCTGATTTTCCGCTGGCAATTCGTAATCAATTAGCTGCAACTGCAGCTGTTCATCAAGAGGAGCATGCAACAAAATACAATAGCTCTCATTTCCGTCTCTTCCAGCCCTGCCTATTTCCTGAACAAATGATTCAAGCTGAAGAGGGGGCTGGAAATGAATAACAAACCTGACATCTTCTTTATTTACTCCCATTCCAAAAGCGCTTGTGGCACAAATGATATCAAGCTGATTGTCTAAAAACTGCTGCTGAATCAAAATCCGATCATCAGACTCTACATCAGCATGATAAAAACTAGTTTTTTCATGTCCATTTCCTTTTAGCCACGCACAAACTTCCTCCGCTAATCTCTTGCTAGAAAAATAAATGATTCCTGGCTTGGGCAGCCGATCGGCTAGAGAAAGAATATACTCAAATTTTTCTTGAATACTTGACACATTCTCAACAGCAAAAAGTAAATTAGGACGGTTTACACCTGCATTAAAAGTATTTTGTTTTGCTTTAAAGAGTAATTTCTGTTTTATATCAAGTTGTACTTCTGGAGTTGCGGTCGCCGTAAGAGCCAAAACCGATGGATGACCGAGTGCTTCTCTTACTTCACCAAGCTGCAGATAATCTGGACGGAAATCGTACCCCCATTGTGAAATACAATGGGCTTCATCAATAACCAGTAACGAAACAGATAGTTTCGCAAGCTCCGCTTTTACATACTCTGATGTGATCATCTCGGGAGAGAAAAAAATAAAGCGGTACTGGTCAATTCTCCTCCAGAACTCTTGTTTTTCAGCCCTTGAAAGAAATGAATTATAGGCTGCCACTCTTTTTTCTCCTCGATATCGAATCGATTCCACCTGATCCTGCATTAAAGATAAGAGGGGTGAAACGATGATAACAGGGCCGCCTATTATATAGCCAGCAAGCTGGTAGCAAAGAGATTTTCCAGTTCCTGTTGGTAAAACTGCCAACGTATCAAATCCGTTGAGGACTGATTCAATTACCTCTTTTTGACCTTTTCTAAAGCTTGTGAAGCCAAAATATTCCTTTAGCTTTTTCTCAAGATCCACTCGTAACCCTCCCTTGTCTTGCTAAAACAAGGCGTATTTGGAAATAACTAGCTTCAGGATGCTTGTCCTTCAGAAGTTTCAATTTTTTAGTATCCAATTGTAGAGCCGTTCTATTAATTTTTTCTTCGAGCTCAGGTGAAATAAAAGACGAAATTGAGAAGTTTTTATCTAATAAAGCAATTTCAACAATATGGTCCTCAATCGTATTCTGTTTAAGCTGTCTTACCAAGGCAATTTCCTCAATGGAATAGCCCTTTTGCAAAAGTAAATATGTTTTGGATGTAGAAACCGTAAAAGAAGGTCCCTCTGCTAAATCAGAAATGAAACTAAACAGGATTGGGTATTTTTGTTTTTTCTTTATAATGTTTCCAATTAGATAATGTAAGGTGCTTACAAAGGAAAGATGACCATATATGGAATCGATATTCAAGATTTCACTGAGCTGATCAATCGTTTTGCCAATTTTTTTGTAACCCGTTAATTTATGTACAAAGATAGATGCTTGCAGGTCGTCTAGCTGATTCAGTAATTCATACAGCTCCTGATAAAATTGATTAATCGTTGATGAACTAGAAGTGTGGTGATTTAACCATTTTTTTACCCAGAATAAAATCTGTTCATCCCTTGTAATCGGGATATATTGTCTGCATTCATGTGCTGAGTTAGATAATACCTGAAATCCTAACGATAGCCTTTTCCAAAAAATTTCTTCATACTGTGAATAACTGGCCCCATTAAGATGTGGAGGCAAGCCTTGTGACGTTTCCCATCTTTCTAATGAATCCCTGCCATATGGAGTCAGGACAAAATGGTTCTTATCAATTTGCACGGGTTCGATTTCATTGGACTCAATAAGCTGTTCAATGCGGTTGTCTAATTCCCCTCTTTTTAGGGAACGATAGCAGTTAAACAGAGATTCTAACTGAAATAGTCTGCAGTCCTGAATCGTTTGGGAAGATTTCTTCCCTTTTAAAATATGGTATACAGCGTAGCTAGAACGCTCCCCCTGTATGTTATTTAAACAATAAAGCAATAGTCCTTTAAAATATGTGGATAGAACCAATCAAATCACCTTATTAACGTATGTCATTCTTACACCCATTGTATCATGATTTCATCTGAGCAGAGTGGAAAAGAAACAGATATCGTGCCTTGGAAAGGTGTTACGAGGACGGGGAACAAACTTTTTTTATTGAAAAGTCTTGATTTCACCTATAAAATAAAACATGAGCAGGTTCATGTCTTACAAAGATATTGTTAATCACATAGACATAGTTACAGAGTTGATTGCGGGAGGGATTATAGTGGCAAAATATACAATCGTAGATAAAGAAACATGTATTGCCTGCGGCGCATGCGGCGCAGCTGCTCCAGATATTTATGATTACGACGATGAAGGAATCGCGTATGTGACCCTTGATGACAACGCTGGAGTCGTAGAAGTCCCAGATATTTTACTGGATGATATGATGGATGCTTTTGAGGGATGTCCTACAGATTCAATCAAAGTCGCCGACGAACCATTCGATGGGGACCCAACTAAGTTTGAATAAATAAGAAATGCGTTTAATAAAAGAGACAGCTTCGTGCTGTCTCTTTCGTATTTTAGGAGCAGATTTAACTGTAGATGTTTCAGAACCCTAAGCTATTTTTGCTCAGGAATTATTTTTACATACTTAAACTTTGTTTTTGGATCCAGTCTTGTAATCGTGTAAAAATAATTAAAAATACAGCCGTTACTACAAGTCCTTTTATTAAATTGAACGGAATTATAGCCACGGTGATCATAGATTTCATTTCTGAAGATGACATGGCAGGGAAATTTAATAATATTGTATAGGCTGGCAATAGTACAAAGTAATTTAACAGACTCATCACTAATGTCATCATTAACGTTCCGGAAACTAAGCCAACCGACAAACCCAATTTTGATTTCATCTTCTGATAAATGAAGTAAGTTGGCAAAATCAGCATGACACCCGCTATAAAATTAGCCAGCTGACCGATTGGAATGGCTGTTTCACTGCCTGTAATGATGTAATCTAAACCACATTTAATAAATTCTACTAAGATCCCGGCTAAAGGACCCATTAAAAGGGTGGCAAGCAAAGCTGGAAGATCACTAAAATCAATTTTTAAATACGGGGGAAAACCCGGCAGCGGAAAGTTTAGCAGCATTAAAATATAAGCAATACTTGCTAACACCCCAATTCCAGCCATCTTTTGAATCTTTAAACCTCTCATTTCTTCTTCCTCCCAGAAGTAGACCTACCTCAAGAAAAAGAAGGATTTCGAATACCGAGCATAGTAAAAGGGCAACCCTAAACAACTTAATCTTCGCCTATCCTTGACTTCTATTGAACTTTGCAGGGTTCAAAATCAAAGGAATCAGGGGAGACATGGTTCATTTAGAACTAGCCCTTTTATGAAAGCTCAAATAAACGTTCAATTTTAAAGCTTGAACGCTTTTCGAAACCTCCATCTTCTCCCATCCAGACTATACTGTCGGCTTTGGAATTTCACCAAATCCACCGTTTAGATGATACATCCAAACGGGTCACGGGCTGAAAGCAAATGCTTATCACCGCCGGTCGGGAATTTCACCCTGCCCCGAAGATAGATCGTTATATTTTTTTAATATTTCCTCTTTTATATTAATGGAAATCATTTATTTTGTGAAGAAATAAGTATCAATGATTATTTTAAACTTCTTTTTATGTTCCATTTATAATGACCCTGAATTCAAGAATTTTATCTTTCCATGAATTAAAGGGAACGAAACATTTTTTAAGCGCTAGAAATTTCAATTCAGATTGCTTTACCTGAAGGAATATATTACGTTTTGCTGCTTCAAAACCAGGCTGCCGTATTCGGCTCCGAGCCTTATATAAAGCGAGCAGGAATAATAGTTTCTGTTTCATAATTGGAATGCATGCCAGCCTTTTCCCATAACCAGGGAAAACCCTGTATGAAGGACGAGGTACCACAGCACAAACCAATTTACGTTTAACTTCGCTGATGAGCGGTGTGAATATATGTAAATCCGTTTTTCTTCGCTTACGTAAACCGGCTAACAAAAAGACTCCTGAAAAATCAATCGTTGCTGAATCAGGGTTTTTGGCTTGAGTCAGAATAACTCCTGTGTTTATAGGAATCATCCGGGCCGACTGAACCCGTTCAGCTGCAAAGGGCTCAGGTCTTGTTTCGAGCCATACCATTACGCTTTCTTCCTTATCAAGATTCTTCCATAAGCCTTCTTTTGATAATTTCTCTTCTTTTCGATTATGTAAAATTTCTTGTACATAAAGCCATCGGGACTGGAATGTTGTTTCTTGGCCAGTTCGAATCGGGCCATAGATGACGTCTGGATTTAACACATTCGATTTAGCAAAATTCCAGTCGGAGAAATGTACTTCGAAATGGAGATGAACACCGCTTGATCCGCCTGTTGTCCCCATTGTTCCTATGAGTTCACCACTTTTCACCCAATCTCCAACATCTTTTAATCTTTTATGTAAATGGGCATACACTGTTTCATAGCCATTTGGATGCTCAATAAAAATCACATTTCCATAACTATAAGAATAATAGGATTTAATAACTCTTCCCTCGAAGACAGCATAAACATTTGAATTCCATTCTCCAGCGATGTCTATTCCATAATGCTGGCCATTCCTTGTCCCGAAATGGTCAGAAACAACGCCATCAGCAGGCCAAAGCCATACGTCTTTGTCAAGTTCAGATGCTGCATTGGTAGTTCCGCCTAAGAATAAAAGTGAGATGAAAAAAGCCATTAAGGCAACTATTAAAAATCGTTTTATATAGTCCTTCATAGCTCTTCCCCCCTTACTTGTCTTTTTACTAGAAATATGAAAACAAGTCCTTCATTAGAACAGAATGTGTCTGAATGGGAGTGAATGTAATTAAACTGTAAAATTATCTAAATTTTCGGTCTACTTAGAAATTCTATCCTTATTAAATTTTTCCTTCTAAAAACTTAAAAAAACGCCGATTCATCTGAATCAGCGTTGTTCAAAATATGAATATTGTTCTAAATAATTTGGTGCTACAGGCACTTTAATACTAGTATTGAATGAAAAATAAGCAAAGCTTTGTTGGACTGAATGTTTGAAATTAACAGTCTCGAAACCGAAGTTTTTAGCAGTTAGCATAATCGCCTCAAATGCCAGCATATTCTCATCTGTTTCTTCAACTTGGATCTTGCCAAGATCCACAACTAATTCTGTTCCATTCTCTGTAACCGAAACAATTGTAAAATTTTTCAGCGGTCCTTTTAGAGAATGCGTATCAATTTCTTCCTTCATCGCATCCAAGGCATCTTGAATTGTGGTGAATGATCCATCGATATAAGGTGTAAGCAGAGCTTCACTTTCATCTTTGGTTTGCAGAATAAAATAAGGCTGTTTAGTTTGCTTGATCACTGGCTGCTCAGGTTGTACACCTAGATTACCTAAATCAATCCCTGGTGTACCGTCTGTTTTGAATAATACTTTATTATAAGGAGTATTAGTCAACGTATAATCTAATGAAACTAAAAGACTCCGGTTCATTAAGGACCCGTTTGCATATGGATGATCTTTAGGAAAATCGATTTGAATAGCAGCATTATCACTGGCGATTGATACGTTACCTGACAGAGGAAGCAGGTCTTTATTTAAGCCCAATTCTTCAAAAGGAATTCTTTGAACATTATTTAGATACTGTTCCAACCAGGTTTCATCTTCATTATTCGGAACAGTAATGGTAACCGGTACGACATTTTGCCCTTGTTCATCCGGAACAGCATACGTAATTGGAGTCACACCGTCTGCAACTTGGTCTGCATATAGGGCTGATTGAATAGGAATCGCCTGTATTGAACTAATTCCACTAGTATCCTTATCCCCAGCAGCTTCTTCTATAACCTGTTGGTTTACTCCAGAATCTTCTGCCAGATCACCCTTCGATTCATATAGTTCAGCACCTCTATTACTCTCTTCCTTAAAGGCTGCATCTTCCGCAGCATTGAATTCACTTTCTGAGGCCTGGTTGCTTGGAAAAATGGCTGGATAAAGTATGAACGATAAAAGAAGCACAGCTGCCACAGCCACTGTAGGAATATACCAGTATTTTCTCTTGTCTTTTTGTAATTGTTTTTGGACGTTGTAGTAGATATCGCTTGGATTACGGGAATCCTCTACTTTGGGCATTTGTTTTAAAAGATTTTCAATCTTTTTATCGTCCCAAGAAGAATTGCTCACCATCTTTTCCCTCCTTTACCAACCGAGTTTCCATTGCTTTTTTCAATGCCTTAACGGCCCGATGCTGTGTTGTTTTTACTTTGCTTTCTGTCCAACCCAGGCTTTGTGCTGTTTCGGCGATTGACAAGGATTGAATAAAACGCATGACAAGGACGAGCCTGTGATCAACCGAGCATTCTTGAAGACATTCATACATTAACTTAATTTCCTCGTTTTGAACGGCGACATCCTCTGGTATCGGTTCCTTATCCTTTATCTGATTTTCTCCCCAATCAAACGTATCTAAAATTCTCTTTTTCCAGCTTTTTTGTTTCCTAAAAAAATCAATAGCGACATTGCGGGCAATTGAAAAAAGCCATGTTTTTTCACTGCTTTTTCCTTCAAAGCGATCGTACGACTTAAGTACCCGAATGTACACCTCTTGGACTAAGTCTTCCGCATGTTCTTTGTTTTGTACCATATAATATAGAAATTGAAATAAATCTTGGTGATATTCTTTATAGATGCGTTGAAAAACGGAGTCCATTTCGTCCCCTCCCCGTTTTCATAATATTAGTCGAATTTTATAGAAAAAAGTTTCACTCTTTACTATAGACTTTAATGGTAAAAATTGAAAGTACGATTTTGAAAATGTTTTAAGTATAGAAAAAATGAAATTATTGTTTCTCATGAAACAAGAACTTTCGTCATCACTTGTCATTTTCTCTGCTTTTTCGAGGGATAAAAATAGAAAACGTCGTTCCTTGTCCAACTTTGCTCTGAACGGAAATATGTCCTTCATGAGCATCAATAATATTTTTAGCAATGGATAAACCTAAGCCGGTACCAGATCTTCCTCTTGTTCTCGATTTGTCACCTTTATAAAACCGTTCGAATACGAAAGGCAAATCTTCTTCCAGGATGCCTGAGCCGGTATCCATTACTTCAAGCAAAAGACCCTTGTCCATCACTTTACCTTGAACCTGTACTTTTCCCCCGCCCGGAGTATGCCGGATTGCATTATCTATTAAATTCGTTAAAACTTGTTCGATCTTATCTTCGTCAAATGCAAATGTGTCATCTTTTTCAATTCCTTTTAATTCAAGGACAATCTCTTTTTCTTTTGCAATCCCAGAAAACTTCTTTAACACACGGTCAAGATAATGATAAAGCTCAAGCGTTTCATGATAAACTGTAATATGACCAGCCTCTATGCTGGCCAGATCTAATAAATCGTTTACAAGTCTGCCCATGCGAAGAGACTCGTCATAGATAACTTTTGCAATTTCCTTTTTCTCTTCATCAGAACTGGCAATGTCATCGACAATCGCTTCACTATATCCCTGAAGCATGGAAATCGGAGTTCTAAGCTCATGGGAAACGTTCGCAATAAAATCCTTTCGTATCTTATCCATTTTTCGCTCTTCTGTCATATCACGAACAACTGCAACTGCCCCGCGAACAGAACTTTGGTTGTAAAGCGGGCTCACAATAACCGTCCATGTTCGCATTTGTAAAGAGATTTCCCCAGTTTGTTCTTGTTCAGTCAGCACAGCTGATTGAAATAGGTCATATACCTTTGCTGGAAGTCCATCAATGATTTGCGTATTGGATTTGTCGTAATACCAGTATTGCAGAAATCTCTCAGCTGGAGGATTTGTCATTAGAATGGTTCCGTCCCTATTTAACGTAATGACCCCATCTGCCATACTGCTCAATATACTAGAAAGCTGCTCCTTTTCCTGCCTTAAGGCACTCATATTATATTTTAATTGCTTGCCCATTTGGTTAAAGGCTGTAGCCAGCTCACCGATTTCATCATTCGTTAAGATTGGCACCTTCGTGTCAAACTTTTCCCGAGCTACCTCAAAAGCAGCTTCTCTCATTTTTAGCAAAGGAGCTGTGATTCTGGTTGATAAGAAAAAGGCAAATATAGTAGTTAAAACAAAGGCAATTCCAGCGGCAAGCAGGATTAATTTGGTTGTTTGGTTAGCCGTATCACGTACTACTTCTAACGATTGATATATAAAGGCAACCCCATTTTCTCCGTCTGGTTTAATAAAAGGAGTTCCTACTACCTTTACATGGGAATATTCATCGGTATTAACCTCACCTGGGGGAGATATTTCAAGCTCTACACTTTCCCCTGTAGCTAATATACGGGGTAAGAGATTATCTTCCGTGAATACATCAACTGGTAAATGCACATTGCGGTCATTAGGAAGATAAAACTGGTCTCCTTCTTCCAAGAAAACGATTACTCTTGTGGCTTGATCGACCAACTCTCCCGTAATTTCTAAGGCAAGCTCTAAATTTTCATGCTCCTCCATAATAAACGAGACTTTTGCAGCTGTTCTTTTTAGATCATCTTCAATTTCATTAACATGATATCGCTGAAAAAACTGGAGCAGAAACATCGTTAAGACAAATAGTACGAAGCCGACAAGCAAGAGAATGGTAGCCCACAGCTTACCGACTACACTTTTCCAAATCATTCAGTACCGACCTCGAATTTATATCCAACTCCCCAAACAGTGACAATCATTTTCGCTGCCTGCTCCGATACTTTGCTTAACTTTTCTCTCAAACGTTTAATATGGGTGTCCACCGTGCGTAAATCCCCGAAAAACTCATATTGCCAAACTTCTTTTAACAGATGCTCCCTGTCATATACTTTATCCGGTGTTTTCGCAAGAAAATATAGCAATTCATATTCTTTTGGTGTTAAGCTTACTTCTATTCCATCAGCAGTCACCCGGTGGGCATCGTGATCAATCGTTAGATGAGGGAAAACGATTACATTCTTGGCTGATGTTTCTGTATTTAAATAAGATGTTTTAGACGCGCGTCTTAATAGTGCTTTTACACGCAAAACTACTTCTCGCGGGCTAAATGGCTTTACAATGTAATCATCGGTTCCGACCTCAAAGCCTTGAACTCTATTAGCTTCTTCCCCTTTCGCTGTCAACATGATAATCGGTGTAGATTTCTTTTCACGTAAACGGCGGGTTACCTCAATTCCATCTACCTCTGGCATCATTAAGTCGAGTAAAATTAAATCGTAATCTGTTGCAAAAGCCTTATTTAAAGCTTCGGCACCATCTTGAGCTTCTTCAATCTTAAATCCTTCCCTTTCTAAGTACATTTTTAACAACCGGCGAATCCGTTCTTCATCATCTACAACTAGGATTGTATAATCCTGCTCATTCATCACTTAGGTCACTCCCTAACATATTTAAAATAGTTTGAATGTATAAAAACCTTCACAGTTTTCTGTGAAGGTCATACTGAAATTGAAAATGCATACCTTCCTGCACTGTTTACACCCCAGCGTAGGAATGAAGTCCCGCAATAACGAGATTGACAACAATAAGATTAAACATAATTATAGCAAATCCAATTACTGCTAGCCATGCAGACTTTTCGCCGTGCCATCCTTTTGAAAGCCGTAAATGTAAAAAGGCAGCGTAAAATAACCAGGTAATCAGAGCCCAAACCTCTTTCGGGTCCCAGCCCCAAAATCGGCTCCACGCAAGCTGCGCCCAAATCATCGCAAAGATAAGCGCACCTAACGTAAAAATAGGAAAACCTATTAAAACAGAACGGTAGCCTATTTCATCTAAAAGTTCTAATTTGGAATTCTTGGTTAGAGGCTTTAATAAGGCTCCGATTCTCTTTCTAGTGATGAGCCGGATGAGCAGATAAAGAACGGCCCCTGCCCCCAATGACCATAATACAGTATTCAATTTCTTAGCGTTGATAAAAGCCGGAACCTGAACCATAGGCTCAATATGTCCTTCTGTTACTAGTTCTCCTTCATGAGGACCAACTATGGCAGGCAGGGTATAAGTTGTTTCTGCCGTTTCTCCATCTTTATCGGTATAAACAAATTGGCTTTCATAATCAGCTATTGCAAATGAAGAGGTCGTCAATATAAAACCTAGTACTGAAATTAAACTAAACAAAACGACCTCCAGCCAAAAGCTTGACTTGGAGCTTTTTGTCTGATCAATTGACTTAATCAAGTAGATCAGCCCTGCTGCAAAACTGATGGCGAGAACTGCCTCACCTGTGGCAGCGGTTGTTACGTGAATATGAAGCCAGTAGCTTTTTAAAGATGGCACTAAAGGAGAAATTTCATTAGGAAACATACTCGCATAGGCAATGATTAATAAAGCAATCGGCAAGGAAAACAAGCCAAGCACTGCATTGCGATAGATAAAAAAGATAACGATAAAGGCAGCAACAAGCATCATGCCGAAGAATGTAATAAACTCAAATAAATTACTTACTGGAGCATGTCCTGCTGCTATCCATCTGGTAATAAAATACCCAAGCTGTGCGATAAATCCAAAAATGGTCACAACAATTCCCACTTTGGACCATCTCTCAGGCTTTTTTTGCACATCCATATTTTTCTTTTGTCTGATCGAACCAGCAAAAATGAAGGTTCCTAACAGGTAAAGAATAAATGCTATAAATAGTAAATTTCCGCTTAATTCAACCATGAAATGGCTACCTCCCTATTCGGAGCCCTCGTTTTTTTCCATTTGATCCTCTGGAATAAATTGAGGGGTTTCTTCGAAAACTTTTTCTAATTCTCTCTTTAATCCGTACCAGTTTTTATTGGTATGAGCCGCTATTAATACATGATCTTTTTGTTTTTGAATCCAAATCCTTCTATGGTTCCAGTAGGCCCCCTGAACAACACCAATCATAAAAATCAGACCCCCGAGAGCCAAAATCCAGATTGTGTTATCCTTCCGAACAGTCAGCCCTGAAACCTCTTTGCTTTCCATCATGGCAAACTTCATTTTGTATTTGTTCTGCCCAGAAGGGTCATACGTCTGCTGAATCGCAACGATACTCATTTCTCCTTGTTGATTTTCAGGAGATATGACATTAAAGATAAAAGCAGGATTCCTTGGATACGGTGATGTATTCGTAGGTATTAAGTTTTCATCAAATTTAACATCCGGATAGTAACGGACTATTGCCACTTTGTATCCGTTTCCTAAATCATACACTTCCTGAGGGTCTTCTAAATCAATTTTGATTTCACCGTAAGATTCCCCTGTCTCCTGATTGATGAGTGTAAAAGTCATAGCTTTAAATTCGCCTTGGTTAAAGGACATCTGATAAAGGGAATACCCATCAAATTTCAGAGGCTTATTGACCTGAATTGAGTAATCTTTAACTTTTTCAAGCTCAGGTGTCTGCCCTAATACAGTTTCAGAAGAACGCTTGTACAACGTAACATTTGACTGATAATTACTTACGATATCCCCATTCGTTCTTTCAAGCGATTCCTCAAATACACCATTTCGTTCAGTACCATCATAAACATCAATGATAAATTCATTGTTTCCTAGATAATATTCGCGGTTTGTCCCAGGGATAGGTCTGATTTCTCCTTCTTCAACCCAAAGCTGTTCATCCACATACATCCCTGGTACAAACCGAAGCATACAGCCAATCAAGAATATGATAAGACCGATATGATTAATATACGGACCCCAACGGGAAAATCGTCCTTTTTCTGCTAATAAACTGCCGTCTTCATCTCTAATATGATACCTTTTTTTCTGTAAATTTTGTTTAATATTTTCAAATGTTTCTTCAAGCTTTGCAGCTTCACCTTCAGCCATTATATAAAGACGCTGTCTTTTCATAAAGCCTTCGTGCTTAATCACTCGTTGCCGCTTTAGTGCACGATAAAGAGGAACAACCCGATCCAGGCTGCAAATAACAAGAGAAACTCCTATGGACGCAATTAATAAGAGATAAATCCATGATCCATAAAGATCCTGAAACCCTAATAAATAATATAATCGTCCAAACCAGCCGTACTCACTCTCATAATAATTGCCTGCAGGAACATTTTGCGGAATGAACTCTTCTTGCGGAAGGATTGTTCCTATTGCTGACACACTAAGGGTAACGACAATCAGCCAAATTCCTACTTTTACAGAGGAAAAGAAGTTCCAGATTCGATCTACGATCGTTTTTTTGTACGTCTGTGATCGCCTGGCACTTCCCTCATATCGCATATCTACCAGTTTTTTCTTTTCTTCTGTTTCTACTAATATTTTTCCACATGATTCACACAGAACAGTTCCATGAGGATTCACATGGCCACATTCACATTTTACGTGATTCATCATAAAAACTCCCTAGAATCAAGGCTTAATTTTCTCCATAGATTCACGAACTTTTTCTTCTGTCATGGTTGTTGTAATTATTTCTTCAATAACCCCTTCTGGATTAATTAAAATAGTAGTCGGAAGAGGTGCAATATTATAAGCCCGCTGCACTTCCGAACTTTTCGTGTCTCTTAAAACTGGAAAAGTCATACCGTATTCTTCAACAAATTTTTCAACAGCCATTGTCGATTCGCCGACATTAACAGCTAAAATCGTAACTCCATCATCCTTATAATAAGAATATTGATTTTCCATATATGGCATTTCTACTTTGCAAGGCTCACACCATGTTCCCCAAAAGTTCAAGAAAACACCCTGACCCTCATAGTCTGAGAGTTTATGTACATTGCCTTCCATATCTTCTAAAGCAAAGTTCGGTGCTTTATCACCGACACCAATCGTTTCACGGTCAGCTTGTGTCAGATTTGAATAAAGCGCATATCCGACAGCTGAAAATAGCAATACTAATATAATTGTTCTAAGAATTAGTCTATTTTGCTTTTTTTCCATAGGATTACTACCTCCTTAGGAAGCTTCATTTCAGTGATATTATAGCACTTTCAGCTACTTAGTCAGAATTAGATTTTGAAGGTTGTGTGACACTTATCACTTTCATCCATTTTGGATTAAGTTCCGCAATTGTTTTACTTCATGCGGTGTCAATTCGCGAGAATCTCCAGGGCTAAGATCATCCAGTGTTAAAAAAGCAAAACGTTCCCTTTTTAATTTTAAAACAGGATGTCCAATTGCTTCAAACATGCGGCGGACCTGTCTATTTTTCCCCTCATGAATTGTTAATTCCAAGATAGAACTATTCTTGCGTTTATCAAACGACAGCATTTTAACCTTTGCAGGCGCAGTCATGCCATCTTCTAGCTTTACACCTTTTTGCAGCTGTGCTATTTCTGTTTTACTTGGAATTCCCTTAACCTTCGCAATATAGGTTTTTGGGATATGATAACGTGGGTGTGTCATCTGATTTGTGAACTCCCCGTCATTAGTCATCAAAAGAATCCCTGATGTATCATAATCCAGGCGACCGACTGGAAATATTCTTTCTTTTAACTCTGGAAAAAAGTCAGTAACTACCTTTCTTCCCTTATCGTCCTTTACACTAGAAATAACCCCTCTTGGTTTATAAAACAAAAAATAAACAGGTTCTTCCTTTTCAAGCGGAATCCCGTTTACTTCTATTTGATCGGATGGTTTAACCTTTGTACCAAGCTCTAGTACAACTTGCCCATTTACTTTTACTTTGCCAGAAGCAATTAATTCTTCCGCTTTTCTTCTGGATGCGACTCCAGCTTGTGCTATTACCTTTTGCAGGCGTTCCATAGTTTTCACCCCTCCATCATATTACCCGTAATTATTCGGCCTTACAAGTAAAACAATTATGAGCTCTTAAATAGGACATGTTTACATTATTTCCGATTTAGACACATTTTAAATTCGGGAATTGAAGTGAGGATTCAGACTTAGTTCGAGTATTTAGCATAATGTGAGGGAATAGAAATCTGTACACGTGTTAAGTGGCGGCTACTTGGTTCTTTCGGACACTGGTTCCGTTATTTGTGACAAAACGGGAGATTTGCTAGATTTTAGGACACTGATTCCGTTATTTTGGTAAAACAAAGCGTTTTTTAGTCGATTTACCGCAATTAACGGAACGTATGTCCGATTGAATCAATAAAACAATGGTTTTTAAGGAAATAACGGATTCTATGTCCGCTTTGAAAAAAGGTTATTCGATTTACCAAAAACTAACTAGTATCTTAGTAAATATCAAAAAAAGACATACCCTGTTCGGGCATGTCCATTTCCATTACACCACAATATTATTTTCCAAATACAATAGTGACAATAATAATGGAGGCCATAATACCGACTAGATCTGCCCAAAGCCCTACCTTTAACGCATCTCCCATCTTTTTAATGCCAACTGCACCAAAATAGACCGTCAAAACATAAAACGTAGTGTCCGTGCTTCCTTGAAGTGTAGATGCCAGTCTTCCAATGAAGGAATCAGGTCCATATGTTGCAATTAAATCACTTGTCATACCTAAAGCTGCCGTTCCTGAAATTGGCCTGATAATAGCTAATGGAACAATTTCAGGAGGGACTCCAATTAAAAGTAAAAGCGGCTCTAGCAGTCCCATAAAATATTCGAGTGCACCAGAGGCCCGAAAGACAGTGATAGCGACCAGCATCCCTACTAAATAAGGGATGATAGAAAAAGCAATTTGGATTCCATCTTTACCGCCTTCAACAAAGGTCTCGTAAGTCGGTACCCTTTTCCAGGTTCCATAAAGAAGAATTCCTCCGACAATCAGCGGAATCAGCCAAAGAGAGATAATGCTGATGAGTTCCATTATAGATCCCTCCCCTTTTTAATTCTCCGCCAATAATAGTACCGGTCAATGATAATAGCCCCTACTGTAGAGCAGATGGTTGCAATAATCGTTGGAAATACAATTTCTGTCGGGTTAGCTGAATGATAATTCATCCTTATTGCTAAAACAGTTGTCGGAATTAGCGTTAGACTGGAAGTATTAATTGCTAAAAAAGTAATCATTGAACGGCTCGCTATCGGTTTATTCCCGTTGAGTTCCTTGAGTTGTTCCATAGCCTTGATCCCTAATGGGGTTGCCGCATTACCAAGCCCAAACATATTGGCCATCATATTTGAAAGAATATATCCCATCGCCGGATGTTCTGGAGGCACTTCTGGGAATAATCGCTTAACAATTGGTTTAAAAAGCCTGCCAAATAAATTTAAAAGTCCGGCTTCTTGGGCAATTCTCATGATTCCCAGCCAAAATACCAAAATACTGATGAGACCAATTGAAATGGTAACAGCTTCTTTTGCTCCATCAAATAAAGCTTTATTCACTTCATCCATTTTTCCATTAATGATAGCAAATAAGATCCCAATTATAGTGAGAGATACCCATATATAATTAACCATACAGATTGACACCCACGAATGCAGTAAATATTCCCTTAAACAATTCAAACCAAGTTTCTTCGTCCCTTGATCCCGCACTATAATAGATCGGCACTTCTTTTATGACTTCTTCATGGAAATAAACAATTGCCTTTCCGACAACTTCTGGAATTTCTTCTGGGTGTCTTTCCCACTGTTTTTTTGGTTCAATCATTCGATACTCTACGCGAAAGTCCTCTATCTCTTCTTCCTTTACCGGATAGGAAAAGGAATTCTTAATTGTAACTTTCCCTTCATAATAACTATCATCTAACTCGATAACTTCCCCTTTATGTACGAGTGTTATGTTTTCGAACGTATCAAACGCATATTCAAACAGATTGATATGGTCATTCCAATCGCTTGGAGCATTTAACGTAACAGCGACCAGATTCATATTATCGAGGGAAGCTGTTGAAACAAGCGTTCTCCCAGCCAATTTTGTATAGCCAGTTTTTCCCCCGGTACTGTGTTCATATAATCTTGTCAGCAGCTTATTTTTGTTGCGCCAAACTCTGTCCCACTTCTCATCAGGGTTTGGGGCCCGGTACACTTTCGTACCAGCAATTATTTGATACGCTTCGTTTTTCATTGCATAACTTGTTAAGATAGCCATATCATATGCACTAGAATAATGGTCATCTGAATCATCTAAACCGTGCGGATTGGCAAAATGCGTATTCCTCATGCCAAGCTCCATTGCTTTTTGGTTCATTAAATAAACAAAGCCTTCGAGACTTCCCCCCACATGTTCAGCAATAGCAACCGCGGCATCATTTCCAGAACGAAGCATCAGTCCATACACTAAATCTTGTAATTTAATCTTTTCCCCTGTTTTCAAGTAGAGAGAGGAGCCTTCTGTTCTAACAGCCCGTTCGCTTACTGTTACGGTCTCATTTAATTTTCCCGACTCAATTGCTAAGATAGCCGTCATTATTTTTGTAATTGAGGCGATTCGTCTTTTTTCATGAGCTCTTTTTTCATATAACACACGACCAGTATCCTGATCTATTAGAATCGCACTATATGCACTCACAGATAAAGCCTTTGCTTCAATTGCGAAGACATTCATTAATAGTATGAAACAAAACAGTAGTAAGACGACTTTTTTAATCTTGTGCATTTTCTCTTCTCCTTTTTGAATTATAAAGCGTATAAATTCTGAACTTTGATAACTGTCTAGCTCCAGCGCCAAGCTCCTGGCGGACTTTTTAGCTCCAGCGCGTATCCGCTTTTCGCTTTTGTACAAGTTTATGCAGGACCTGTCCATATATGAACACAAGCTATACAGAATACGCCCCCAAGAACATAAAGAAAGAGACTAGCATATACTAATCTCTTTAATAAGGCTTCCAGGCTATTTTTTTAGCTTCTTCATACCGCTTTTCTACGTCTCTCCAGTTAACCACATTCCACCAGGCATCCACATATTCTGCTTTTCGGTTTTCATACTGAAGGTAATAAGCATGCTCCCATACATCAAGCACGAGTAACGGAATCGTATCCCACTGTGTTAAAATCATGTGACGTTCTGACTGAAGAATTTCTAAATGTCTAGATCGAGGGGACCATACTAGAATGGCCCATCCAACACCTTCTACTTGTTTGGCAGCTTCTGAAAAATGTTTCTGGAAAGCGGCAAAGGAACCAAAATAGGCATCTATGTCTCTAGCAAGTTCTCCGCTGGGACGACCTCCCCCCCGAGGAGTCATATTATTCCAAAAGATCGTGTGTAAATAATGTCCGGAGCCGTGAAAAGCTAATTCTCTTTCCCAATGTTTTACCAATTCAAAGTTATTGCTTCTTCTGGCTTCTTCAAGCTTCTTCTCAGCTTTGTTTAATCCATCTACATATGATTGATGATGTTTTGTATGGTGAAGCCTCATGATCCTTTGCGAAATAAATGGCTCCAGGGCATCATATGAATAGGGGAGCGGAGGTAAGACATGTTTGCCTGCCGGTACAGCATTTTGCTGTCTGATGGATTCAGATCTGACTGTATGCCATTTTGTTTGCAGAAGCTCATCTAATTGCCAGACAGCATTTTGAATCATTCCCGCTCTGTCTTCTTGGCTGTCCCTTTCATTTTCATGATCCATTTCAGCAAGAATAAAAGTAACGTAATGTTCAATATTTTCATCACTAATGTTGTTACGTTCAATCCATCCTTTGACTTCTTCGAGCCACCGTTTCACTTCCCGTACAAAATCTTCGTTTTGAATCACATACATCCCTCTTCTCATTCTTCCTCATCTCTATCATATGAGATGGGGTTATCCTATTTACCTTTTCCAAGTCATACTTCTTTTGTTTTGTAGCTGAGGGATCCTTTTTAAGCGGCCACAAAAAAGCAGACCTGGCTGGTCTGCTTTTTTTGGCATTATTTATTTTGGGTTATCTTTGTAGCGTAGTCTGTTTCATAGTACTCTAATTCTTCTCTCATTTTTTGAAAGGGCTGTTCTAAATCACTCATTAAATGTTCGACAGATAATGGGACACTCTTTCTAAATTTTATACTGTTCTTTCCTGTATAGGCAGAACGGCTATCTTCATACCAAAGGTCAGATTTTGGCGAGAAAAACTCTTCAATACATTGATGATAGATTCTGTAAAGCGTTTTTTCTGCTGCCTGTTTTGAAAAATCTTCTTTGTTTAATAACAATTGACATGTATCCAAGCTTTCTTCGCAAAAGACACATAATCTTCGGAGGTTTGATGCTATTCCTTTATAGAACATTAGATCTCCGTCTTTTTCTCCCTGCAGTGATTGAAGGGTTGTCGTATTTAGAAATTGTTCAATCCTTGCTACAGACTCTTCCAGGAATGAATTTGCATGCTGGATTTGTATCTTTACTAAAGAATGAGCCACACTAACTCCTCCTAATTGAATGATTTCATGGCTGTTTTATAAATAATATGGGAGAACGGACGGTTGCTTTCTTATTTGTACAAAATTCACTAAACATTTTTTCAGCTTGCTCCCAATTCGTTTGTCTGAATGCATTTACTAAAGGGGTTTCATCATGAAGATACACTTCTTTTTTCCCTATCGCCGCGGGATTTGCCATTAAATAAATCCATGCAGCCAGATCCCGAATATAACAAGGTGTTGTCCCAGAAAAAAATAAGGGCTGTTCAGAATAAGGTGTTTCTTTAATAATCAGCTCTTCAAAGTAACGCACATAAAGCAATTGAAAGGTGTATTCTTTATCTCCGTCTATGTATGTAACTATACTTCTTGAGAAGCCATCCTCTGGGGAATTAGGCTGAGCTTTTTCTAATTCAACCCCGCTAAGAGCTAAGATTTCCAAACAAAATCCTCCTTCCAGGTAGGCAGAGTATCAACTTGGTACTTTATCCTATTCTACCATAAGGAAAAATATTTTTGTCTGAAAAATCAAACATCTAATCTTTCCTGGAAGGTTTCAAAAAAGAGATCGGCTTCATTTTGAACATCTTGGTCATCAACATCATCCGGCAGCTTAGGCAATTCATTAAGGTCCTTTAAGCCAAAAACGTCTAAGAAGGTTTTCGTCGTCCCGTATAGATAAGCCCGTCCTGTTCCTTCTGCACGGCCGCATTCTTCTATTAATCCCTTTGCCATTAAGGTTTGAATTGGGCGTTCTGTTTTAACCCCCCGAATTTCTTCAATTTCTACTCTTGTAATTGGCTGACGATAGGCAATAATAGCAAGCGTTTCAAGTGCAGCTTGGGAAAGTGAATGCTGATGTGGAGATTCTACCAGCATCTTTAAATAATCAGCGAATTCTTTTTTGGTTACCAATTCATAGGTATCACCAAATTGAACAATTGTTAATCCCCTAGTAGACTCATCGTAATCCTTTTTCATCTCATGTATGAGTGTTCGGATTTCCGCTTCCGGTTTTTCAAGGACCGAAGCAATCTGTTTACTAGTCAGCCCTTCGTCTCCTGCAGCAAATAAAAGACTTTCAATAATTCCCTGCCAATTCACAAACATCACCCTTCACCCCAGTTACACAGCTAAAATAAAAAGTTCTGAAAAATTATCCTGCTGTTGAACGGTAATTTCATTTCTTTTTAACAGTTCTAATAAAGCTAAAAAAGTAACGACCAATTGTGACTTATCCTGATACTGGAATAATTCAAAAAACGGCTTCTTAAAGTATGGATGCAGCAATGCTCGGA
This sequence comes from Bacillus oleivorans, assembly GCF_900207585.1. Classification (GTDB taxonomy): domain Bacteria; phylum Bacillota; class Bacilli; order Bacillales; family JC228; genus Bacillus_BF; species Bacillus_BF oleivorans. The sequence continues at coordinate 279,476 of NZ_OAOP01000002.1, read as the reverse complement.
TGTCATCCATTCTTTGCTCAATTGATATGTCCTGTCTCGTAATCCGTGTTGAAAGCGGACGCTGCAGCCGTTTTCGTCTTAGTAATTTCTGAAAGGCTGCAATCATGTCATATACACTGACATTTAAATCAATATTAGCCGGAATTTCTGTTTTCTCGTATTGAGATAAATCGATAGGCGGCCTCGTAAACATAAGACTTCTTTCTTCTTCCCGGTCCTTTAGCTCCTTGGCCACTTCTTTATATTTTTTATATTCGATCAGGCGTTCCACTAATTCTTCACGCGGATCTTCTTCATACTGATACTCATCATCTATCAGCATTTCCGGATCTTGTTTTGGCAGAAGCATTTTACTTTTAATTGCAAGCAAAGTAGCGGCCATAACTAAATATTCACTGGCCACATCCAAGTGAAGCTCTTGCATTGTATGAATATAAGACATATATTGTTCGGTTATTTCTTTCATTGGGATATCATATATATCAATTTCAAGCTTTTGAATCAGATGTAATAATAAATCTAGCGGACCTTCAAAAGCATCAATTTTCACTAAATATTCCATTATACTCACGCCTACTTGTAAATTTCAAATGAAACTAACCTTAAGTATAGAGGATTCTTCTAGTAACTCCAATAAAAAATTGATTTATTTAAAGATTTCCTTCATTTTTGGAATCATGGTACCCTAGTTAAAAGAAGAATTTTCATAAAAGGGGGAATTCCCTTGTATCCGTATAGTTATATATTATTTTTATCATATTTTCATGGAAATCGGGATTATTTTGAATGTCATGAAGTGTTGGAGGAATATTGGAAAAGTCCAGAAGGCAATTCAGAAAGGATCTGGGTAGGATTGATTCAAACAGCAGTTGGGTTTTATCACTATCGGAGAGGGAACCTGACTGGAGCGAAAAAAATGTTTAAGAAGTCTAAAAATACGCTTACGTCTGAACAGTCCGCATTAGAAAAATTAGGACTTGACGCCAAACTATATTTTAAATTACTGAACGAGCAAATCAAAAAAATTGAGAACAATCAACCGTATAAAAGTGTAAATCTTCCTATTCTCGATAAAAAACTGCTGATTGAATGTATAGAAGTCTGCAAGGAGCATAGTTGGACATTTGGATCTGCTGAAGCTTTCCCGTCTGCTGACATAATCCACAAACATAAAATGCGTGATCGCACAGAGGTTGAAGAATCAAGAAAAGAAGCAATCAGAAAAAAAAGAAAGAGTTCTTTCTGAGACTCTTTCTTTTATCTATTAATAGACCGCCCGCAAATTCGGTTAAAGGAATTATTTTTATTCTTCCGTACATTTTGCGTAAAACGATGAAGTTAGATCATTGGCCGTTATAGTGAAATCAGGATACATTTCTTTTAATGCCTGAATCATTGCTTTTCCTACTCCTTGTTCACGGTGAGACGGATTAACGGAAATATGCTGAATTTCAAAAGAATTCTCATGTTTTATAACACCGATAAGTCCAATAATATCCTCTCCTTCCTTCCAAAGGAAAAGCTGCCAGGAAGGGTCGGTTTCATAGGTTTTAATTGATTGTTGAAGCTTTTTAACATCTTTTTCATTTGGCATAAAAGATAATAAGCCCATCGCAATCTTCTCAAAATTCTTTTTATAGCGAATTAACATTAAAATCCCTCTTATAAAAAACCTTTTTTTGTATATAGTATTTCCATTTACTGTTAAAGTATACTAGGAAAAACCATAGATTTACTTCCCATAATGGTAACGTATTAATTAGGGAGTTTCAACCAGGATTATTTTAGAATATAAAACAAATATATGGCTGCCCATAATAAACTGCCTGCTAAAAAGCTTATAAATAGAATGATCTGTTTTTTTCTCAACGAATACCCACCTACTGACTCAATTGCAACGTTTCTAGGTTCTCACTTTGCCAAATTTTACTTTAAGTCAAGGATAATTAATCAGTCAAGCGTTTCGACTTTTTTTCTTGAAAAGGGCAAATCAAGCTTGATAAGGTCTTTATACGTTTCTCTTTCAATGACCAGCTGGTCTTCTTTATTTTCAACAAAAACAACCGGCGGCCTTGGGATTCGATTATAATTATTTGCCATGGAATACCCGTAAGCACCAGTACAAAAGACAGCCAAATAATCACCGACCTTTGCATGCGGCAACGGCAAATCCCATATCAGCATATCGCCAGACTCACAGCATTTTCCGGCAATTGAAACTACTTCTTCTGCTTCTTCATTCATCCGATTCGCAAGAACTGCTTCATATTTGGCTTCATAAAGGGCCGGGCGAATATTATCACTCATACCTCCATCGACAGCCAGATACTTTCTGACCTCTGGAACTATCTTTTGAGAACCAATTTTATACAGCGTAATTCCGGCGTCACCCACGAGCGATCGGCCAGGTTCAATCCATATTTCTGGCTGAGTTAACCCTTGCTCCTTCACCTGCTCCATAACTTCTTTCATCATTTCATAGATATAGCTGCTCGGCGGAATGGGATCATCGTCTTTTGTATAACGAATCCCAAAGCCTCCTCCGAGATTAAGGACTTTTGCCTCAAACCCAAAGCTGTCCTTCCAGTCACGCAGCTTCTCCATAATTTTCCGGGCTGCCAATACAAAACCAGTTGTTTCAAATATTTGCGAACCTATATGACAATGAATTCCTAAAAGTTCGATATGCTCACATGCAATTGCCTGACGAACTGCTTTTTCAGCCTGCCCATTTTGCAAATCAAATCCGAATTTAGAATCTTCCTGACCCGTTAAAATATAGTCATGGGTATGAGCTTCAATTCCTGGTGTAACCCGAATTAAAATTTGCATTTTCTTTTGACTTTCATTTAGCAATTGAATCAGTCTGGATAATTCATATTCATTGTCCACTACGATACAGCCAATTTCATATTCTAGTGCCATCATCAGCTCTTCATCGCTTTTATTATTCCCGTGAAAGTGAATTTTTTCTGGAGGAAAACCAGCAGCAATCGCTGTATACAATTCCCCGCCTGATACTACATCAAGGGACAGACCCTCTTCATCGACAATTTGAATCAAACCAATACAAGAAAAAGCTTTGCTCGCATATGCCACCTGATAAGAAATGCCCAGTTTTTTAAAAGCTTCTTGAAAATCACGAGCTTTTTGTCTGATTAAGCCAACATCATATATATATAACGGGGTTCCATATTTTTCAGCTAATTCAATCGTATCTAATCCATCAACTGTTAAATGGCCATTTTCATTAATTGATTGGTTTCCATATAAAAAATGCTTCAATCTACATTCCCCACTTCTATTAGTAACTCAGTTAGCTTTTGTTTCTTTAATCCGTTATTGTAATAAAATTAACTTTACCACACTCATGATTGGGTATCAATATTCAGGACATACTATACGTTCTTTCCATTATTTTAAGTGAAAAATAAATAAATTGAACCATAGAAATGTCTCAAAAATAAAAAAAAGGCTATCAAGGGAGAACAAAATGTTGCTTCCTCCTCTGATAACCCGGGGTTGGTTTTAAGGCTGCTTATGGACGTTTTTCGGCTGGACAATGCTTGGTCTGATTTTGGATCCTGGCACTGATCTTCTAATCGCAATTTGCATAAAAGCACCAGGATTAAACGGTAATAGCGGCCATAAGTAAGGGGTATTTAGAGAACGGACACTTGCTAACGCCAATAATACAACAGTCATTCCAATCACTAATCCATAGGTACCAAATAAAGAAACTAATAATAAAAGACTTAAACGTACCAATTTATTCGCAACACTTAATTCGTAGCTTGGTGTAGCAAACGTTCCAACAGCTGCAATCGCCACATAAAGAATCGTTTCAGGAACAAAGATTCCAACTTGTATCGCGATATCCCCTATCATAACAGCTGCAATTAAACCCATCGCAGTCGAAAGCGGGGTTGGAGTATGAATCGCCGCTATTCTTAAAAACTCTATGCCGATATCGGCAATAAAAAGCTGGAGAACTAACGGAACGTTAGTCTGTTCATTTGGTCCAATAAACGCTAAATTCTCAGGCAAAAGGTTGGGTTCAAGAACAAATAAAAACCATAAGGGGAGCAACACAATTGATGTAAAAATACCGATAAAACGGACCCAACGGATAAACGTTCCGACTAAAGCAGATTCTCTATATTCCTCTGCATGCTGTACATGATGGAAATAGGTTGTTGGTGTAATGATAATACTTGGTGATGTATCTGTATAAATTAAGACGTGTCCTTCAAGCAGATGAGTGGCGGCCACATCAGCCCGTTCTGTATACCGGACTAACGGAAAAGGATTGTACCCTTGTTTGACCAGAAATTCTTCAATTGCTTTATCCCCCATTGTAGTTCCATCTATTTTAATTTGCTGGAGTTCTTTTCTGATCACTTCAACTAAATCTGGGTTTGCAATATCCTTAATGTAAGCAATCGAGACATCCATTTTAGAGCGTTCGCCCACTTTAATCATCTCAAAGCGAAGTTTTTCATCTCTTATTCTTCTGCGTGTGAGGGCGGTGTTAACAATAATATTTTCTACAAACCCGTCGCGGGATCCTCTGACTACTTTTTCTGTATCCGGCTCTTGCGGCTGCCGACCAGGATAACTGCGGACATCTACGATTAGAGCTGATTCGGCTCCTTCTACAACTATGGAGATTGACCCAGAAAGGACATGATCCACCATTTCATCTATAGTCTTTACAGGTGAAACCGATTGATGGACGATACGGTTAAAAATAATATCATAAGCATCAGATGAGGCTTTTTCATGATCATTGATCTCAATCAGCTGTTCCATGATTTCTAATATAAATGCGGTATCGCATAATCCGTTTATAAAATATAAATTTACATCCTGTTTTAAAATCTTTACTTTTCTGACTCCTAAATCAAAGCTAGTTCCAAGGCCAACTCTTTCCTTCATGTATTCTTCCAGTTTGGCTAATTCCGCCGGTATATGCTGTTTTTCATGCTCAGCCATTGAAACCGCTCCTTTCAAGAATAATGTCTACCGCTTTTTTTGTAACTGGTGAACCGATTTTATATGAGTCTTTGCCGCCCATTTTGCCAATATCCCCAATTCCAACTATAAGAGGGACATTCATTTGGTCTAGACTATAAACGGTGTCACCATTAATTCTGCCCGCTTCCATCTCAGGTATTCCAAATTTATCTACCCCGAAAGGCGTCAGTTCACCGTATTGATCGATACAAATATCAACTTTAGCCCATTCCGCCTGTTTTGTTTTGGAAGCAACGGCGATTACACCTAAAACATGAACACTTGGATGATTTGCTACGTACAGCAATGCAGTCTCACCCGGTCCCTCCCCTATATAGCCGCTATCATCGAACATAACAAAAACGGGTTCTGAGGGAGCTTGATGGATTAATTCAATCAGTTCCTGACCGGTTAAAATACTCGGGTTCCCATGAGACATGGAAATACATCTCCCGCCGATTGAATGTGCAACTGATTCAATTGCTTTTTTAGCATATTCATCTCCATCCGTTACAAGTATAACCGCTTTAGGTTCTGGCAAACGCTGCGCCTCCTTTGTCAAAGGTTATAGGTCCACAAAGATAATCCAATGAAACAATGATCCTGATATTTTCCCCAAAACAATGGCCATTAATAAAATAATAATTTTTTCATCGATATGAATCCTTTTTGCAAGAATTGGAAAGACATTTAAAACCTCTGTCAGTGCTGCTGCCAGCATCCCTACAAATATTCCGCTTGCAAGGCCTAAAGGAATCGTAATAATTTCATTTAAATGAAAGATTAAGTCTTGAAGGTCGATCCAACAAGCAGCGACTGCTCCTGTAACAACAGCCCATTCATACCGGTGAATGTATTTCATTGTTTTTGTTAGTTGTGTGAGTCTTGGAATGATTCCCAGTACGGTTAAGAAAGCGACAAAACCGGCTCCGACTGCTAGTCCCCCTGCAAAACCAATAAATATGATTAGAGCCAGTTTAATCATCATCAATACGTTTCATACTCTCTTTATTTTCTTTTAATGAAACATATCGATCTAAATCCTGCTGATAATTAAACATTTCGACTTCTAGAGGACTAGGTTCTTCGTTAATGCGCTTTTTAAAAACATGATTAAAAAATAGGATCATGCCTAATCCAAGACCAAAAGAATATGGAATTTGAAAAAGAAGGGGTTTACGTACCTCTTCTCCAGTAATCATGGTATAGATCTTTTGCTGAACAATTTGCATGCTTACATCTTCATGAAAATTCATAATCGTTAAAGCTGCGCCTACAAATAATAGAAACCAGACTAAAATAAAAAGAAGTTTGGATACTCTTTTTTTACGATAAATAATTTCTACAATCGTTTGTGTTGGCCCGATCGCCTGAACATCAATCTCAGGGAACACTTCAAGAATCTTTTTAATCACCAGCATTACATCAATTATGACAATATTGTTATCTTCTTTTTTAATTTGATATATCACGAGTCTTTTGATTTGCTGGAGAAGTTCTTCTGGAGCAATAACTTGCGACACATCTCCTACTTTAATCCTTTCATTGGGACGTACTTGCAGGCGATGTCTTAAGCGAATATAAATCGAATTTTCCATCCGACACACTTCCTCGAAAAAAGTTTCCCTCTAATGGTAGTATGGTTCGTGGCACCTTTTTTCATGATGTCCAATAATTAGTAACCGTTCACCGCATGAGCTTGGAACAAAAAAAGACCGAATGAACTGATTTAATCGTCCATTCGGTCTTTCATTTGTTGTAAAATCTTCTTCTCCAGACGGGAAACCTGTACTTGTGAAATCCCTAATCTGGCAGCTACCTCAGACTGAGTCTGATCTTTAAAATATCTTAAATACACAATTAACCGTTCTCTATCATCTAAATCTCGGATGGCTTCCTTTAACGCCAATTTATCAAACCATAAATTCTCTTCCTGATCAGCAATCTGATCAAGTAAAGTGATAGGATCTCCATCATTCTCATAAACAGTTTCATGGATGGATGACGGGGATCTGCTTGCTTCTTGTGCCATAATGATTTCCTCTGCGGAAATTTCTAGATACTCGGCAATTTCACTTACTGTCGGAACTCTGCCATTGATTTTAGACAGTTCATCTTTGGCACGTCTAATTTTATTCCCCAGTTCTTTTAAAGATCGACTCACCTTCACGGTTCCATCATCACGGATAAATCGCTGAATTTCCCCGATAATCATGGGTACTGCATACGTTGAAAATTTCACATCATAGCTCAGGTCAAATTTGTCTACTGATTTTAACAGGCCAATACAACCAATTTGGAAAAGATCATCTGGTTCATAGCCGCGATTCAAGAAACGTTGGACAACTGACCATACCAGCCGCATATTTTTCTGTACAATCGTATCTTTTGCCTCTTGTTCACCTTTTTGCGCCTTTACGATTAGTTCCTTTACTTCATGGTCTTTTAAATAGCTTTGGGTTGTGTCAATCTTTACCTCAACATCCATAAGCAAGACTCCTTAATTGCACAGCGCTTTGCTTTTAGCAAATTGCTTTTTCATGCGAATGGTCGTCCCTTCTCTTGGTCCAGACTCTACCTCAACTTCATCCATAAAGTTTTCCATAATGGTAAAGCCCATTCCAGAACGCTCAAGTTCAGGTTTGGTCGTAAACAGCGGCTGTCTCGCTTCATTGATGTCTGAGATCCCGACGCCCTCATCACGAATCGTAATTTCACAGGCTCCATCTTCGATTGTTACAGAAATGTAGACCATTCCATCGGGAATATTTTCATATCCATGAATGATCGCATTTGTAACAGCCTCTGATACGACCGTCTTTATTTCCGTTAGTTCATCCAATGTAGGATCTAACTGGGCTATAAATGAGGCCACTGTTACCCGTGCAAAAGATTCGTTTTGACTTAGAGCACTAAATTGAATATGCATTTCATTTTTCAAGTTACGCCACCCCCAGTTTTTCTAAAGCAAGAGCTTCATTTGTCTCTTGTCTTATTATTTTAAATAAACCGGACATATCAAACAATCGTTTAACAGCTGGGGAGATGGCGCAAACAACCATTTCGCCGTGCATTTGTTTTATTTGTTTGTACCGTCCCAGAATGACTCCGAGTCCTGAGCTGTCCATGAAGGTAAGCTCCTGGAGATTAAGGACGATATGGCGGATCCCATACTTTTCAATGGCTCTTGTTGTCTCCTCCCTAAGCTGTTCTGCGGTATGGTGATCCAATTCACCACTCAAGCGAACACACAAGACTTCTTGTACAACTTCTAAATTAATCGAAAGACTCATTACCTAAATTGCCTCCTTGCTTTGAGGTATAGAAAGTCTTTCGCCTTTTTTAAATCATTCTCCTGCTAGAAGACAAAACTAGTGTAAATTCGCAGAAATGTCCAAAATTTAGACAATCAGTTGACCTTAGCAAAATTTCCAAATGTACGTTTATATAACGTCCACCAGCTAGCTTTTTCAACCGAATCTTTTACAACCAATGGACTTTCAACTAATACCTTCCCATTTTTCACAAGCACTAGAGATCCGACTTCATCTCCCTTTTGGAGAGGAGCTCTAATCTTGTCATTTATAACAACTTTCTTTTCTACATCATCCACTTTTTCTCCCTTTCTTGTTAAAAGAGAGATACTTTCGCTTGTTACCACCTCCACTTTATTATTTTCACCTTTGGAAACGGTGGCTTCTGCTACAACTGCATCTTTTTCGTACATTCTATGTGTTTTATACTTTGCAAAAGCGTAATCAAGCATTTTTGAAATCTGTGCATTGCGATCCTTTGGAGTCGGTGCACCAAATACAACAGCAATGACCCTCATTCCGTCTCTTTTTGCGGTTGCAGTTAAACAATATTTCGCTTCATTCGTATAACCAGTCTTCAAACCATCAACGCCATCGTAAAATTTAACGAGCCGATTTGTATTGACAAGCCAGAATTTTTTATCTGTATTTTCTCGTAAATATGCCTCATATAAGCCTGTGAACTCAGTAATTTGTTCGTATTTTAAAAGTTCTTTAGCCACCACAGCCATATCCCTGGCCGTTGAATAATGATCTTGAGCAGGGAGTCCTGTTGTATTCACGAAATTGGTATTTTTCAGACCAAGTTCTTTGCCTCTTTCGTTCATCATAGCCACAAACTCTTCCTCAGAACCTGCTATATGCTCTGCCATTGCGACCGATGCATCATTTCCAGAACCGATTGCAATCCCTTGAAGCATTTCTTTGACTGTCATTTCTTCCCCTGGCTCCAAAAAAATTTGAGATCCCCCCATAGAAGCCGCATGCTCACTTGTACGAACCTTTTCGTCCAGTGAAATTTTCCCGCTATCCAATGCTTCCATGATTAATAGCATGGTCATTACTTTAGTCATACTTGCTGGAGGTAATTTCTCGTCAGGATTCTTTTGATAAAGTACAGTTCCTGTGTCCCTTTCGATTAAAATCGCGGATTTTGCATTTTCGGCCAATGCAAGCGTCTCTTCGCTTTTTTGATTGGCTAAGACAGGATTGGATAACGAACTAAGAAATAACAGGATGCCTAACACACATGATAACGAACGTTTCATCAGTATACCCTCCAATTAAAGTACAGTTGTCAACCTATAAAAATACTCAGTTTCCATTTTTTCCAGATAGTCTTTTTTTATACAAGATTTTCCTAAAATTAATCATTGGCAGAAAACAAAAACCCCTTCATGTAATACCTGAAGAGGTTTTGGGAAATACGATATATTTCTGGCCCATATAATTTATGAGTGTATATAGTCCTGTACCTAAAAGTACAGCAATTGTTTCTTCAGAAAATGGAAGATAGGGGCGGTTATACATTAGACTGACAATATGCTGCCCCAGATAATAAGCAAGAAAATAGCTTATAAGTATAATGCAAACAAACCTTGGCAGCCCTTTCCAACAAGGAATATCTGACTGAAAGGTAAAACCCCGATTCAAAAAGAAGCTAACAGCTGCCCCTGCACTATTTCCAATAAAAGTTGAACTCCAATATGTAAATCCTAGTCCGTTCATGAACAGCATGATTACAGAAAGCCCTACAATTGTATTTACGATGCCTACAAGCATAAACCGAAAAAACGAATTAGTTGGATTCAGGTAATTTTCTAGAAGCAATGGTGTATAACTCATCCTCTTTCTTTTCAAATTGTCTGGCTCTAATCGATTTCTGTATCACAAAAGGATCGTGCTCAACAATAAATTTAGGTCTGCGTTTCGTTTCCTTGTAAACTTTTCCGATGTACTCCCCAACTAGTCCAATCGCAATCAGCTGAAGACCTCCTATCAGCCAGATCGATGTAATCAAAGACGTCCAGCCTGTCTGTGCATTTCCGCTAAATTTTAGAAATAAGAAGTAGGCTCCAAATAGCAAACTCCCAAAGAAGGAGACCATCCCGATAAATAAAACAAATCGAATCGGGGTCACGGAAAAGGAAGAAATACCGTCAAAAGCAAAAGCGAGCATTTTTTTTAACGGATATTTTGTCTCCCCCGCAAATCTCTTTTTTCTTTCATACGGAACAACCGCAGAGGGAAATCCAATGAGGGGAATAATTCCCCGCAAAAAAAGATTGGCTTCATCAAACCGTGCAAGCTCTTCAATCGCTCTTTTGCTCATTAAGCGGAAATCCGCATGATTAAAAATCAATTCGACCCCTATTTTTTTCATGACTGAATAAAAGATTTCCGCCGATTTTCTTTTAAATAGAGTGTCGGAATCACGCCGATTGCGAACACCGTACACAATCTCGTTTCCTTCCATAAATTTTTGAACAAATGTGGGAATAACGGAGATATCATCCTGTAGGTCGGCATCAACTGAAACAACACAATCGGAAACGTCTTTAGCCGAAAATAGACCCGCTAATAATGCATTCTGATGTCCTACATTTCGGGATAATTTCAAGCCCCTTACATAATTTGACTGTAAGCTTGTTTTATGGATTATGGACCATGTGTTGTCCCTGCTGCCATCATCAACGAATAAAATTTTACTATCTTCATCTACAATCGAATCTCTTACCATTATCCCGATTAACTCCTGTAATTGACTAATGGTTTCGGGTAAGACTTCTTCCTCGTTATAACATGGGACTACAATCGTCAGTACTGGTTTGGTCATGATGCTTCTATTCCTCCCAAAGCTGTCACTACTTGCAAGAAGAACGGAAAACTTATGCTTCCATTACTCTATATAGATAGATCTTCCATGCGCTTTTCTCTGAAATAAATGTCCTTTCTAACACAAGCTGATTCTCTGCAGCATTCAAAATAGGAATGCTGGAGAAGATATAGCCCCCTTCTAAATCTTTAAATGCTGTCATATCTAATTGCAGATTACTCAGTTTTGCTTTTGAATTTTTCTTAAACATATAGTGTTTTCCCAATTCATCTGTAAATAGATAACAGCGTCCTCCCCATTCATCAAAATACTCTTTAATGGTTTTATTTTTAGCTAATTCCTGTGCGATTATTTTTCGAAATTTATATTTATAGGATAAGGGATAGAAATTGTTATACGTATCTAGCGTGTAAAACCCATTATATTGGGCGATGGCGGGATGTATCCCGATACTTGCGACGCGATATGTTTCAGGCGGTAAACCAATAAACTCTTTAATTTCATGAAATTGTTCTGTTGCATAAAACTCTTTTACAGATGGTTTTTTATGATAAATAATTTCATCATTAAACATTCCTAAAATAACGAGCTGCAGACAAAGAATAGCTATGACCATCCCCTTACTAAAGACTTTTTCTTGCCAAAGGATCCGCAGAGCGATTGCAAATCCCAGATAAATGACAAGCGGCCTAAGAAAATGAAATCTCGCAAAATTAAAGGTATCGAGGACATGAAACCGCTGTGTTAAGGGGAGCCATCCCTTATAAAACCAAAAGGCATACCAGGCAGAGAGCACGAAATTTAGGGTAAATAAAAATAAAAAGGTCTTTTCCTGACGCCAAATTTTTCGATAGAAGATAAGAAAAAGAGCCATCAGAATCACTGGCAGTATAAATAAACCGTGTACTGTCATCACATGAGTATGGCCTAAAATAAAATTCTTGAAAGTAAGCCGGATTACTCGCCATAAAGGAAGCCTTGCATGAAAATATTCATCTCTGCTGTTCGGTTCTGTTGTAAATAGAAAAGAGGCGACAAGGCGATACTCGACTAGAAGAAACATGAGCGTCATTAAAGCAATCGAAATAAGGAAACGAAAGTTCCACCCTTTTCTGCTGATCCCATCCCATAGCCATAACAGCGCCATCCCTGTTAAAAAGAAGAAAAAACCTAGTACAAAGCTTGAGTAGAATGGGAGCAGAATCAGTACTGCGATGTTTTTCCAAGAACGTTCTCCATTTCGAATATTTAAAAAGGCCCATAAAGCTAGAGGCATTCCTAAGGTGCTCAGCATCCCGGATGGCCAAAACGGGGTCAGGGCAAAAGCCAGTGCGGCTCCTACTCTAATAAGCGCCCATTCATTGTTTTGCAGAAAATGCTTTTTTAAAAGAATGTACATTCCCCAAAAAGCAACTAATCTTGTAATGGCCTGACTCAATCCATAGGCAATCATGGTCGGGAAAAGAGCATAAAGCCAAACAATCCCGCTAAATTCCGAAGCGAGCGCATTTCGCGGCAATCCATTGATTACTTGAGGGATGGCTGCATTAATATCGCCAAACAATTCACCACTGTTAATAAGCACCTTATACCAGGCAATATTCGAATCTAAATTATCATGAACTCGAATGTGTGCATTCTCTCCTAAGACAAATAAAGGGGATAAATAAAGAAGTATAATGGCAAATGAGAGGAGAATCAGTTTTCGTTCATAGCAAGGATTAGTTAAAACCACTGTTTACACCTCTAAAAAAATCTTGGCAATCGGATTACAACCTTAAGTTTTACTATAATCACAGTTCTATTCCTTTTTCTCCATCTTTTTTCATGGCAATTTGTAAATAGTAGGCACGGGATATGGGCGAGCTTTCATGCATACATATAAACAGATATGAAACTATTAGTTTATTAAATTAATCGATTGATTTTTATTAAGCGAAAGCGACGGAATTTATTCTAGAGGAGGATGATTATGATTAAAAAAGCCGTGATCCCTGCGGCTGGCCTTGGCACAAGGTTTTTACCTGCCACAAAAGCACAGCCTAAGGAAATGCTGCCTATAGTCGATAAGCCTGCTATTCAATACATAATCGAGGAAGCAGTAGCTTCTGGAATTGAGGATATTATTATTGTGACGGGGCGAAATAAACGGGCGATTGAAGATCATTTTGATAAATCAGTCGAGCTCGAGCTTATGCTGCAAAAAACCTCTAAATATGAGGTTTATAAAATGGTGAGGGAAATATCTAATATGGCACAAATTCATTATGTCCGTCAAAAAGAGCCGCTTGGACTTGGTGATGCTATTTATTGCGCCAAATCATTTATTGGGAACGAACCATTCGCTGTATTACTGGGAGATGATATTATCGACAGTGAAGTACCAGCATTAAAACAAATGATCCAACAGTATAAAACGTGCGGAAGTTCGATTCTCGGATGTGAGGACGTACCACAGCATGACGTATCCAAATACGGCATTGTTCAGTTTTCAGAGAAGATTGGAGAGCTCTATCAGGTTTCCAGTTTAATTGAAAAACCAGCAGCTGAAGAAGCTCCCTCAACTCAGGCGATAGTCGGACGGTATATTTTAACTCCTGCGATTTTTGGTCAAATTGAATACGTAAAACCGGACAGAAATTGTGAAATTCAGTTAACTGAAGCAATTGACCGTTTAATCGAAATTGAACCCGTGCACTCTTATCAGATTCGCGGAAATAGATATGATGTCGGCGATAAGCTGGGATTTATAAAAGCTACCATTGACTTTGCCTTAAAAAAACCGGAGTTAAAGGATCAGCTTATGAGTTATATTAAACAAAATATCTATTAACAAAACAAAAGCATCGTCTTGGAAACGATGCTTTTATGCTAAATAAATACCTAAAACTAGATACCAGTATTTTTTGGAATGGTAATTATTCTTTCACTTCTCCATAAATGAGCTTTGGTTTGGCCACTTCTGTTTGAGCGATTCGAATGCTGTCATATAATTTGGCTTTAACATTTTCTACATTTTCAAAATTACTATAAATAGTTACGAGGGATTCACCTTTTTTTACAGAATCCCCGATTTTCTTGCGCAGGACTAATCCAACAGCTAAGTCAATTTCAGATTCCTTTGTAGCCCGTCCTGCTCCGAGCCACATAGCGGCCGTTCCGATAGAATCTGCCACTAATTCTTCGACATACCCATCTTCCTTGGCTTCAAGCTCAAATACAAAGGATGCCTGCGGCAATTTGGATGGGTCGTCTACCACTGAAGGATCTCCTCCTTGAGCTAGCAGAAAAGTTTTAAACGTATCTATAGCTTTTCCGGTTTTTAGTACTTCGTTTAGTTTTTCTTTCGCTTCTTCTAGACTGTCTGCTTTGCCTCCGAGGAATACCATATAGCTCCCTAACGTTAAACATAATTCTGTTAAATCTTCAGGTCCTTCTCCTCTCAGCGTATCGATGGCCTCCTTTACTTCGAGGGCATTGCCAATTGCATACCCAAGCGGCTGACTCATATCCGAAATGACAGCCATTGTCCTTCGACCAACCTGATTTCCTATTTTGACCATCGCTTTAGCCAGAGACATAGAGCCTTCCAACGATTTCATAAATGCACCTGCTCCGGTTTTGACATCCAGAACAATGGCATCAGCTCCCGCAGCAATCTTCTTACTCATAATTGAGCTAGCAATTAACGGAATGCTATTTACCGTAGCAGTTACATCGCGCAACGAATATAATCTCTTGTCTGCCGGAGTTAAGTTCCCGCTCTGTCCGATAACAGCTAGTTTTTTTTGATTAACTAATTGAACAAACTGTTCGTTTTCAATCTCGACATGAAATCCAGGAACAGATTCGAGCTTATCAATTGTTCCGCCCGTATGGCCCAAGCCTCTGCCGCTCATTTTAGCCACTGGCACACCTAATGCTGCAACAAGCGGGCCTAATACCAATGTAGTGGTATCTCCCACTCCTCCGGTCGAGTGCTTATCTACCTTGATCCCTTCTATCGCCGAAAGGTCAATTTGGTCTCCTGATTCCACCATGGCCATGGTTAGATCAGCACATTCTTTATCCGTCATTCCTTTAAAAAAGACCGCCATACAGAAGGCACTCATCTGATAATCAGGAATCTCATCATTGGTATATCCCTGAATAATAAATTTAATTTCCTCTGTTGATAGTTCGGCTCCGTCCCGCTTTTTTTGAATCAAATCCACCATTCTCATTGTTTTTTCATCCTTTATTTTAATTCTTTTAAGAAGCTTTTCCCATGCTTCGGCATGGTCACGTTAAAGTTTTCCGCAACAGATGCCCCCAGATCAGCAAAGGTTTCCCTTACATTCAATTCGTTGTTTCCTTGAAGAGATGGAGAATAAACAAGTAATGGGACAAACTCCCTTGTATGATCTGTTCCGGGATGAACCGGATCGTTTCCATGGTCGGCTGTAATGATCAATAAATCATCCTGCTTCATTTTTTCGAAAACCTCCGTTAAGCGCTGATCATACTCTTCAAGAGCCTCCCCATATCCTTCTGGATCCCTGCGGTGCCCGTATAAAGCATCGAAATCCACTAAATTCAAAAAACTTAATCCGGTAAAATCCATATCCATTGTTTTTATCAGTTCATCCATGCCATGCATGTTTGAAGTGGTGCGGAACGATTGAGTGACACCTTCTCCATCGTAAATGTCAGATATTTTTCCAATCGCTAAAACATCGAAATTGGCATCTTTTAATTCATTCATGACTGTTCGATCAAATGGTTTTAGGGCATAATCATGACGATTTGCTGTTCTTTTAAAATTCCTTGGAGTTCCAATAAACGGTCTCGCAATAACACGTCCAATCATGTAAGGTTCATCTAACGTTAATTCTCTTGCGATTTCACATATTTTATAGAGTTCCTCTAACGGAATAACCTCTTCGTGTGCAGCAATTTGCAGCACAGAATCGGCCGAAGTATAGACAATCATTGCACCTGTATCCATATGCTTTTTCCCAAGCTCATCCATAATTGCAGTGCCGCTGGCCGGCTTATTCCCGATTACCTCTCGTCCCGTCTTTTCTTCCAGCTGCTTCACTAAATCGTCCGGGAATCCTTCTGGAAATACTTTAAACGGTTTGTTAATATGCAGGCCCATAATTTCCCAATGTCCAGTCATTGTATCTTTTCCTACAGAGGCTTCTTGCATTATCCCGTAGTTGGCTAATGGTTTTTCTGCTTTTTCCACCCCTTTAATTTCACGAATATTACTTATCCCTAGCTTCGCCATATTAGGCATGCTTAAGCCGCCCATATATTCAGCAATATGACCTAATGTATCTGCACCTTTATCGCCAAATTGCTCTGCGTCCGGGGCTTCTCCAATCCCGACTGAATCCATCACAATTAAAAAAATGCGTTTATATGTATAACTCAACTCTAGTTCCTCCTATTATAGTCTTACGTTTAAATTACCCTGAAAAAATGTGAATCATGAAAGCATGTTATTTTATCATATTTCTTCTTAGGCAGAAAAACATGCACCTATCCGAATAAAAAAGGCTCTAGCAGTAGAGAGCCTTAACCTAAGCACGCGGATGGAATTGCTTGTAAACATCCTTTAATCTAGCTTTCGAAACGTGCGTATATATTTGTGTTGTAGATATATCAGCATGACCAAGCATTTCTTGGACAGCTCGCAAATCTGCCCCATTCTCTAATAAATGAGTGGCAAAGGAATGTCTCAATGTATGGGGGGTGATTGTTTTTTCAATCCCTACGGAAGAGGCAATTTGTTTTAAAATTTTCCAAAAGCCCTGTCTGGTTAAACGGTTGCCATGATGATTTAAAAAGAGTGCTTCTGTCCTATTCTTATTTTTTATAAGCCTATGCCGCCCTTTTTCAAGATACTCTTCTAAAGCCTCTTTCGCCTTAGATCCGAGTGGAACAATTCGCTCCTTATTGCCCTTTCCAATACATCGGACAAAGCCAAGCATCGTATGTACGTCTCCCGCGTCCAGTCCGATTAGCTCACTTACACGCAGACCGGTTGCGTACAAGACTTCTAGCATCGCCTTATCGCGTAAAGCGAAGGCGTCTCCTTTATTCGGTGCACTAAGCAACGCTTCCACTTCATCTAAATTTAGCACTTTCGGCAGTGTTTTTTCTTGTTTCGGCATATCTATATGCACAGTCGGGTCATGATCAATTTGCTTTTCCCGCAATAAAAATTGGTGGAAAGAGCGGATCGAAGAAATATGTCTGGCAATCGTTTTCGAGGATTTACCTGAATCCTTTAAATGAGCTAAAAATTTCATAACCACAGACCGGGATACGTCCTCTAATGAATCGAGATTTTCCTTCGTTTGCAGATAATGGGTATACGCTCTCAAATCCCGATTATAAGATGTGATTGTGTTATTGGATAGTCCTTTTTCGACCCTTAAAAAATGGATAAAATCCGCAACTAAGTATTTCAACCTGATTACTCCCCATGTAAAAAAAAGTATATGATCCGTTCATATCCGCTTAAACTGACCGGCTCGCCATCCGTTTCAAAAACCTTAACAGCCGCTCCATCCGGTTCGTCATACTTTTGATAGTTTTGATATTCCTGATGTACCCATATCATACCATAGTAAAATAAAATCGTGCATAAAGTGAATAGCAGAAAAACCTTTAACGTATTAAAAAACAGCCTGATCCATTTTTTCATCAGCTTGTCCTCCAGTATTACCTAGGTTTTGGGAATAGAGATAAGGTTGAATTCTATTAGTATCAAACTATGCCAATGCAGCATGAAAATATACGTTTAGCAGGGAGGTTTATTGGTATAGTGTTATTTTTAATGGTGCGTTATGGCTTTTGGTGGTGCTTTCAGGCTTCTTGGAGCGGGGGTTGTGGCGGGTGGCGGGTGGCGGGTGGCGGGTTTTTAGAGCGCGGATCCCAATTTTGGAGCGGGGATCCCAGTTTTAGAGCGACTTTCGCGCTATTGGGAGCACGGTCTTAAGTTTAAAACAGCTTTCACTATTAACTAAGTACTATCACTACGTAAGCTTTTTCCCCCAAAACGTAAAAAAACCCTTTCCCGTGTATGGAAAAAGGTTTATGTAGCTTACGATTCTTCTTTATGGCATCTGTGACAGATTCCATGAAAGGTCAGGCGATGATCCTTTATTTTAAAATTAAAGTCTCGTTCGACAATTTTTTCTACGTCTTCTAGAAGGTCTTCTTGTATCTCATCAACTGATCCGCATTCGATACATACAAGATGATGATGAAAATGTGTGGCACCTTCTCTTCTTAAGTCATATCTGGATACCCCGTCGCCAAAATTAATTTTGTCGACGATTTTGAGTTCGGTCAGCAATTCAAGTGTGCGATACACGGTTGCCAGGCCGATTTCAGGGTATTTCTCTTTTACGAGGAGGTATACATCTTCTGCACTCAAATGATCCTCTTCATTCTCTAACAGCACTCTTACCGTTACTTCCCGTTGTGGGGTAAGTTTATAGCTGGCAGAATGAAGCTGTTCTTTTATTCTCTCAATTCTGCTTTCCATCACTTGAACCTCCCTCGCCCATGTCTACTATATTATATCAAAAGGTAAGGAAGATGCAAAAGAGAATTATTCTAATCTACACAGAAAATTTATTATTACATAAAAATAATTATTATTTAAAAGATAGTATTAACTACTCGTTCCATAAAGAAAGGCGAAACAAATGCCTCGGTCGCTGCTGCACCTACCAATAAACATAATGCTGCAACAAAGGTAAGAATGTAGGAGGAAAACAGCGGAGCTATTGGCTGATGGCTTTGAATAAATTGCCTTTTGACCAGCTTAAAAGAAAGAGTGATTGCCATTACTGCCATCATGATTAAAACTGGAACTGTTATTAAATTTTGAGGAAGAACGGAAACAAATGAAAGAAAGAATCCTTCCCAGCTCAGCTTGTATACTAAGAATCCGACCGTAAAGCCGATCACTACCCCTTTCATAAACAAGATAATCAGAATAATAGGTACCCCGATTATAGACACACCTAGTATAAAAATGAATAAAATGAGCTTTGCATTATGAAACAGGCTTTGAAAAAACATCTCCCTGCCATTTGACGTTTCTCCTTCGATAACCGTGCCGAAAAATTGATTTAAATAATAGAAGAGATCTTCCTTTTGTGAAAACGAAAGACTATTAACGACAATGGAACCAAATACAATCCCCATTAGAAATAATATCGTTACAAACAAATAAATAGAGGAATGCTGCTTTAAATGAAAAGCAAGAGTGGTTTGCTGCATCTGACGGCTAAATCGTTTTTTTATCTTCATTTTTAATATGGCCTCCTCTTAAACACTTACTTTATCGTATGAACAAATCTAGTGGAGTATTCCATGCAGCGATAAAAAAATAGAGTTGCTAGATTGTGCCAATTTAAGTAAAATAGCTAGAAATCTATTAAAAGGAAGAGATTTAAATGAAACAAACATTGATAGCCTTTCCAGAGACAATTGAAACAGCAAGGCTTTATATTCGCTCATGTTTGCCTGGTGATGGGGAAATGGTGCGAAACGCGATTGCAGCTTCGATAAACGAAATGAAGCCCTGGCTCCCTTTTGCTAAGGAAATTCCCACAATCGAAGAGGCGGAAGATAGTGTTAGAAGGTCATATGCTGAGTTTATTAAGAAAGAAGATATTCGTCTTCATATTTTTCGAAAGGATGATGACGAATTTATCGGTTCTACCGGTTTTCACCGAATTAATTGGGACATTCCAAAAGTGGAAATTGGCTATTGGCTCGATACACGCCACACAAAAAAAGGCTATATGACAGAGGCTGTTAACGGGTTAGTCAGCTTTGCCTTTCAGGAGTGGGATGTTAAGCGAATCGAAATTCGATGTGACCCGAGAAACATAAATAGCAAGACAGTTGCCGAACGGGCGGGGTTTACATTAGAGGGGATTTTGCGAAGGGATTCATTAAGTGCAGACGGAAATGAAGTCCGGGACACCTGTGTGTTTGCAAAAATAAAAGATAAATAAAAAGAGGAAGGATACCTGGTTCCTTCCCTTTAAATTTCAGTTACTTTTCCATAACGGCCGCCGCCGCCTATTTCAAGATTCAGCGTGCCGAATCTCGCAGCTAAAATGTAGGCTGTGACCTTCTCTCCGGCAACCTTTTGTAACTCTTGTTCGGTTGCATAATGTAAAACACTCATTTCACTTCCAAATGTTAGTACTAGCTTTTTCAAAAGTTTTGGACCAATACCAGGGAGATTTTCGAGGGGTACCTGATGAATGTATGGCGGTTTTAGCATTAACTCTGCTTTTTCCGAGCTTGCTAGTTCCTCTATCCTCTCTTTAACCCCTTTTACGATCCGTTTATGCCCGCAATAAGGACAAGGTTGTTCTGTGGAAAGTACTTGATGAAAACATTCGGCACAAACCGTTTGATGGTATTTTCCGATGCGGGGATCTAAGCCGTAATTAGATTCAATATAGCGTCCTTCCAACCCTTTTATCGCGAGAAAAAGCTCTGTATAGCTTAGCTCCGCCATCTTTAGTTTTTGATATTCTCTCCCCATTTTTTGTAAGGAGTGAGCATCAGAATTGGTTAAAAAAGGATACTTACGAATCTCTGCAATTTGATAGGCCATTTCCGAATTCGAGCTAAGCCCCAATTCAACTGCATCGATCTTTTCAGGATCAAATACCTCAGTCAGACTTTTTTTAACCCCTTTTCCATAGAGACTTTTAAAGGGAGTAAAAATATGAGCAGGAATAAAGTGGCCGCCGAGACTCTTAGTGATTTCCTGCAGTTCTCTTCCGCTGGCGTAAGCCCGCTGTGAACTTAAATGAATGTTGGTCACTCTTTTTTGGAGCCATTTTGAAAACTTAGCCATTTTATCAATGGTCGGAAAAAAACACAGGATATGGATCGGTCCGCTTGACCACTCATCATAAATTTCAACCTCTGCCCCCATTACGAGAAGCAGTGAATTTTTCATAACTAAACCGCCATCTTCGTGCTCCTTCAACATACCTTCCCGAATTTGAAATTGGATATCTTCTAATACTCCGGGAGAATGGCAATCAATGATTCCTACAACATCCAGTCCCTTCTCCTGCTTGGCATAGTCTAGGATAGAAGGTAATGTAAGTTTATCAGATGCCGTGATTTTGACAGCCTGATTCCGGCTCGTTCTGCCAATATGAATATGGAGATCAGCAAAATAAGATCTCATTATTTCATATGCTCCTTTAGCTTCAGATACAAAATAGCATACGCTGTTTTGGCATCATAAATCTGCTTGGATACTATCATTTCCTCGGCTTCCTGTAAGCTAACTTCTAGTAAATTTACAAATTCGTCTTCATCTGCAGTTAACGGATTCTCTGCCTTTGACAGGCCAGTGGCCACATATAAGTGAATGATTTCGTCAGCAAAACCTGGGGATGTATAGAAAGAAATTAAGTGTTCCAGGTTATCACACTGATACCCGGTTTCTTCCTCAAGCTCTCTTTTCGCTGTCAGTTCGGGCTCTTCATCCGGTTCTAATTTACCTGCAGGAATTTCAACAATGGCACGCTCCAGCGGTTTTCTAAATTGCTCAACCATCAGGATATTACCGTTGGCTAAAATAGGAATAACAGCAACCGCTCCCGGGTGTCTGACTAATTCCCTTTTACTTGTTTTTCCGTTTGGAAGCTCGACCTCATCTACATGTAAGGAAATGACTCTTCCTTTAAAAATTTCATCTCTATGAATTGTTTTTTCATTAAACCTATGTGACATCAGCACAACTCCTTATTTTTGCCAGATAGTGTCTGTCTAATTAGTTCTATTTCATGTTTAAATTCACATACATTTTACCATAATGCTGTTGGAGGCGATGGTGAATGAAGTGTTATGTACATGAAAAAGGGGTCATTCTTGTCGGGAAGGCATGGCAAATCAAAATTATGCTTACACAATACCAGAAACATTATGAAACTTTACAAGAATGGGTGGAATCCGCAACTGCCAAAAAATAGTTTCGTTTTGTTTGCCTCGATCCATTTTTCCCTTTACACTACTTAGTAATTGATACTAATAAAAGGGGCTATTGATGTTATGGAAAAAATCCAATTAGGAACATCTGATTTAACTGTTTCCCGGCTTGGTTTGGGCTGTATGTCACTTGGAACGGATGCAGCAAAAGCGGAAAAAATTATCCATGCTGCGTTAGAGGAGGGCATCAATTATTTTGATACAGCCGATCTCTATGATTTTGGCGAAAATGAAATAATAGTCGGACAGGCCTTAAAGCAAGTAAGAGACCAAGTCGTGATTGCGACAAAGGTGGGAAACCGCTGGAAAGAAAAAAACAGAGTAGGCTGGACATGGGATCCGAGTAAAGCCTATATTAAAGACCAAGTTAAACAAAGCCTTAAACGACTGCACACTGATTACATAGATTTATACCAGCTCCATGGCGGAACGATTGACGACCCAATAGATGAGACGATCGAAGCGTTTGAGGAATTAAAGCAAGAAGGCTATGTCCGCTATTATGGAATTTCATCAATACGGCCTAATGTTATTCGCGAGTATATTAATAAGTCAAATATCATTTCTGTTATGATGCAATATTCGATATTGGACCGGAGACCAGAAGAAGTAATCCCGATTTTACTTGATCATCAGATACATGTGGTTGCTCGAGGACCCATCGCGAAAGGAATGCTCACAGACCGGCTCTTGAGTCAAGCTGGTGATTCAATCAAAGAGAATGGATATTTAGATTATACTTACGAAGAGCTTGAAGAGCTGCTTAATGCTTTAAAACAAAACCTGACAAGCGAACGAAGCATGACCTCGATTGCTTTACACTACGTCCTTTCTAACCCCGCCGTTGGGGTTGTGGTTCCCGGTGCTTCAAGCGTAGAACAGTTAAAAAATAATGTAAACGCAGTGAATCAACCTCCTTTAAGTAAAGAGGAAATTCAATACATCCGTAAAATCGCAAAAATGAATGTCTACACTCAACATCGGTAAAAAATATGAAGGAGCCCTGGCATTACAGGGCTCCTCTCTTTATTTATACTTTTTCCAATCTAAATTACTTTCATTTAAAAGTTCCTCAAATGATTTATTTTTTTCCCGGTACATGCGTTCTTCCCGTTTTCTCGCTTCTTCCGCTTCTGCCTTTTTCTTTTCGATTTCTTTTAATTCTAACTTCGTTTCTTGCATTTTCTTCAGAATCTCCGGATTTAGCCGGTCTTTCAAAGAAGAATCCTGATCATTTTTCATACCATCCATCCTCCCTATCCAACAGTATACCAATTTCTATTTAGAATGGGGAGTACTGCTTCTTAGTAAGCTTCGAGTTTCACATCATCTGCGATTATAAGCTCTGGTTCCGTCGATTGGACAACTTCCTCGACCGTATAACCTGCTGCTACTTCGATTAGCTTTAAGCCTTCTTCTGTAACATCAAGTACCGCTCTGTCTGTAATAATCCGGTTAACTACCCCTTTCCCTGTTAAAGGGAGACTGCAGGTATTCACGATTTTAGGCGCACCGTCCCGATTTACGTGCTCCATAATGACAATTATCTTTTTTGCACCGTGAACAAGGTCCATGGCTCCTCCCATGCCTTTGATCATTTTTCCTGGGATCATCCAGTTCGCTAGATCCCCTGTTTTAGAGACTTCCATTCCGCCTAAAATCGCGATATCAATATGGCCTCCTCTAATCATCGCAAACGATTCAGAGCTATCAAAATAACTGGCCCCTTCAATCGCCGTTACTGTTTCTTTACCGGCATTGATTAAATCAGCATCTACTTGCGCTTCAGTCGGATATGGACCAATTCCGAGCAGGCCATTTTCTGACTGGAGAACCACTCTTTTGTTTTCGCTAATATAGTTGGCGACAAGCGTTGGCATACCAATCCCTAGATTGACATAGAACCCATTTTCTATTTCTTTTTCAGCCCGTTTTGCGATTTGTTCACGAATGTTTTTTTTATCGACTTGTACCATGATCCAGTCCTCCTTTAGCTTAATACCGTCAGTCTTTCGATTCTTTTCTCTTGCGTACCTTGAATAATACCCTGAACATAGATACTAGGTGTGTGGATCTGATTTGGGTCCAATTCACCTGGTGTATAGAGTTCCTCTACTTCAGCAATGGTTACCTTTCCGGCTGCCGCAATCATCGGGTTAAAGTTCCGTGCTGTTTTTCGGTAAATGAGATTCCCCATTGTATCTCCTTTCCAGGCACGGACTAGGCTAAAGTCGGCTGTATGCGCTTCTTCTAGTACATATTCCTTGCCATTAAAAACCCTTGTTTCTTTCCCTTCGGCAATCGGAGTGCCAACCCCTGCAGGTGTATAGAAGGCAGGGATCCCTGCACCGCCAGCTCTAATTTTTTCAGCCAAAGTTCCTTGAGGAACTAATTCTACTTCAATCTCACCCGATAATACTTGTCTTTCAAACTCTTTATTTTCTCCTACATATGAACCTATCATTTTCTTAATCTGTTTATTTTGAAGAAGTAACCCTAAACCCCAATCATCGACTCCGCAGTTATTAGAGATGACCGTTAAATCTTTTACGCCTTTTTCAACTAGAGCTAAGATTAAATTTTCCGGAATTCCGCATAGACCAAAACCGCCAACCATAATCGTGGCTCCATCATGAATATTTTTGACTGCTTCTTGAAAGCTTGTAAAAACTGGTTTCATTTTTTTTCCTCCTTACTCTGCATTTTCTATTATGGTTGCGACCCCTTGACCGCCGCCAATACATAAAGTGGCAAGGCCAAAACGGCCGTTCCGTCTTTTGAGCTCATGAATTAAAGTGACAAGAATTCTTGCACCGCTTGCGCCAATGGGGTGACCTAAGGCAATTGCTCCCCCGTTCACATTTAAAATATCATGATTAAAATGGAGCTCCCGGTCAACCGCGATTGACTGGGCAGCGAATGCCTCATTAGCTTCTATTAGCTGTATATCTGATAGCTGCAATGATGATTTATTTAATGCCTTTCTTACTGCGGTTACAGGACCGATACCCATTACACTTGGATCCACTCCAGCTGATGCATTCGCCTTTATCGTTACAAGCGGTGTAAGCCCTAGTTCTTCACATTTATCCCTGCTCATGATAACGACAGCTGCTGCACCGTCATTAATGCCCGAAGCATTTCCGGCCGTTACACTACCCTCTTTTATAAAGGCAGGACGTAACCCTGCTAGCTTTTCAACTGTTGTTCCCTTTTTTGGATATTCATCTGTATCGAAAAAATAAGGATCCCCTTTACGCTGAGGAATTGTAACAGGGGTAATCTCTTCCTTAAAAACACCTGCTTCAATCGCTTTAATCGCTTTTTCTTGGCTCTTAGCCGCAAAGCCATCCTGCTCCTCTCTAGTAATTTGGTAGCGGTCACATAAATTTTCAGCCGTAATTCCCATATGATAATCATTAAAGGCACACCAGAGCCCGTCTTTAATCATGGAATCAACCAGTTTTTGATCACCCATTTTATACCCGTCACGGGCATTTTGCAGCAGATAAGGGGCTTGGCTCATATTCTCCATTCCGCCAGCAACAATGATGTTCGCGTCTCCAGTAAGAATAGCTTGAGTCGCCAAATGAACTGCTTTTAATCCGGATCCGCAAACTTTATTAATCGTCATGGCCGGAACTGATTCAGGCAGCCCAGCGTTTATTGAAGCCTGTCGCGCCGGATTTTGTCCTAGACCCGCCTGCAATACATTCCCCATGATCACTTCATCTACTTGGTCAAACGGTACTCCAGCTTTTTCAAGAGCAGAACGGATAACTGTGGCACCAAGCTCTGGCGCAGATATATTTTTTAGACTTCCATTAAAACTCCCAATCGCTGTTCTGACAGCGCTTACAATGGCTACTTCATTTCTTAGCATGCACGTTCTCCTTTCTTTTTGTACTATAACTGCTGATATACATAATTGTTTCGATTTTAAATGTTAAAATTCCTCTAATTTTGTCAATTTTCCTAATAAATCTTGCTATCCAATGAAAAGTCCCGCTACAATTGTATGTAAGGGGGAAGAAGGTTCATGACGATTAACTATCCAAAAAAAGTGACCATCATCGAAGTAGGACCGCGCGACGGTCTGCAAAATGAGAAACAATTTGTTCCGACGGAAATAAAAGCAAAGTTTATCGAGACTCTTTTTGATTCAGGGGTCACCGAAATGGAAATCACATCCTTTGTTTCACCGAAATGGGTCCCGCAAATGAAAGATGCAAGCGAAATTGTAAGGGCTTCCAATTCTATCTTAAAGAAAAAAATTGTTCTTGTCCCAAATGAAAAAGGAATCGAACTTGCTCTGGAACAGAAATGTAACGCTTTAGCTGTTTTTGTAGGAGTTAGCGATACCTTTAATAAAAGAAATATAAATAAAACGACTAAAGAAAGCCTTGATGAACTTATCCCAAGGATAAAAAGGTTAAAACAGATGGGCATATTTCTTCGTGCCTGTATATCGACCGCATTTTATTGTCCGTTCGAAGGAAAAATCGAAAAAGCAAAAGTAATTGAATTATGCCGAGCATTTGTTGATGCCGGAATCGATGAGTTAAGTGTGGCAGATACAATTGGGATGGCAAATCCAATTGAATGCTATGATTTATTCAAGGATTTAAAGTTCTTATTCCCAAATACTCTTATAACTGCACATTTTCATGATACGCGAAAAATGGCTCTTGCAAATATTTTTGCAAGTCTCCAGGCAGGTGTCGACCGTTTTGACAGTTCGGCTGGAGGACTGGGCGGCTGCCCATTTGCCCCTGGTGCGACCGGAAATGTCGCTACTGAGGATGTTGTGTATATGCTCAATCAAATGGGAATTGAAACCGGCATTGACCTGAAGAGATTACTTGCTGCAATTGATCTTATTACCTCCGAAATGGATAGGCCATTGGAAAGCGGACAGTATAAACTTCATTTACAAGAACGTTTAAAGCAAGCATAAACCATTTGTTAAAGGCTCACTCTATAAAAAAAGGAAAGGAGCTTTACCAAATGAGTCAAAAGCGGGAGAAAGGCTACAGCCAAAAAGGAAAAACAAATGCAGACACCAGTAAAAATCCGATGGCAAAAGAAACTTTAGATCAGGCAATTCATCCGACGAACCGTCAGAATAGCCCGCAATAAATGAAAGGACTGAGCCTTTGCAGGTGATCAGTCCTTTTTTGTGTATGGCAGGTGCCTGTGGTTTGAGCAGCCCGCGGATTTTATGAGCGACTGCCTCCATTTAATGAGCGTATAATTTGATTTTTGAGCGCTTGGGCAAACTTTTGAACATAAATATTAATTTTTGAGCGGTCGGCTCCATACCATTGTTCACCACACTAATCGTTATTTGAATAAGAGAGCGACAAATGGCCAACCTGATTATAATTATGGATCACCCATGTTCCATTTTGATTTTCGATATTAGTTATACTTCCGTTCATAATCTTTGTTTTGCCATGACCGAGTTCTTCATTTGAAATCGAGCCAAGGATTGCGTTGATGACCCCGCCATGAACAACAAGCAGTACACTTTGTCCCTTGTAGATTTCGTGAATCGTATCAATTCCTTTCATGACACGCTGGCTCAAAGCTTCCCAGCTTTCAACTGAGGGGTGCTCCTGATTAAGGAACTTTTTCTTCTTTTCTTCAATGGTCATCCCGGAAACCAAACCGTAATCCCGTTCCATAAAATCAGCCATCTCAATTATTGCGGGCAGTCCAACCTGGTTATTGATCAAATCTGCCGTTTGTCTCGCTCGAACCATCGGACTGGAAATGATCACATCAAAATAAAAGTCCTTTAAATAATGACCGCATTCCTCAGCTTGCTTTTTCCCTTTATCATTTAACGGAATATCTTCCCTGCCTTGGATTCTTCTAACTGCATTCCAGTCAGTTTCCCCATGACGTACTAAGCATATTTTAGTCATCCTCTTTTCCCTTCCTATCTGTAAAGGATTCTTTTTTCTATGAATCTCATATATTGATACTATTCATTTTATCACTAACGCATTAAACAAAAAAATGCTATGCCTTTAACACATAGCATTTTATAGCTGACCTTTATAGAATTGAAAGAATCCCAGTTTCCAAGAAATCAAGCTGCACCCTATTAGATAAGCGATCATTATAAAAACAAATAGCCAGTCATTTCTTGTTATCCTCATCGTTCTATAAAAAGTGCGCCCCTTCTCCCCTGTAAAACCTTTCGATTCCATAGCGATAGCTGTCCTTTCTGCCTTTCTAATGCTGCTTGCCAATAGCGGAATCGAATATCGTTTTACATTTTCCGCGTAATGTTTTAATGATTTCGCTCGATTCACCCCACGGACCCGGTGGGCTGACCGGATAATGAATAACTCCTCCTTAAGCATCGGCAAAAAGCGGAAACCTGCCAAGATCCCATAGGCAAGCTTTGGCGGCAGCTTGCATTGCTGCATAAGACTTAAGATAAAATCAGTCGGTTTAGTTGTAAAAATAAATAAGAGAGACAGGGCCGAAAAGCATAAGACCCTTAGGCTGAGTGAAATGGCTATTATAAAGGTATCGATCGGTACTTCAAGCCAAAAAATCGGAACCGTCCCGGTTGACGCCGATTCTTTGCTAAACACAATGGTCGTCCAGAAAAAGCCAAATGCTAATATCAAAAACGGTGAAAAATAAAATAGCCACTTTTTTAGGGAAACTTGACCAAAAAGGATCGTAATCCCCATGGTCCAGATCAACAATAGCAACGGGGTAATAGGATCAAAAACGAAAGCGAGCATCATGATTACAAACGTTATTGTACCTGCTTTTAAACTCGGATTTAATGATTTAAGAAACATAAAATCCCCTTGCTCCTTTTTAGTTCGTGTTTGATTTGTTTTTCAAATGGCAGATTCAAATGGGCCTCTGTCAGAAAATCAATCCCTTTGTCCCATAACTCATCAGGACTTCCCTTGAAATATTCGGCTCCATCCTTTAGTGCGATTACCCGGTGTGCATATTGGTGAACAAGGTCTACATCATGAGTGATCATCATGATGGAACAGCCTTTTTGGTTTCTCGATAAAAGTAAATTCATTAGCTCTTCGGTAGATTTTGCATCTTGGCCAAAGGTCGGTTCGTCTAGTATGAGTATCTGTTGCTCATCGACAATCATGGTAGCTACACTTAACCGTCTTTTTTGCCCTTGGCTGAGGGAAAAAGGATGTGCATTCTCTAAGCCTTGCAGCTGACAAACGTCTATAATATCTCTTACCTTATCTTCAATTTGTTCTTGATCTAATCGTTGCATTTTTAACCCAAACGCTATTTCATTGCAGACCGTGTCTGTTATGAATTGATGCTCTGGATTTTGGAATACATAACCGATTATTTGCCTGATATGATCCTCCCGATAGGATTGCACGGGTTTGCCTTTCAGCCATACCTCGCCTATATCTGCTTTTTTAATACTGGCCAGAACTTGTGAAAGAGTTGTCTTCCCCGCTCCATTTGGACCTACAATTGCAAGGACTTCCCCTTTATATAAATCTAGCGTCATATCTTTAAGGATTACTTTTTCTGCACTAAGGACTGAAATGTTTCGTGCTGTAAGAATTGGTTCATTATGCTCTCTCTTTATTTGGGAAGGTGGAAAATCAACTCTTGAAACAAAAACGTGATCTAGCAAATCATTCACTACTAAAGGGGTGACCGAATTTACAAATATCCCCTTCTGTTTCCATTGCAAGCCTAGCTCAAATGCACGCGGAAGCCAGATGCCTTCATTTTTTAAAAAAGCATAATGCTGGTTAAATCCCTCTGCAGGTTTACCGTCAAAGATGAGGGAACCCTCCCTGTTTAAAATCAAACAGCGGTCAATGATGGGCATCCATTGATCCAATTGGTGTTCGATCACCATTAAGGTAAAATTCAGTTCATTTTGGAGCGCTTCAATGGTTCTGACAAATTCACGGCTGGCAATAGGATCTAGGTTTGCTGTTGGTTCGTCTAAGATCATCACTGTCGGTTCTAAGGCGATTACACAGGCTAATGCAAGCTTTTGCTTCCATCCTCCCGATAAGGTTGAGATCATTTCATATCGATACGACATCATCCCGACTGACTGTAGTGCCTTTTCAATTCTTCGATCCATTTGTTGGGGATCGACTCCGATATTCTCTAACCCAAACGCAATCTCATCCTCTACCGTAAGCATACAAAATTGGCTTTCGGGATCTTGAAAAACGACCCCAATTTCCTGACTGATTTCACCCGGACGGTATGCAGAGACTTCCTTTTCTTTTATAAACATTTTCCCTGACAAAGTTCCATCCAGGTCCTTCGGATAAAGCCCATTTAGACAAAAGGTCAGCGTACTTTTCCCAGAACCGCTTGGACCAAGGAGAAGCACGCGTTCTCCTTGGTTTACTTTTAAAGAAATATCTATTAGTGTCTCTTGTTTCTGATCTTCAAATTGCAGGGTTAAATGCTCTGCTTTTATGATTTCGTTCATGAAACTTTGTCCAGACTCTGTTTTTTCATTTCTTTTCCTAAAGCAAATCGTGAAAGGACACCAGTCTGAGCTAAAGCATCACTGATTATTTTTCCAAGCACACCTGCTAAAATTGCACCGCTGATTAAACGGAAAATAAACATGGCAAGTACGTAACCAGGCTCCAAAACGGCATAGCCTGATCTGAAATACCCCCAAGCAAAACTGGTCACAGCCGAACCCATTCCAGCCATCATTAGAACCCATAAGGAGTACTGTTTCCAGCGGGTTGCAGCAAAAACGGCTTCAGCTCCAATCCCTTGAATCATTCCAGAAATGATTAATCCAGGACCAACCGCATTCCCCATTAGCACCTCAACTGTAGCAGCGATTGTCTCTGAAATAAAAGCCGCACCTGGCTTTCTAATAATGTAAGCGGCTATTACGGATACGATAAACCAGATTCCAAAAATTAAATCATAGCCAATTGGACCAAAGAAGCCTACCAAAAGCTTTCCCACAGGAAGAAACGCTAAATAAACGACCGCAAAAACAACGGAAAGCACAGACATGACCACTATTTCACGCATATTCCAATTTGCCATTTTATTTATCTCCTTTCTTCGCAGACGGGCTATTGGCTGAAATCGTAAATGTCATGACCACATGGGAAACTCCGCTTTTTTCTACGTTGGAAAAACAGTTTTCTAAACCAGTGAAGATTGCATGGGCATCGCCATCCAATCGAGTAGCATAGTGAATACTCGTTACATTTACACCCTGATCCTTTATTTTTTGAACCTCACCATAGATTACATCCATGTAGTTCCCTGCTCCCATCGGATATAAGGCAAATTGACAGGCGGCTTGCTGGGCGATGGCAGCTGCTGTTTCCGCATTAAGACGTTCATCATTTTCCACCAGAAAGACGTCCCCTTCCGAGTCACCTGGACAGCCAATCGAATACGTGCCACTCATGACAACGTGCTTCCCTGTTTTAGCGGCATGAAGAAAAAAAGCTTTTGTGACATCAAAGATTTGAGAGATCCTCCCTCTTATGCAGGTACTGACATCATCCGTTTGCTTCCAAACCTTTGAGGTATCTACTTCCTTTAAAGCTGTCAAAATTACCTCAACAAAATTATCAGCCATCGGGTACAAAGAAAACCGACATCCCGCAATTCTACTCGTGCCACAAGCTTGTGGATTTTCCATTTCTTAACCACTCCTTTTTGTTTTATCAACACAAAAAAACTGCATCCACGTGAGGATGCAGTTGTCCCTATGTATATACACGGATAGCCCAAATACCACCCGAAAAAAACAGGCTCAAACTACACTTCCCCACGCTAGTATTACCTAGATCGGGTCATAAGGGTCGGATTTCCCTCTCAGCCGCATACAAGCAGCTCCCCTAGTGTTATTTCGCAATATGCAGTTTTTGGTTCACCTATATGTTAAAAGAAATGATACCCTGCTGTAAATCATACTAAAGTCATAGATTTAAAGTTTTGAACTCGTACGGCGTTTGTCGAAATCTTGCTACCGAGAGATAACCCCTCGCTGCCGAGAGTAAATCCCTCGCTACCGAGAGTAAATCCTCCGCTACCGAGAGTAAATCCTTCGCCCTCGGCAGACAAATCCTGTCACAACCAAGACTACATTAATAAAGCAACCGATTTCCTTTTGCTCCTGTCCAATTGGTAAAATAAAGGTATCACATCTTTATGAAGGGATGACAATCGGTGAAAAAAAAGTGGAAATGGGTTTCTGCTGGTGCTGGACTAATCAGTCTGCTTGCTTCAGGCGGCATCTATTTTTCCAATAAAATTATTTACATTCGCAAGAAAAAAGAGGAAGAGATATTAGAGAGGGAAACTTCTGAGGCACGGTTTGATTTAGCACAATTTGAAAAGCTTCCAAAGGAAGAGGTCCAGATACCTTCTCCATTTGGTTATTCCTTGCACGCTTTACTGGTGAAACCGTATGAAAGTAATCGCTATATGATCTTTTCTCATGGTGTGACCGAGTCAAAGACCAATATGATTAAGTATATGAACCTGTTTATCAAAAAAGGGTTTAATGCCGTATTATATGACCATAGACGCCATGGAAAATCAGGCGGAACCACTACCAGCTATGGATATTATGAACGGCATGACTTAAAGGCTGTCGTAGATTGGCTGAAACGTAAAGTCGGAGAAGAACTCTATTTTGGCATATTTGGTGAATCGATGGGTGGCGCCACAACTCTTATGTATGCTGGGACGGTTGAAGATGAAGCTAACTTTTATGTGGTAGATTGCCCATTTTCTGATTTCACAGAGCAACTAAAAATCAGATTGCGCGAGGATTTTAAACTGCCTCCTATTTTATTGCCTTACACTGACTTATTTTTAAAGTTTCGTGCAGGCTTTTCAATGAAAGATATCGTTCCGCTTGAAGCAATTAAAAACATTAGGAAACCAATCCTTTTTATTCATGGACAGGAAGATGTGTATGTTCCCGCGAGTATGACGAAGGAACTCTATGATGCCTATGAAGGAGAAAAATCTATCTTTATGCCTGAGCGCGGAGGACATGCTGAAACGTATGTCACAAACCCGGAGGAATATGAGAGAACAATTTTTGAGTTTCTTGAAAAAGTGGCCCCATGGACAAGGGATTATCCTAAAAATGAGATATACAAATGAACTCGCCATTTTTCTAACTTTTCAAAATTCTACTTGCATCAGAGCTCCAATCCCCTTATACTCATTTATGAGAACATATGTTTTGGGTGAGAGGAGAAAAATTTATGAACACAGCCCTATTAATCATTGACGTTCAAAACGGGATGTTTCTAGAAGAGGAGCCTGTTTATAATGGTGACATCCTAATGGAAAATGTGAAAAAACTGATTTCAGAATCCCGCACAAATGGTACACCAATCTTTTATATTCAGCACAACGAGTCAGAAGGAGAACCTTTAGAAACAGGAACTTATGCATGGGAAATTCATTCCGAGATAGCACCGCTTCAAAACGATTCTATTATTCAAAAAACGACACCTGATTCATTTTTTAATACGGAATTAGATGCCGAATTAAAAAAACGGGGAATTGATCAGTTAATACTTGCAGGAATACAAACTGAAATATGTATAGATACAACTTGCAGAAGAGCCTATAGTCTAGGCTATAAAGTGACATTGGCTTCGGATGCTCATGGTACTTGGAATTCTGACCCTCTCACCGCAGAGCAAATAATTCAGCATCATAACCGGACATTGCGCTTTTTTGCACAAGTCAATCCAACCAGTGAAATTATCGCGAAACAGTTCGTTTAAAAGTAAAAAAACCGCTTGGGTCTGCCAAGCGGTTTTCATCATTATTTATCCTAATTTCTCTTCAGCCAATTCAATCTGCTTCTTCACCTGCACAGGCGAAGTGCCCCCATAGCTTTGCCGAACTGCTACGACATGCTCTGGTGCTAAAACTTCATATATATCTTCCTCAAAAAGCGGGCTAAACTCTTTAAACTCTGCTAGCTGTAAATCCAGCAGAAACTTCTGATGCTGGATGGCATACAGCACCATCTTTCCAATCACTTCATGGGCATCTCTGAAGGCCATCCCTTTTGTGACTAAGTAATCGGCAATGTCTGTCGCATTTGAAAAGTCCTGGTTGACCGCTTGTTTCATCTGATTTTTATTTACCGTCATCGTTTCAATCATCGGTGCGAGCAGCTGGAGTGATCCATCTAATGTTTCAACTGTGTCAAACATGCCTTCCTTATCTTCTTGCATATCTTTATTGTAGGCGAGCGGCAGCCCTTTTAATACGGTTAACAAGCCGATTAAATTACCGTATACCCGCCCGGTTTTGGCACGCAATAGTTCAGGCACATCCGGATTTTTCTTTTGCGGCATAATACTAGAGCCGGTACAGAAGGAATCATCCAGTTCAATAAATTGAAATTCTTGGCTCGACCAAATTACCATTTCCTCTGAAAGTCTTGAAATATGGGTCATGATTAATGAGGCAATGGATAAAAATTCGACGATAAAATCACGATCACTCACGGCATCCATGCTATTTGGATAGACGGTACTAAAACCTAATATCTCGGCCGAACGGTGTCTGTCAATTGGAAAAGTCGTCCCTGCTAATGCCCCAGCACCAAGCGGAGACCAGTCGATCCGTTTCAGGCTATCCTGCAGCCGGTCTTTATCACGCTCAAACATCCAGAAATACGCCATTAAATGATGCGCAAACGATACGGGTTGAGCCCGTTGCAGGTGGGTATACCCGGGAATCAGTGTTTCTATATTGTCTTTTGCCTGTGTCAGCAAAGCGGCCTGAACCGCTTTTACATGTTCTATTAATTCTAAGGTTTTGCCTTTTAAATACAGGTGCATATCCGTGGCAACCTGATCGTTTCTGCTTCTTCCAGTATGAAGTTTTCCTCCGACAGGACCAATCTCGTCGATCAGCAGTTTTTCAATATTCATATGAATATCTTCATGTTCAACCGCAAATTTAATTTCACCTGATGTTATTTTTTCCCTAATCTGAAGTAGGCCCAACTTAATCTTTTCTGCATCCTCGAGCGGAATAATCTTGCATTCTCCGAGCATTTGGACATGGGCCAGGCTTCCCTCGATATCCTCAAGGGCTAATCTTTGGTCAAAGGAAATCGATGCTGTAAATTCTTCGACTAATTTGTTCGTTTCCTTTGTAAAGCGTCCTCCCCACAATTTAGACATTCGTACTTCCTCCAACAACAGACTCTTCTTTTTCCGGCTGGTTTACTTGTGAGTACACCTTGGTTGGAAGTCCCCAAAGCTTAATAAAGCCAACTGCTGCATTGTGGTCAAACATATCGCCTTTTGAATAGGTTGCAAGTTCTTCATTATATAAACTATTAGCAGATTTACGTGCTACTGCAAAGTGATTACCTTTATGAAGCTTAACTTTGATTGTTCCGGATACACATTTTTGCGTTTCATCCACAAATGCTTCTAATGCACTGCGAAGCGGTGAATACCAGAGCCCTTCATAAATCAGTTTTGTCATTTGCTGTTCAATTTGTGTTTTAAATTGTGTGACTTCACGCGGTAATGTTAAAAACTCAAGCTCTTTATGGGCATTGATCAAAATCAGAGCACCTGGATTTTCGTACACTTCACGCGATTTAATCCCAACCAGCCTATTTTCAATATGATCAATTCTTCCTATTCCATGCTTGCCGCCTAAAAGGTTAAGCTCTTCTATTAAAGGAACTAAATCCATTTTCACACCATTCAGAGCCACAGGTACACCCTGTTCAAACTCAATTTCCACATATTCTGCTTCATCTGGCGTAAATGCGATTGGGTTCGTCCAGGCGAATGCCTCTTCTGGCGCTTCGTTCCATGGGTTTTCTAGAACCCCTGCTTCACAGGCGCGTCCCCAGATATTTGCATCAATTGAGAAAGGATTATCTAAATCAACCGGAATCGGTATCCCATTTTTCTCGGCATATTCAATTTCTTCGTCTCTAGTCATTCCCCACTCACGAACAGGTGCAATCACCTTTAGATTCGGATTTAAGGCTTGAATCGAAACTTCAAAACGAACTTGATCGTTTCCTTTTCCTGTACAGCCGTGGGCAACTGCAACTGCTCCTTCTTTTTCCGCTACCTCAACGAGCAGCTTAGAAATAAGCGGACGAGAAAGGGCAGAAGATAAAGGATATTTTCCTTCATATAATGCGTTTGCTTTCAATGCAGGAAGGATATAATCTTTTGCCAATAATTCTTTTGCATCCAAAATATATGCTTTAATCGCTCCAACTTGAAGAGCCTTATTTTTAATAGCTTCTAAGTCTTTACCTTCACCGACATCAAGTCCGAGGGCAATCACGTCGTAGCCGTATTTTTCTTGAATCCATTTAATTGAAACAGATGTATCTAATCCGCCAGAATAAGCCAATACAATTTTTTCTTTACTCATGTGTTAACTCCCCATTTTTGTTGTTATATGAATTAATATTTATTGTATTGTATTTTTATTCATTTATCAACAAAAAATTTTTTATGATTTCTTGCCAAGCAGTGCCTTTAAGATTGCCTTTTGTGCGTGGAGACGATTTTCTGCCTCATCAAAAACAACTGAATGTGGGCCATCGATAATTTCTGCTGTGACCTCTTCGCCGCGATGGGCTGGCAGACAGTGAAGGAAAATGAAATCTGGCTTCGCATTTTCACATAAAGCCTGATTTACTTGATAATCCTTAAATTCCTGTAATCTTTTTTGTACTTCTTTCTCTTGCCCCATACTAGTCCATACATCGGTTACGACTACATCTGCATCCTGAATCGCTGTAGTCGGATTATTAGTAATCATGATTTTACTGCCTGTTTTAGAGCCAACCTTCTTGGCATTTTGGATAATGATCTCATTTGGTTTATATCCTTCTGAAGAGGCGATGTTTATATGCATACCGACTTTAGCTGCCCCCTCTAAGAGTGAATGAGCCATGTTGTTATTGCCATCCCCTATATAACAAAGCTTTAGACCTGAAAGCTTTCCTTTATGCTCTAAGATTGTTAATAAATCAGCCATGACTTGAGTTGGATGATGCAAATCGGTTAATCCATTGATAACTGGAATGGAGGCATACTTTGCAAATTCCTCGACGGTTTCATGTTCAAAGGTTCTAACCATGATTCCATCTACATACCTCGATAATACTTTGGCTGTATCAGACACGGTCTCACCGCGTCCTAACTGAATATCCCTTGAGCTTAAGAAAATTGCATGCCCGCCTAACTGAAGCATCCCGACTTCAAATGATACTCTTGTACGAGTAGACGATTTTTCAAAGATTAAACCAAGCACTTTTCCACTTAAATACGGATGGGAAATCCCCATTTTTTGCTGTTTCTTTAATTCAAGTGCATCATATAAAAGGGACATAATATCATCCTTGCTATAGTCGGCGAGTGTTAAAAAGTCCTTCTGTATAAGCTTCGGTTCCTCAGTTTCCTGCCACTTGCTTACTTTATTCATGCGCTTCTCCTCCATTATTGATGTGTTTCACCATTTATATGGCAGCTCCCGCTCTCAAGCAAAGGTATTCGCTGATCGTGCGAGCTTTATGTTCGATTAGTTCGTTTACGCCTGTCGCTGCTTCAAAAGTTTGCAGACTCGTATAAATTGGGACTTGATAGCGCGTTGCCAACTCACGTATATGAAACCCTACAGTCCGTTCATCTCTTCCAGCTGTCGGTATGTTCAGTACAGCTGTTATTCTGCCTTTCTTAAACAGTTCATCCAATACAATTCTGTCTTTACTGACTACTTCTGCTTCAATTCCGTGTTTTTGTAAAAATTCAGCAGTGCCTTCCGTTCCAATGATATTGCATGTAACAGCAAGCTTTTGGATCATCCCTGCGCCTTCTGCTTTAAAATCATCTGAAATAGAACATAGAAGATAAGGCTTTTCCTTATGAGCCTGTAACGGAAGATGACCATCAAAAAATAGTGCTTTCTTGATTGCTTCATCTAGAGTTTTGCCTAATCCTAACACTTCGCCGGTAGACTTCATCTCCGGACCTAACGCATGGTCTACTCCCTTTAGCTTACTAGCTGAAAAAACAGGAAATTTAACTGAATAAAAAGGCGGCTCTTCTAATAGACCCGTTTCTTTTGATAGGTTTGCAGCCTTTTCCCCCAGCTGAATAGCAGTCGCCCACTCAATTAGCGGGGTATCGGTTACCTTGCTGATAATTGGAACTGTTCTTGATGCTCTTGGATTCACCTCTAAAACATAAACGGTATTTCCTGCAATCACAAATTGAATATTCATAATTCCTTTGATTGGGACTTCTTGAGCAATTCTTGAGGCATAATCTACCAGCACTTCTTTTTGCTTACTAGTTAACGTAATAGGCGGGAAGATCGCTGTGCTGTCTCCTGAGTGAACACCCGCTTTTTCGATATGCTCGAAAATCCCTGGAATAATGATCTCTTTACCATCACTGATTACATCGACTTCACATTCAAGACCTTGAATATACTGATCAACTAAAAGCGGCCAAATTCTTTCATTGTTTTGTTTTTTCAACCGATTTGTATAGTGAAGCAGTTCTTCCACTTTATGAAAAATAAACATCGATTGTCCGCCAATAACATAGGAAGGACGGACTAAAACTGGAAAGCCTAAAAGGCTTGCCACCTCTATTAGTTCATCTGGCTTATTCGCTGTTTGTCCGGCAATATGAGGAATTTCCAGTTTTCTTAATAACTGATAAAACTGTTTTCGGTCTTCTAATGCGTCAATGCCTTCCACTGAAGTCCCAAGCAGTGGCACTCCTTCTTCCTGTAAAGAATTAGCTAGATTAATAGCCGTTTGCCCGCCAAATTGTATTAAAACGCCTTCTATCTGTTCTTTTTCAATGACGTGTAACACGTCTTCTGCTGTTAATGGCTCAAAGTAGAGGCGGTCTGCAATCGAATAATCCGTGCTCACTGTTTCAGGATTGTTATTAATAACAATTGCTTCATAGCCTTTTTTCTTAATCGCTAGAGTCGCGTGAACAGAGCAATAATCAAATTCAATTCCCTGGCCAATCCGAATCGGACCGGAACCAATCACTAGGATTTTTTTGCGGTCAGTCTTTTCAACTTCATCCTTACCGTGCCAGGTTGAGTAATAGTAAGGAGTAACGGCATCAAACTCTGCGGCACATGTGTCGACCAGTTTAAACCCTGGTTTTAACGACAGCTCTTTTCTTTTATCCCTGATCGTCTTTTCTGGTACATGAAAAATCTGTGCTAATCGCTGATCACTGATATTGATTCTTTTCGCAAGCCTCAACAGGTCCTCAGGAAGCTGATCCCACGGAACTTCGCTCAATTGTTGCTCGAGTTTTACCATTCTATGAAGCTTTTCTAAGAACCACTGGTCGATTTGGGTTAGATTGTAGATTTCAGCTACACTCATCCCGCGCCAAAAAGCCTCAGCTATCGCAAAAAGGCGTGTATCTGTCGCCGTTTCTAGCAGTGTATAAATTTGATTGTGCGGTATAGCTTCTAAACTATTAATCTTTAATCCGCAAACTCCAATTTCTAATGAGCGAATCGCTTTGTTTAAGGCACCTTCGAAGGATCGGTCAATCGCCATTACTTCTCCTGTCGCTTTCATTTGTGTACCTAATGAACGGTCAGCTTCTGAAAATTTATCAAATGGGAATCGCGGCAGTTTGACTACAATATAATCGATTGCTGGTTCAAAGGATGCAAACGTATTGCCAGTAATCGGATTTAAAATTTCATCCAGATGGTAGCCAATCGCACATTTAGCTGCAATCCGGGCAATCGGATAGCCCGTAGCCTTTGAAGCTAATGCAGATGACCGGCTGACGCGCGGATTCACCTCGATAATATAATATTGATCGGAATTGGGGTCTAAGGCGAATTGAATGTTGCAGCCCCCAATAATTTGTAAAGCCCGAATGACTTTTAAAGATGCATTTCGGAGCATTTGATGCTGGACATCTGTTAACGTTTGTGACGGTGCGACGACAATCGAATCACCCGTATGAACCCCGACCGGGTCCATGTTTTCCATATTACAAACGATAATACAGGTGTCATTTGCATCTCGCATCACTTCATATTCAATTTCCTTCCAGCCTTTAATACTCTTTTCAACTAATACTTGATGAATCGGGCTGGCATTTAACCCTTTTTTCAAGATGACCTCTAATTCCTCCTGCGAATAAGCAAAACCGCCGCCGGCTCCGCCAAGGGTATAGGCAGGACGAATGATAACGGGAAAGCCGATTTCCTCTGCAAATTTCATGCCTTCATCAAAGCTTGTTACGATTTTTGACTCTGGAATGGGTTCATCAATTTCAATCATTAAATTTCTGAACTTTTCCCGGTCTTCCCCATTTTGTATCGATTCAACTGAAGTTCCCAGCAGTTCCACTCCATACTTTTGCAGAATTTTTTGCTCATATAATTGAACGGTTAGATTTAACCCTGTCTGTCCTCCTAATGTTCCAATAATCCCGTCAGGCATTTCTTTTTTTATGATGTCTTCCAGGGAAGGAACTGTGAGTGGTTCGATATATACCTTATCAGCAATGGTATGATCAGTCATAATCGTTGCTGGATTATTATTGACGAGTACAACTTGAATTCCTTCTTCTTTTAATGCTAAACAGGCTTGAGTTCCTGCATAATCAAATTCTGCTGCCTGGCCTATCACTATAGGGCCAGAACCAATCACAAGTACTTTTTTCAAATTTTTACGTAGTGGCATAGTTGACTTCTCCTAAAGCAAGTAGTTGTTGAATAAATGAATCAAAAATATGTGCAGTATCACTTGGACCTGGATGTGCCTCAGGATGAAATTGTACTGACTGAATCGGATACTGGACATGCTTGATCCCTTCAACCGTGTGATCATTTACATTACGGTACGTGATGGTAAACACTTTTGGATTGAGACTTTCCTCGATGACCACATAGCTGTGGTTTTGTGACGTCATTTTGACCTTACCTGTTTCTAGTTCCTTGACCGCGTGATTTCCGCCCCGGTGACCATACTTCATTTTTCCTGTTTTTGCACCATAAGCAAGGGCAATTAGCTGATGTCCCAGACAGATGCCAAGTGCAGGAAAGCGTTGTGTAATTTTCTTAATATCCTGGAATCGATCCTGCAGCTCCATCGGATCCCCAGGTCCATTGCTAAGCAGAACACCATCCGGCTTCAAATGACAAATTTGCTCATAGGTAAAGTGGTAAGGAACTACGGTTACCGAACAATTTGCTTCTAATAAAGCTGCGAGAATGGATTTTTTAAAGCCGAAATCCATCAAAACCACATGCGGGCCATTCTTTTTATACGTAACCACTTCTTTTGTTGAAACTCGTTTTACCC
Organism: Bacillus oleivorans; assembly: GCF_900207585.1. Classification (GTDB taxonomy): domain Bacteria; phylum Bacillota; class Bacilli; order Bacillales; family JC228; genus Bacillus_BF; species Bacillus_BF oleivorans. The sequence continues at coordinate 237,895 of NZ_OAOP01000002.1, read as the reverse complement.
AAAAACTTCCTGCGTCCATTTGCGATACTTCACATGCAGCTATCTTTTGCTTTGAAATATAACCTTTAATTGTTCCTTTTTTTCGGATTAATTGAACTAAATTTCGTGTATCAATCCCGGTAAGACCGACAATCCCTGCTTTTTTAAGCTGATCGGAAAGACTGCTAATCGCCTGATAATGGCTCGGTGTTTCACATGCATCTCCAATTACGACCCCTGAAAGGTATGGACGCTTACTCTCATTGTCATAAAGATTTATTCCATAATTGCCGATAAGAGGATAACAAAATGTTAAAATTTGACCGGCATAAGAGGGGTCTGTGATCATTTCTTGATACCCTGTCATACTCGTGTTAAAGACGACCTCTCCAATGCTATCTTTTTCACTGCCGATTAACGTACCAGTGAATGTTTCCCCTGTTTCAAGTATCAAATATCCTTCTGCCATTATGCTCCCTCCAAATTAGTCCTCTAAGGAATACTTGAAAATTGTTTCAAGGATCTGACTACATTGATCAATTTCTGCTATTGTAGTCGTTAAAGGCGGGAGAATTCTCACCACATCTGGTCCCGCTGTTAAAAGCAGTAAATTCTGTTTTCTTGCTGCTTCTACCACTTTACTTGCCTTCTGCTTCATTACAATACCTTGGAGAAGGCCAAATCCTCTTACCTCTTCAATTTGATTACTAAGGTTCTTTATTTTCACGAGCTTTGCCTGTAAATAAGCACCAAGCTCTTTAGCATTATCTAATAGATTCGTTGCGACAAACTGTTCCATGGTGGCTAATCCTGCTGTTGCGGCTAATGGATTACCTCCAAATGTACTGCCATGACTGCCAGGCTGAAAACCTTTTGCTGCTTTTTGATTGGCAACAATGGCACCAATCGGAAACCCTGAACCTAATCCCTTGGCTAAACTGATGACATCTGGTTCAATCCCAAACTGCTGATAGGCAAACAAAGTGCCGGTTCGGCCCATCCCGGTTTGAATCTCATCAATCATTAGTAATAAACCGTGTTCTTCACAAAGCTGGGCCAACTGTTTGACCCATTCTGGTTCAGCTGGAATCACTCCTCCTTCTCCCTGTACAAGCTCAAGGAGAACCGCACATGTATGTTCGGAAACTAGTGATTCTAGTGCTTCCAAATCGTTAAAAGGAAGATAACGAAATCCTGGTACGAGCGGAGAGAAACCTTGCTGGATTTTCTCCTGACCTGTTGCTGATAAAGTTGCTAGCGTGCGCCCGTGAAAAGACTGTTTAAATGTTACAATTTCAAAGCGCTCTTTCCCTAATTCTTTTTGTGCGTAGCTTCGTGCAAGTTTAATCGCTGCTTCATTTGCTTCAGCTCCGCTATTGCAAAAAAAGACTTGATCCCCGCATGAGTGCTCAACTAGTAAGCTAGCAAGCTTTTCTTGATTCGGAATATGATAGAGGTTCGAACAATGCCATAAGGTTTCGAGTTGTTCTTCCAGTTTGAGTTTTACTGGTTCCGGTACATGCCCTAAATTACAGGTTGCAATCCCGGACGTATAATCTAAATATTGTGTTCCCTGATCATCCCAGACATAGGATCCTTTTCCCTTTACAATCGTAAGCGGAAAACGGCTGTATGTGGGCATTAAAGGTGACATCCCGGTCGATGGGCTAGAACTTGCTAACATACTGACTCTCCTTATCCCAATATGATTTTCGTTCCAATTTCTCTTCCTTCTGTATAAGCAAGGAGGCTATCTGGCTCGTTCCCGTTTATAATGACAACCTCCGGTACATTTGCTGTGAGTCCATCAATCGCTGCTCTGACTTTAGGTACCATACCGCCATATATAATTCCATTTTTAATCAATTCTTCTACTTCAAGATTGGTAACTTGTTTTAGCAGATATTTCTTCCCTTCTTGTTCCGTATAAATTCCCGGAATATCACTGATCATACACAATTCTGCCTGCATGGCTTTAGCAATCGCCGATGCCGCCATATCACCATTAATGTTGTAATGCTGTCCTTGTTCATCGATTCCAAGGGGCGAGATGACCGGAATTAGTCCTTGGTTTGCGATTTGTTTAATCAAAGCCGTATGAACGCTTGTCACTTCCCCAACAAACCCAAGCTGTTCACTGTTTTGAGCAGGTTTTACCAGCAAAAGTGCTCCATCGACTCCGCTCATCCCAAAGGCAGCCCCGCCTGACTTTTGAAAATTTCGGACAATCTGTTTATTTACAGAACCGCTTAATACCATTTCAACGATATTTAATACATCTTCAGTGGTAACCCTGAGGCCATCAACAAATTTTGTTTCAATCTCGAGCCGATTAAGGAGTGTGGAGATTGTTGGTCCTCCCCCATGAACAATAATGGGCTGCCATTCTTTGTTTTTTTGAAGCTGAACAATATTTTGATAGAAGTTTTTAGGGAGATGATCTAAGACACTCCCCCCACATTTAATGACCAGGTATTTCATTTTGGCGCCTCCCTTACGTTCTGTAAGAAGCATTTATTTTTACATAATCATAAGTTAAGTCGCAGCCCCATGCAGTAGCCGTCCCGCATCCTTCATTCAAATCTATAAAAATTTGAACGTGTTCCTGTTCTAAATAAGCTTTTGCCGCCTCTTCACGAAAAGGTACTGGTAACCCTTTTTCAACTACCGTAATGGTTCCTAGTTTTACAGTAAGGCTGTCAGGATTCAGTTCTTGTCCGCTGTAGCCGATGGCGCAAACGATTCTTCCCCAGTTCGGGTCTGCCCCGTATACGGCTGTTTTGACAAGACTAGAGCCAATAATAGATTTGCTGACAGCCCTTGCAATTGTTTCGTTAATCGCTCCTTTTACTTGAACTTCAACCAGTTTTGTGGCACCTTCGCCATCTCTTGCTATTTGTTTGGCAAGTGATTCAGATACCGTATTCAGACCTTTGATAAACACTGACCATTCAGGATGGTCCTTTGTTAATGTTTGGTTATTAGCCTCTCCATTTGCCATGACAAGGACCATATCATTCGTACTGGTATCGCCATCTACCGTAATCATGTTAAAGGTTTGATTGGTAACTTCTCTTAAGGCAAACAGCAAATCCTCATGTTCGATCTTAGCGTCAGTTGTTATAAAGCCAAGCATGGTTGCCATATTTGGATGGATCATGCCTGAACCTTTGGCAGCGCCCCCGATTGTAACTTCCTGACCATCTATTTCAAATTGCACACAAGCATTTTTCACACCCGTATCAGTCGTTAAAATTGATTGCTCAAAGCGAGCTGCGGACTCGTATTCTGGTAAGTCGATTTGTTCAATCCCGCTTTTGATTTTATCTATTTGCAGCGGAACACCGATCACTCCAGTTGATGCAACCGCGACATAGGAAGCTGGAATCCCGAGCTTTTCGGCAAAAAGAGTTTGCATTTCGGCAGCATCCTGTAGGCCTTGTGTTCCCGTACAGGCATTGGCATTGCCAGAATTGACAATCAGAGCCTGAACTTTATGCTCTTTTTTGATACTGTCTTGCGTAATAAGCAGAGGAGCAGCCTGAAAAAGGTTAGTTGTATATACAGCAGCGGCTGTCGCTGGTACTTTCGAAGCAATATAGCCTAAGTCCAATCTTTTTCTCTTAATACCGCAATGAACGCCGCCTGCTTTAAATCCTTTTGGTGAAGTTACACCCCCGCCTGGGATAATCGTCAGCTTGTTTTCCTTAGTGATCTGCATTGAGAACATCTTCCTCTCTCTTCCTATGGGTAAAGCGGGATATACTCAAGTCCTGTCTGAACATCCCAGCCATTCATAATGTTTAAATTTTGGATCGCCTGCCCTGAGGCACCCTTCACTAAGTTATCAATGACAGAAACGATTGTAAGTCTTCCCGTTCTTTCATCAGCAAGGACTCCAATGTCACAATAGTTGCTGCCATATACTTCTTTTGTTGTGGGAATAATGCCTTCCTTACAAATCCTAATAAACGGATGATCCTGATAATAATCCTGATAAAGATCAATAATATCGCCCGTTTTTACGGGGGTATTCAGGCTTGCGTAGATAGTAGCCATAATTCCCCTTGTCATCGGGACAAGATGAGTCGTAAAGGTTATCGGGGATGTTTTCCCGCTTTGTTGATTGAGAATTTGTTCAATCTCAGGTATATGCTGATGCTTTCCTAGTTTGTAAGCCTTTAAATTTTCATTGACTTCAGAGTAATGCGACCCTAACGAAAGTCCCCTGCCTGCACCAGACACGCCTGATTTTGCATCGACAATAATAGAATCGCAGTCAATCAGATTGTGCTGTAAAACAGGAATCAGCGCCAATAATGTAGCAGTTGGATAACAGCCCGGATTTGCAATCAGTTTCGCTTCTTTAATCGCGGTCTGATAAATTTCACTTAAGCCATAAACGGCAGAATCTAGATGCTTTTGTTCAGCAGCTGATTTTTTGTACCATTTTTCATATACGGTTTGTGACTTCAGGCGAAAATCCCCAGAAAGATCGATACAAGTTAAACCATTCTCCAAAAATTTGGGCAGAATCTCTTTACTTACGCCTGAGGGTGTTGCAAAAAAGATAACATCAACCTCTTCACTCAACGAATCTATGTTTAAAGCGGTTAATGGTCTATCGATTATATTGGTGAGGTGAGGATAAATTGAATCCATTTCACTCCCTGCTGTTGAATGAGAAATCACTGTCTCAAGCTCAACGTAGGGATGATGCTGCAATAACCTGATAAGCTCCACCGCACTATAACCTGTTCCCCCAATAATTGCTGCTCTCATTGCTTTCTCACTCCCAAAAAGCCCTTATTACTGAATGATTATAACTCTGTATGAATTTTTATACAATAGGTAATTTGTAAAAATATTATTTTCTTTTTTTCACCTTATTTTAACTGTGTTTTTTTGATTTTCCCCTTTATAGGGAATTATAAATATACAAGCCTATGCATAAAACAATAGGTTCCTATTTTTTTAGAGACAAAAAAAATGCCTATGAATCGATATCATAGACATGTCAGCTCTCGATTAGTCTCATTCGCGGACTAAGTATTTCGTCGGGTGTTTTTAGCTGAAACGTATTCGCTTTTTTTGAAAAGTCAATTGTTAGTTTCTCTCCAAGAAATATTTGATGCTGGGGATTGTAATATATTTTAATGTCTACATTGCAATCAGCCTGCAGATCTTTCGGGTGACTTGCTTGTTCCAGATATAAGGTAGGTACCCCGCTTACTGCACATCCGCACCCTTCTGTGTCATAGTGGAGGCGCAGTACATTTTCTTTCATTTTTAATTTTTTAGCGATTTCGGCTAAAGCTGTCTCTGTAACGGTAATGAACATCGCATTTCCTCCTGTCTCGCTTTTATTTTATCATTTCCTTTTGCAAAACCTATGATTCTATGCTCAGGATTCCTATTAACGTTGCTTTAAAAGCTTGTTCTCCTGTACTATCATAGTTATAAGGTAAATGTTAGGGGGGATTGATGAAAATGGAAAAGATTACAATCAAAGTAAATGATAATGGCTCTCTCCGCATCACTGGCGGGGAAAATATTGATTTATTGGACGGTGAAGGCAACAAAATTGAGACAAAAAGCTCATTCTCTTTATGCCGCTGCGGCCGTTCGAAAAACAAACCATTTTGTGACGGTTCGCATAAAGGTAATTTTGAATCTTGTGTAAGGGCGGAGAACTTTAAATAAGTAAAAAAACATCCACAGGGTGAACACCTGTGGATGTTTTTTTACGTGTTTCTAATTAAAATGCTGGAATTGAATTTTCCCCATATTCTTCTTCTAAAAACTTTTTCACTTCAGTGCTTGTCATACTTTTAGCTAATTTTTGAATCACTTCAGAATCGGCGTTGTCTGAACGGGCCACTAATGTAATCGCGAATTCTGACTCAAGTCCTTCTGTCAGCAGTGCGTCACTTTTAGGTGTTAAGCCGAGCGGCTGAGCATAAGCTGGTGTCATAATAACCGCGTCCGCATCATCATACATACGTGCAAGCATCAATAAGTCCACTTCTTCAAATTTATAGTTTTTAGGATTTTCCATAATATCTGCTTGTGTTGCGTGGATACCTACACCTTCTTTTAGCTTAATTACTCCCGCTTGATCGAGAATTGCCAGCGAGCGGCCAATATTTGTCGGGTCATTCGCAATCGCAATCGTCGCTCCTTCTGGAAGCTCATCCATCGTTTCGTAATTTTTAGAGTAAACACCATAAATTGCGTGGTAAATCGGCTGTACTGGAACTAAATCAGTTCCGTTTGCTTCATTGTATTCTTCCATGTATGGAACATGCTGAAAGAAGTTAGCATCTACTTCTTTTGCCGCGAGTGCATTATTAGGCTGGATATTATCACTTAACACAACAATTTCCAGATTAATTCCGTCTTCTTTTAATTGAGTTTTAGCGATTTCCAGAATATCAGTCATTGGCGGTATCAACGAAGCCACTTTTAAGCTGATTTCTTCGCTGTCTGTTTGATCATCAATTGATGTTTTGTTCTCTTGACTTTGAGCACATCCTGCCAGTACCAACAGTAATGCCATGATAAGAGTCCATATTTTTTTCATTGTGAAACCCCCTGCTGTATTTTATCGTTTATCTAGTTTTCTCGAGATCGTTGTCCCGGTAAATTGAATCATTTGGACAAAGAAGATCATGATAATAATTAAATAAATCATAAGTTCAGTTTCAAATCTTTGATATCCATATCTGATTGCAAAGTCCCCAATTCCTCCTCCGCCAACTACTCCCATTATCGTTGAATAGGAGATAAAACTGATGGCAGATGTCGTTAAACCGAGAACTAAACCTGACCTTGCCTCTACATAAATAAACTTGAAAATAACCTCTCTAACGGATGCCCCCATTGAAATCGCAGCTTCAATTACACCTTTCGGAACATCCAATAAGGCCTGTTCCACTAAACGAGAGTAATAGGCGATCGCCATGATTGCTAAAGGTACTGTCGCTGCAGCCGTTCCGATTGCGGTTCCTACTATTAATCTAGTAAAAGGAATCAGAAAGACGACAAATAATAAAAAGGGAAAGGACCGGACAATGTTTACAAATAAATTCAGTGCCGAAAAAACTGATTGATTTTCAAGCAATTGCCCTTTCCGGCATAAAAATAGTAAAGTTCCGACTGGCAGTCCCAAAAGAATCGCGGCTAAAACAGATGCACCCACCATAATAAAGGTTTCTCCAATAGATTGCCATATCTCCGACTGATACTGTACCAAGATTTCAGGCATGATGTCTATCACCATCCTCTTGTAATTGCTGTAAAAACCAGTCTGGATTTTTGCTCGGAGTCGTTACTCCCCTTGGCTTCACATCTACTGTTTTATAAATCGCACCGTTTTCCATAATGGATACCCGGTTGCAAATACTCGTGATAACACCCATTTCATGACTAACGATTACAATCGTAACTCCAAGTTTTTGATTAATAGTCTGGAGTACTTCTAAAATTTCAGCAGTTGTGTTTGGGTCAAGCGCTGACGTCGGTTCATCACATAATAGAATAGTTGGACGGTTTGCAAGGGCTCTGGCAATCGCAACCCGCTGTTTCTGACCGCCGCTTAATTGAGCCGGGTATTTATCCCATTCCTTTTCAAGGCCGACAAATTTAAGACTTTCTAGGACCCGTTCGTTTCTTTCACTTTTCGGAAACCTGGCTAATTCCAATGAAACTAACACATTATCAAAAACCGTTTTATTAGAAACGAGATTAAAATGCTGAAAAATCATCCCGATTGATTGCCGGGCTTTCCGCAGCTGCCTGCCGGGGAGCCTTGTTAAGTCTTGGTTATGAACCAGTACTGCTCCCTCATCCGGTTTTTCTAATAAATTCATCAGTCTCAGCAGCGTAGATTTCCCAGCACCGCTTTGCCCGATAATTCCATAGATGTCTCCCTGATTAACGGTTAAAGATACATCTCGAATCGCTTCATAACATTTTTTGTCTTGCTTATAGCTTTTGCAAACATTATGTAATGAAATCACGATGCTGTTCTCCTTTTCCTCCGGTAATGGGCTCACACCTTTTCTATTATAGGGAAGAGTGAATAGGATGTCCATTTATTCCGATTCCAATGGTAGGGATTGGAATTTGTTACTTAAGAGCCACCTGAGGCGGTCCTCAACTTTTGCTATAGTAACAAATATGTATAACCGCGAAGCCCTGAGACCCGATTAGATTCTAAGCTAAAAAATAAATCGGCCCTTTTTAAATGAGAGCCGATTTATTTAAAGAAGATTATGATGTGAATTCAAACTGCTTAGTGTACAGGTGTGAATAGGCTCCATCGTTTGCAAGTAACGCATCGTGTGTACCTTGCTCTACAATACCATCCTCAGTTAATACGATAATCCGCCCTGCATTGCGGATAGTTGAAAGGCGATGAGCAATAACAATCGTTGTACGCCCTTTTGCCAACATTTCGAGTGATTTCTTAATGATGCTTTCGCTCTCATTATCTAATGCGCTTGTTGCCTCATCTAAAATAAGAACGGGTGGGTTCTTTAAGAATACACGGGCTATGCTTAGTCTTTGTTTTTGGCCACCAGAAAGTTTGACTCCACGTTGACCAATTTCAGAGTGATACCCGTTTGGCAAGTTCATGATAAAGTCGTGTGCGTTCGCATGCTTAGATGCATTTATAATTTCTTCATCGCTGGCTTGTGGATTTCCGTAACGAATATTTTCCATAACCGTTCCCGTGAAGAGATAAACATCTTGCTGTACAATTCCAATACTTTTTCTTAAAGACTGCAGGTCGATAGTACGGACGTTTATCCCGTCCAGTAATATTTCTCCATCTGTAACTTCATAAAAGCGGGGGATGAGCGAGCAAAATGTCGTTTTTCCCGTACCAGACGGACCAACCAACGCTACATACTCTCCTGGTTGTATACGGAGAGACAGGTTTTCCAAGACATGGTTCAAATGGTCATCGTAACGGAAGGATACATTTTTGAATTCTATTTCACCGTGAACTTCTGCCAGAGTCACAGCATTCGGATTGTCTTCGATTGAGGGTTTTAAATTCATGATTTCCATAAATCGCTGGAAGCCAGTAATTCCTTCTTGAAATTGTGTGCTCATATGAGTCAGTTTTTGAATCGGCTCAATCATAAAGTTGATATACAGTAAAAAAGTGATCAAATCCGCTAAATCCAATGTGTTGTTGACGATACTGGTACTGCCAAAGATAATGACTGTCACCGTAATCAGTTGGATAATCGTTTGTACCCCATTATAAAACTTAGCTTCAGTCTTATAAAATATTTTTCTGCTATCAAGGAAACGATTATTTTCCCGGTTAAACTTCCCAATCTCAACGTGCTCGTTAGCAAACGATTTTACTACGCGGATTCCTGACAGACTATCCTCTACCTGTGCGTTTATGTCCCCAATCCTTTCTTTGTTTCTTCTTAATGCCCTGTTTTCAATCTTATTAAAAAATAGCGAAATGGCTCCTAACAACGGCAGGAAACAGAATACTACAATCGTCAATGGTGCATTAATAAAGAATAAAATTACAAACGCCCCAACAAAGCGGACCAAATATTTGAGATAGTCTTCCGGGCCGTGATGGTATAATTCGGAAAGCAGCAGCAAATCGTTCGTAATTCTCGACATGAGCTGGCCTGTGTTTTCCTTATCGTAAAAGCTGAAGGAAAGTTTTTGCATGTGTGCGAACAGCTCACTGCGCATATCACTTTCCATTCGAGCACCAACTTCATGCCCTTTATAGTCAACAAAATAGTTCCCAATATTCTCAATTGCTACTAAAACAAGCATCAGCCCGCCAATCCAATAAACCTCACTTAGGGCGTTTGCCAAGTCTCCCTCAAGAACCTCTTTCGTTATATACCTGACGAGTAACGGGAATACCAAAGTCATACCCGATACGATAAAGGCGCACACCAATACTAAAAGATACAACTTTAAATACGGTTTGTAATATGATAAAAATTTTTTAATTGGAAAATCCATAAGTTACCCCTTTTTGTGTTATTTAAATAAACACATATAAGGGGGTACACCGTTTACATTTAAGAACGTGTTCCACCCTTATATGTTTGAACGGATTGATATGTCATGTTTTTCATTGAAAGTTCCTCCTTGTTTGTTGATACGAAAATTATATATGATTCACTCAATAATGCACAGAATATTTTTACAATTCATCCCCCTTCATGAACATCATAGACTTTAGGGGGATGTGAACACTCATACTCAAATAATTCTTAAAGTATAAATTAAAAAAGGGTTGCCCCCTTCCTTATTCAAACCGCGGCAATCTGCCCGATTCTTTCGAAAGGAATGAGGACAACCTCTTCATTTTCTCCTTTGAGATATAAACGATGCTGATAAGGATCGACTTTGTAAACCTGCCCTTTTACTGTCTGGTAATGATGGTTTTCAAAATAAGTAACCAGCAAAGGATAGTCACTTGCAATCGCTTCTTCCAACAGCTGATTCATGTGTTCCAGCTGTTGTTCATCTAGCTCTTTTGGTGTTTCATATTTGTCTTCTTCTGCCCAGTCACGCAAGAGCTTTACGTGTTCCGGCAGCATCATCGATGTCCATTTAATTCGTCCGCGATCTCGAAGCATCCGTTTCTTCCTTCTTCCGTTATGATTTGTGACCGCCTACCAGCTTAGAGCGAAAAACGGCAGTCCCTCCTGGTGTATAGGAAACGGCCCGAAGCAGCGCACCCGAGCCGTGACGGCGGCGAATCAGATCCATGGCGTACCCTAACTCCCGGCGTTTCGGTTGATCCGGGTCAAACAAGTTTAATTGCATGCTCTCGTCCGGCACTATATTTGAAAGTGTCACCGCCAGCTGACGAACTGTTTTTTTCTCAAAATTCTCATGAAACAGTTCTAAACATACCCGGTAAAGCTCCATTGTCACATTGGTCGGCTCTGGAATCGAACGGGAGCGGTGAAAACCGCCGCCAAATTCATCTTTGCTGTACCCAACGCTGAGGCTAATCGTCCGGCCTGCCATTTTATGGGTACGTGCTCTTCTCGCCACCTCCTCGCAAATTTCTAAAATAACATGCTTCACCTCCGCCTCATCGGTATAGTCACGAAGCAAAATTTGGCTTTTGCCAAAGCTAATTTGCCCCTCCATAATCGGGGCGCCAATTTCTGATAAATCGATGCCCCAGGCATGGTGGTATAGCTGATTTCCCATGATGCCAAACTTTGCTTCAAGGCGTTCTAAGTCATAATTAGCAAGTTGCCCGACTGTAAAAATCCCCATGCTGTTTAGTCTTTTTTCCATTCTCCGGCCAATTCCCCACATTTCCCTTAAAGGTGTCACGGGCCAAAGCTTTTCGGCTACATCTTCATATCTCCACTCTGCTACGACCTTCTTTTTCGCCTCTAAGTCTAAGCAAAGCTTGGCCAGAAGCATGTTCGGGCCAATTCCGATGGCACAGGGGAGCTGAAATTCACGCTCTAATTCGTCTCTGATTTGATAGGCGACTGTTTTCGCATCACCCCAAAGATGGTTAGCCCCGTCTAGCTGCAGAAAACTTTCATCGACGCTATACGTATGAATCGCTTCCTTTGGCACATAGCGGTGAAAGAGCCGGGTAATCTCAGTTGAAAGCCGGAGATAGGTGGACATTTTCGGCTCGACTATCTCGATCCGCGGATCATTAGGAATTTCAAAGCGCCGGCATCCTGTTTTTATCCCAAACTCACTTTTCAAACGGGGGGAGGCTGCCAATACGATACTTCCCTGACGGTCGACATCACCGACAACAGCCAGGTAACAGGTAAGAGGATCCAACCCTTCTATGACGGCCGAGCAGCTTGCATAAAAGCTCTTCATATCGATGCATAATATCTGTTTCCTCGGAAACAAGCTGTAATCAACCATCTGTTCTTCTCCTCCAAATTTAACCAAACATATGTTCCTATTCATTATATGTATTATTGTAGGGGAATATACGTTCGGATTCAATGGAAATTTTATGGTGGATTTTTCGGTTTGATCTGTATAATACAGGGAGAGGTGTGGCAATTGGATAAAAAATTTATATACAAAATGATTGACGACGCGTTAATTCCCTATATATCAGGGGTAGATGGCTGGGAAATCAGGGATGAGGATTACGAAATTATGTATGATCGAATTATAGAAAGGAAAACACAGGCGAACGCAAATGAGTTATATGAGCTTGTGGAAGATGTGGTGTATGAGTATATAACGAGTGATGCGAATGTATAGGGGGCAAGCTTAGGGAATGCTAGGGCTTATCGGGCTCAAAACTTGAATAATTGGGTTGCATCTTAGGTTAATGGGTGAGAATCCGAATTATTGGGCGGATATCTCAGATAAATGGGCGCGCACCGGACATAATTGGGCGCAAATTCGAATTATTGGGCGACCTCCTCACATAATTGGGCGCGAATCTCGAATTATTGGGCGACCTCCTCACATAATGGGCGCGAATCTTGAATTATTGAGCGACCTCCTCACATAATTGGACGCGAATCTCGAATTATTGAGCGACCTCCTCACATAATTGGACGCAGCTGACATTTGCGGACATAGGATCCGTTATTTCAACAATTATCCCTGTTTCGATGATGTGATAGGACATACGATCCGTTATTTACCGAATTTTTCTTAAAAATCACTGATATTTACCTTAATAAAGGAACCTATGTCCTATAATTTCTAAAATCCCGTATTTTTTCACAAATAGCGGAACTGATGTCCGTTACAAAGTGAAACGCAAGAACCGTCCCCATGTTCCATTCCAAAGTGAAACGCAAGAACCGTCCCCCTGTTTCACCCCTGTTTCAAAATAAAACAACCCGCCAAAATAGCGGGCTGACATTTTTCTTGGTTTTAGGGCTGAAGCTCAAGCTTTTTCGCAGCCGTATCGTAAACATAAACCCGATTCGGCTCAGAACCAGTGGAAACATCTACATGAATCTCATATCCTGTCTCGGTTTTCTTAAATTCCCGGACAATCGTAAATGACTCTAACCCCTCATTTTCGATCTCATCGACGACTAATCGAACGATTTCAGCTTCGGCCTTACTTTCATCATCCGTCAAAACAATTATTTTTTTGGCGCCCGTTTGGCCAGGGTATGATTCTAATATTGGACCGGTTGATTCAGGAATGACACGCATGCCGAGCTCTAAATCTTCAAAGGTAAGTTCTTCTCCCTTATCATTCACGATCGCGGTCTGTTCTTCAATGCCATAGATGATATCCTTAATCAGAACCCTTTTCATCTCTCCTTCAGTTAAAAGATCCGTAATAAACATGGGTTCTGACTCACGATAATCTCCTCCATCTCCGGAAGTTGTATCCCGGGCAGTTCCGCATCCTGCCAAAAACAGGACAGCCGCAATCCCGATAATCCCCTTTTTTAACATATATAAACCCTCCTAAGGCCTCTTTACTTAGTTTGACGAAGGGTTCCCTTCATTTGTTACACTATTTTTTGAAGATAGCTTTTTTGCCAAGTCTCTCAAAAGTACTAGGAAAAAGAGTGAAAAAGACATCACCTAAATTCATCCAGCGCGGTAAGTTGATTTCCCTTGTCCGGCTAAGCATTCTTTTTACGACTGCCGCGGCAACCTGATCACTGGAGAGTATAAACTTTTGCACGTTTTTCACATAGGATCCGCTTTGATCAGCAATATTAAAAAAGTTAGTTTCGATTGGGCCCGGGTTTACTGAGGTCACAAAAATCCCTTCATCCGCTACTTCCATCCTAAGGGCATTGGTGAACCCGAGAACAGCATGTTTAGAAGCCGAATAAACACTAGATTTAGGTGTTGCAATTTTACCGGCAATCGATGCAACGTTAATGATATGTCCTTGTCTTCTTGCTTTCATATTCGGGAGCACCATTTTGGTACACCCGATTAGTCCGATTACATTGGTTTCAAACATGGCTTTTGCATCGTCGAGTTTAGCCTCTTCCACCGTGTCAAATATGCCAAAGCCCGCATTGTTAACGAGAACATCAACATGATGAACGTCAGCTATAATTTCTGCAAAAACCTTTTGAATCTCATCAATATTTGATACATCTAACTTATAAGCCCTTACAGTGACCTGGTGATCCGTTTCGATCTCCTGTTTTAAATTTTGGAGCTTGTCCCAAGACCTAGCTAATATAATCACGTTTGCTCCGCTTTTTGCACATAGAAATGCCATTTTAGCACCAATCCCTGATGATGCTCCAGTAATAACCACATTTTTACCTTTAAGCCGATCATTTAGCATGTATCATATCAATCCTTTATCTGTAATTTAGCCTCTATATAATCTAATTGCCCAACCGTTTCAGAAATAGTAAGGGGGAGCTGTGTTTTATAGGCATGAGGAAACAGCTTTTGACATATTTCAAATACAGACAAGTCCTCGTTCTCCTTAAGCATGCTCCATACCTTGAAAGCCCGTTCTTCTTGAGCTTTCAACCTTTTTTCGACTAAGTCATAAACCCCGCCTTTGATTATATCGCCATGACCCGGATACACGATGCTGGGATTGAGATCTGAGAGGTCTTCTAACGTATGTATATAATCTAACAAAGGTTTATGGCGGTCCCGGCCCTTATTAAATGGGGGCTCCAAGATCGGGTTGGAAGAGATATGGTTCAGAAGCACATCTCCGCCAATAAGAGTCTGATCTTTTTCCCGATACAAACTAATATGGCTCGTCGCATGTCCAGGCGTCTCTAATATCACCCAATCATTTTCTAAAGGAAGAGTCATTCCATCCGTTAACGGGATATCCAGCTTTCGCTGACAAGAATAGTTAAGCGGGCTCATTAATTGATCCAAATAAAAGGAAAACTCCTCGGGAACACCAAACTCAGTAAACCACTCTGCAAATATTTCCCGATGAAAATCCGTAAATTCTTTTGTCCGGTATAGCCATCTGTCTGCAGCGGGATGAGCTAATATAGGTGTCGTTTGCGGAAATTTTTCTACCAAGCCTACATGATCCGGATGATGGTGGGTCAGAACAATTTGATCAATATCATGAAGTGTAATCCCCAACTCGCTAAAGTATTTTTGCATTACATCCCAGGCTTCATTTGTTAAAGCACCGGCATCCACTAAAGTCAGGGCATCCCCCTTTATCAAATAAGCATGAACATCTCCAACCGCAAACGGGGTAGGAAGTGTAATTTGTGCAATTCCTTCGTGCCAGTTTCCCAACATATTTCAGCTGCCTTCCTCTAAAAAATGAATAATCATTCATTTTATTGTACTGCATTTTGTATATTTTGTCATAAAAATAAACTTGATAAAACCCTTGACAAACAGGTCAACTTTTTAGCATAATCTCATATAATATCGTTAAACTTATATTTACGGCAATGAGTAAGGCCAGTAAATAAAACATGATGAAAGAGAGTGAAGTCCAACCGGGGCTGAAAGACTTCACCATCCACTGTTTTATTGAACCTACCTTATGAGCGTTTCAGGACAACCTGAACGGCTGACGCACGTTACACGTCAATGGAGTTGCTCTCAATTTGAGAGAACAAAGGTGGTACCACGGAAGCACAGCTTTTCGTCCTTTATTGGATGGAAAGCTTTTTTTATTGGATTATTTTATAACTAGTTGAAGGAGGAAGAACAATGGAGAAGATTGCATGTATTGGCGCTGGTTCAATGGCTGAATCGATCATAGAAGGAGTATTAGGGCGGGGTCTAGTTTCTCCAGCTTCCCTCTTCGTGACGAACAAACAAGACCATCAGCGCCTCCAATATTTAAAAGAAAAATACAATGTGCAAACGACATATGATCTAGATGAAATACTTACGGATGCCTCATTTATTCTTTTAGCGATGAAGCCAAAGGATGCTCATGAGGCATTAGAAAAAATAAAACCTTTTGTAAAAACGGGATCACTCATTATCTCTGTGTTGGCTGGCATACCAATTGAAACAATTGAAAACACGCTTGGTGAAGGCGTTAAGATTGTTCGGGCTATGCCAAATACGTCTGCCGCGATCGGGAAATCAGCAACAGCGATCGCTCATAATCATTTGGTGAGTCAGGAAGAAGTAGAGGATGTCGTTCAGCTTTTTTCAAGTATTGGCGTTACAGCGGTTGTACACGAAGAAAAATTAGATGCTATAACGGGACTTTCTGGCAGCGGACCAGCCTACATTTACTATATTGTCGAAGCTTTCGAACAATCTGCAAAAGAGTTAGGGCTGGATGAACAAATCGCTAAAACATTTATTATCCAAACCTTAATGGGGGCGGGCGAAATGCTGAATCAGACAAAAAAAGAGCCAGCTGCTTTAAGAAAAGCCGTGACCAGTCCAGGTGGAACAACCGAGGCAGGATTAAAGGTGCTCGAATCGCTTCATGTAAAAGAAGCACTCGTTTCCTGCATAAAAGAAGCAACCCGGCAATCTAAAAAACTCGGTAAAGAATACGTAAAATAAATGTCTCTATCTAAAAAAAGATGAGCAGGACTCAAATGCTCATCTTTTTTACTAATACTGATAGGTTTTGTTCGTTATTTTAATCTGTTTTTAAGGTGAAATCCTCTACTTTTATAATATCAAAGTGAAGATGATGAAACTCATGTGTTTCTCCTTCTTCAGGGAGATGCCCGATTTCCATAAATAATGATTGTAAAATTATAAGCTTCTATTGCCTTCTTGTACTGCCTCAGTTACTTTCGGCCTTGAGAAAAGCCATCCGCCTAGAGCGATCAATACAAGAACAACATAAAAAGTAAATTTCCATTCAGGCGATTCTGCAAAGTGTTCTGAAAGGACACCCAGGCTTGGATGGGAAAGGGTATGGACGGCTAATTTAATGCCTACCCAGCCCACGATCAGGAAGGCGGCAATTTCCAAACCTGGTCGCTCTTGCAGCAATTTAACAAAGAAGTTGGCTGCAAAACGCATGATGATTAAACCGATCACACCGCCTGCAAAGATCACAATAAATTGCCCCCCGTCCAAACCGCCAATAGTCGGGAGCGGTGTACTTGGCAGTGCCATGGCTAACGCTACTGCAGCTAAAATAGAATCAACCGCAAACGCCATATCTGCTAACTCTACTTTAAATACAGTTGCCCATAACCCGCCTTTTGCGAATACCTCATCCTTCTTCTCCGTCTTTTTCACCACTGCTTTACGGAAGATATGGTTAATGGCGATAAAGAGAAGATAAAGCGCACCGATTGCCTGAACCTGCCAGACATTGACGAGAAACGAAATCGCGAATAATGCTAAGAAACGCAGGATAAAAGCACCAGCCAATCCGTAGAACAAGGCTTTTTTTCGTTCTTCCTCCGGTAAATGCTTGACCATAATGGCAAGCACTAATGCATTATCGGCGGCCAATAGTCCCTCTAACGCAACTAAGACTAGCAATACCCAGCCGTACTCTGCTAACAATGATAATTCCATTTGCTCTCCTCCAATCTTTGTTTGACAACTTAGCTTGTAAAAGATTTATATAAAAAATGACCTTTACCCGATCAGGTAAAGGCCATATAAAAAGAGACCTCTACACTGAAGTAAAGGTCTCGCTAACAACGTCCTAGTTGCCAACAAAGCCGAGGATCAAATCCCGTAATGACGACTTTTATTGCACAGCTACTCCCCTTTAATAAAAGGTAAAGTATTCATTTATAATTTCATTATATAAGTTCATTTGTAGTTTTTCAAGTTATTAATCTATGATAATAATAGGCATCATCACTCTTGCAAAAAATTTCAATTTTGACCAGAAACTTGCTATACTTTTTTTTGTATATAGGAATCCCACATAAAGGAGGCTACATTGATGAAAACGAAGTTATTTTCTCCATATACGGTAAAAGGTGTTACGTTAAAGAATAGAATTGTGATGTCACCGATGTGTATGTACTCTTCACATGAAGAAGATGGGATGGTGCAAAACTGGCATTATACTCACTACACTAGCCGTGCTGTAGGTCAAGTAGGCCTGATTATGGTTGAGGCGACCGCTGTAACTCCGCAAGGCCGCATTTCACCTCAGGATTTAGGGATTTGGTCAGACGATCATGTAGAAGGATTAGCAAAGCTAGTATCCTTGATGAAGGAACACGGAGCGAAAACGAGCATTCAGCTCGCACATGCAGGAAGAAAAGCCACAGTAGATGGGGACATTTATTCAGCATCTGCGCTTCCATTTAATGAAAATTTCAAAACTCCTAAAGAGCTATCAAAGGACGAAATTGCCGAGGTTGTTGGCGCTTTCAAAGAAGGAGCACAGCGTGCCATCCGGGCTGGCTTTGACATATTAGAAATTCATGGAGCCCATGGATACTTAATTAACCAATTTCTTTCCCCGCTTTCAAATATGCGGACAGATGAATATGGAGGAACTGCGGAAAATCGCTATCGTTTATTAAGAGAAGTCATAGATGTGATTCGGTCGATTTGGGATGGTCCGCTGTTTGTTAGGGTATCCGCCAAAGACTATCACAATGAAGGTTTGGATGTGGAAGATTACGTTACGTTTTGCCGCTGGATGAAAGAACAGGATGTGGACCTCATTGACGTCAGTTCAGGAGCTATCGTACCAGCTAAAATTAAGGCCTTTCCGGGGTATCAGGTAAAATTAGCAGAAACAATCAAACATGGGGCAGAAATCGATACAGGAGCTGTTGGCCTGATTACAAAAGCCGCACAAGCGGAAGAAATCCTGCAAAATGACCGGGCTGACTTAATTTTTCTGGCAAGGGAGCTATTGCGCGATCCATACTGGCCGCGAACTGCGGCGAAAGAACTCGGTGAGGAAATAGAAGGACCTGTTCAGTACGAGCGAGGCTGGCAATAACATATGGATCACAAAAGAAGTCACCGAACAGGTGACTTCTTCATTTATTTAAACTTTATAGGGGGAAATCATGATTAAGATTTTTTCGCTAATGTTTTTTCTTCCATAACCTGATTTAAGACCCGATCTAATTCACGGCTAATCTTTAAGGTTTCAGGCGACTGAATTCCTTTATAAGACGCTGTATCGATTAGTCTCTGTCTTAATGCTTCAATTTTCACTGTGACTTCATCTCTGTCCAAATAATCGCCACTTTCGTTTTTAGGTAAATAAGCAATGTTGCCTACTTTAGAAAGGTTTCAATTTCATAGTCGCCTTTTAGACTTTCCAACCATGTGGAATATTGGGCAGAAACTTCTTCATCAAACAGCGTTTGTTCGATTTCTTCTTTACTTTCCTCAAAATTGGCCTCTTTTGCCTCCTGCTTATCTGTAACTTTTATAATATGGAAACCATGCTCTGTTTCAACTGGATCACTAACTTGATTGACTTCGAGTGAGAAAGCTGCCTCTTCAAAGGCTTCTGCCATTTCTCCTCTTCCAAAGAAGCCAAGGTCACCACCCGCCTCAGCATTAGCAGTATCTGTGGAATATTCTTGTGCTAACGCCGCAAAATCCTCGCCTGAATCCAGTTTTTCCTTGACTTCTTGAGCAGTTGCTTCATCCTCTACTAAAATATGACTTGCTTCAACTTGTTCTGCCTGGGCAAACATATCTTTATTTTCTTCAAAGTAAGTTTGCATTTCTTCCTCTGTAATCTCAATTTGTGGTGCCATCAACTTTTCTGTAAGCAGGTAAGTTTTAATGTCACTTTTGAGTGAATCTAAGGAGACCCCGCTTGATTCTAATACCATATTAAAATTTTCTTCTCCGCCATATGAATCCATTAAAACCTGGACTTCTTCATTTATCTCTTCAGCCGAAACGGAAACATTTTGTTTTTCGCTTTCTAATTCGATAATTTCATTCGTTATCAGTAAATCCAGGGCACTATTGCCGTATTGTGTAACTAACAGATCATAGAGTTCATCCTCTGAAATATCATTTCCATTGACACTGGCTACTGCTTTATCTCTTGAAAAGGCTACTCCCAAAATAACTGTGAGCATCACCATCATTCCGAGTATAATAAAAATAACTTTTTTCATTGTAATCTCCTTTTTTGGCTTCGATTCTTTTATATTCCCTGCTGATCACTTGTTAAAGTTAAGGTCACAGCTGTTGGTTCTCCATCACGATAAATGCCCAGTTCTACTTCATCTCCTACATCTAGCTTAGTATATAAATATTTTCTTAGATCATTGGAGTTTTCCACCTTTTCTCCGTTTATAGAGACAATCACATCTTGGACTTTTATTCCTGCTCTTGCCGCGGAAGATTCTGGGTCGATATTTACGACAACTGCTCCTGCTGTTATATCTTCAGGCAAATCCTGTATATACATACGCGGTATTTCTTCTATGCTTGCCAAGCTAACCCCAAGATAAGGACGTACAACTTCTCCATTCTCGATAATCTCATTAACAATCGGGATAAAATCATTGCTCGGGATTGCGAACCCAAGCCCTTCTACACCGTTTTCCGAAATTTTTAAGCTATTGATCCCAATGACTTCACCCTTTGTATTAATCAATGCTCCGCCACTATTTCCGGGATTAATCGCAGCATCAGTCTGGATTACATTTAAATCCCACTCGCCAGCAGATGTTGATACTGTAATCGACCTGTCAACCGCACTGACAATCCCTTGTGTTACGGTGCGTGATAAATCGAGCCCAAGCGGATTCCCGATCGCTAACACCTGATCGCCAGGACGTAATGTAGATGAATCACCAAAGTCAACAACCGTTGTTACGTGTTCAGCATCAATTTCAAGTACAGCAAGGTCTGTCAATGCATCGGCCCCCACTAACTTAGCAGAAGTTTTTTCGCCATTATGCAGGGAAACTTCTACTTCGTTGGCTCCTTCTATCACATGATTGTTGGTGACAATATAGGCACGATCCCCTTCCTTCCGAAAAATAATACCTGATCCTGTACCGCTTTCGACACTTTGACTGCTGTTAGAAAAATAATTTCTTTGCTGCTGGATATTAACAATCCCAACAATTGCCTGAGAAGCCTTCTCCACAATATCTGCTATCGATGCATTTCCATTAGAAACTTGAGTGGTCTGGATCGAATCAGAATTTGTTGCAATCTCATTGGAAGCTGCAGTTTCGTTATTTGCAGCTTTTTCTGCTGAAAATGAATCGGTGTAGGAAACAACACCAAGAGTCAGAGCAGAACCAATAACTCCTGCAGTTAACGAAGATAAAAATGCCTTGCCTTTTCCGTTTCGCCTGATCTCATTTATTTGCTGTTCTCTTTTACCCGCTGGTACTTCTACTTGATTTTCATTTTCGGTTGAAACTTGATAATCATTGTCCATTTGAACCATATCTGTGCCTCCCTTGTAGAAATATCTATGCCTTGAACAAGGTGAAAACGAGCTATTTCTTTTGTGTACATTAAAAGATTACCTAGAAAATATGACCAAACTATGAACAAACTTTTAAAAGACGGGGAAAGTTTATAGACAGAGTCGGAATGAGGAAAGAGATAGGTTAACGGAAAAATGAATTTCTGAACTTTGCAGGTGTTGATGGAGGGGTTAAACTTCCAACTTTTTGGAGCGGAAATCCGTGGATTGGAGCGCTACTTATTCGTTTAGAGCAGTTTTTTCTCTATTTGAGCGGCTCCCCCTTTTTTTCGAGCAGCTTACTCTCTTTTTGGAGCACCCCACCTTCGATTCGAGCAATTTTCTCTCTTTTGGAGCAGTCTCTCTCTGATTGGAGCGCAATCATTATATAAAATATAAAAGCAGCTGCATGGAAACCTGCAGCTGCTGTTCATCATTATTTTTTATTTAGAAGTGGAAAACGAATCACAAACTTCGTTCCTTTTCCTTTTTCACTAGTTACTTTAATCGATCCATTGTGAAGAAGAACAAGCTGTTTTACAATCGATAATCCTAACCCGAATTCTCCATACGGATTTGTTTTTCTAGATATATCTGCTCTATAGAAACGGTCCCAAATTTTTTCTACCTCTTGCGGATCGATTCCAATACCTGTGTCTTCAATTTCTATAACAGTCTCTTTATCAGCTGATTTACCGCGAAGGTAGATCGTTCCATCCTCAGTAAATTGAATACTGTTTTTCGTGATATTTATTAAAATTTGAATCAGTCGATCATAATCAGCATGAACAATCAGATCTTCTTGTACATCTACCATGATCTGATTGTTTTTTTCATCCGCCTGAAACTGTAATTGTTCTTTGATTATTTCCATCACTTCAGACAGTTGGATATCTACTTTATAAAGCTTTACTTGATTCGACCTGATTTTGTCATAATCCAGATTTTCATTTACAAGGCGAATAAGGCGATTCGTTTCCTGACTAACTAATTGAATCCCTTTCTCCTTTTTCTCTTCAGGGATCATGTCATTATTCAAGCCTTCTATCACGCCTCGAATCGTGGTCAGCGGCGTTCTTAATTCATGCGATACATCCGACATAAATTGTCTTCTTCTGTTTTCTAAGCTTTTAATCTCTTCCATCGAGTCATTTAATTTTTTTACCATTTGATTGAAATCATTAGATAATTCTCCAATCTCATCGAAGGTCGAGGATGGAAGATGAACAGAATAGTCACCTGATGCAACTAAGGAGGTTGCCTTTCTTATTCGTGTAATTCGTTTAACGTGAATATAAGATAACAGCGAGCTTAGCAATAAAGAAGCAGCTAAAGCAATTAGAACAGCAATCGATAAAAACTGATTCATTTCACTGATCATTTCTCTCGTGCCGCTAATCGGAGAGATTAATAATATACCGCCGAGAAACACTCCATTTTTAAAATAGGGCAAAGCCACAAGGGAGACATCTTGTTCAAATCGTTTAAGATCCTGTCTGACTTCAACAATTTTTCCAGATTTTAATAGATTCCACTCCCTCTCGGTAAGTCTGTCTTTCGTGATAAACCAATCTCCCGCATAAAGGATTGTGCTTTTATCATCAAAAACGGCAAATAAAATATCACGGTCATTTAGGACATGATAATACTGATTTAAAATATTCTCTCTTCCGAATAGCGTCCTATCAAATTCCCAAAGAATATTTTCTCCATACGTAATTAATTCATCTGCTTTATTTTCATAGACAATCCTCTCCATGTACTGGGTAAAAAGCAGGCTCAAAACTAAAAACGCGACAACAATGACACTAATATGACTAATAATTTGCTGATAAAAATATTTAATTTTCATCCTTTTCAACCGTTTCTTCAAATTTATAGCCGACTCCCCAGACAGTATGGAAAAGGGTGTATGAATAGTTCTCTAATTTTTTTCGCAGCCTTTTTATATGGACATCAACCGTTCGTTCGTCCCCATAAAATTGATAGCCCCATACTCGTTCTAAAAGCTGTTCTCTTGAAAATACTTGACGGGGATGCTTCACAAAAAAATAAAGCAAATCAAATTCCTTCGGTGTTAGATTTGTAATTAGGTGATCCTTAAGGTATACCTCTCTTGTTTCTTTATTTACTCTCAGGAACTTCGTTTTATAGGGAGATTGGCTGATTCCCTCTTCGTGATGAGCCTGCTTATATCTTCTGCTAACTGCCTTAATTCTAGCCATTAGCGCTAACGGACTAAAAGGTTTAGTGACATAATCATCAGCCCCCATCTCAAGTCCAAGTACCTGATCGGACTCACTGTCCTTCGCAGTAAGCATTATAATCGGAATCTCCTTATTCTCTTCCCGTATCTTCCGGCAAAGCGTGACTCCATCCATTCCGGGGAGCATCCAATCGATGATGAGCAAATCCCAATGATCTGTTTTATAACAGTCATACCCTTGTATTCCATTATTGACAAACTCACCATCAATCCCTTCCTTCGAAAAGAACATCTCAATCATTGAACAGACACTTTGATTATCTTCAATGACTAAAATTTTCATTTGATGCCTCCCCCTTTTCTTTAATCTAATCAGAAATTTTAGTTTCAACATAAAACGTAAACTTTTAAGAATCAACTCTTATTGAAATCTTTCTTTATTTATTCATGGTTTGGTCATAGTTTGGTCATATTTGCTTATGGAACGAAAGCAGAAACGGTTTCGAGCTTGTTTATGGACGAATCGAGCGAGGCTATCAACCGTTTTTGTCCGTTTATCAACAAATGTAGCGTAACTATCAACGAATCCAGTCCACTAATCAACGGGTCAAACAGATTTATCAATAACTCTAATCCTTTTATCAACGATTCCCTTTAATGATCATTGCCTAAGCACTTCAATCTCCAAGAAATCATAAGCAGCAACGACATCGGGAAAATATTGCTCCGCTTCCTTTGTTAACTCTGGCAAATCTTCAAATTGAAAGCGGGCACTAAAATGGGTCATACACAGTTTTCCAGCATTAGCCTCACTAGCAACTAAGGCTGCCTGTTTAGTTGTCGAGTGAAAATAATTTCTGGCCATTTCTTCTGCATCTGCAGAAAATGTGGCTTCATGTACAACGATATTGGCATTTTGGCTTAACTCAATTGCTGTCTGACATGGAACCGTGTCTCCTAAAATAGTAACAATTCTTCCTTTAATGGCAGGACCGACAAAATCCTTCCCGTCTAGAATTTTCCCTTCATATTCGACTGATTCTCCATTTTTTAACTGTTGATAGATTGGGCCGGGTTCGATGCCAATTTCTTTTAATTTATCAACTAATAGCGGACCAGGCTGATCTTTTTCAGTAACTCGAAATCCATAGGAAGGCATTCCATGTTGAAGCGGTAAGACTTTTACTTGCCAGCATTCATCTTCAAAAATAATCCCGCTCGTAAATTCTTCTATGTGTAATGGATAGTTAAGATGTGTTCCAGAAAGACGAAGACTTGTTTCAATATACTCTTTAATCCCTTCGGGTCCATAGACCGTTAGGCGATCGACGCCACCCTGAAACGAACGGCTGCCTAGTAAACCGGGTAATCCGAAAATATGATCGCCATGCAAATGGGTAATAAAGATTTTTTCAATTTTTCTTGGTTTTAAACTCGTATGTAAAATTTGATGCTGGGTTGCTTCTCCACAGTCAAATAACCACACCGTCCCTCTTTCCGCTAACAGCTTAAGTGCAATAGAGGTAACATTACGCATTTTCGAAGGGACTCCGGAACCTGTCCCTAAAAATAATAATTCCATGAGAACTACCTCGACTTTCTAATATCAACCAAGCCGAACTCGTATACGAGCTCGGCTTGATAACATCATACCATATTCATTAGTCTTGACGTGTCATAACTTCTTGAAGCGAAATTTTACCGATCTTCCGTTTGGAAACAAACAGCGATAATTGATAGGTTAACAGCATAATGAGAAGCCCTGCGGCTAGCCATATCGGACTTAACTCTACCGGCAGGGCGAAGCTGGTTTCGCCGGCTAAATATTTCACAATACTCTCCATTGCCATCAGTGAAAGCGGAATGGAAAGAAGGTATCCAACAATCACTACTGCCGTATAAAGATTTAATACCATTTTTGCGACTGCTTTATTTTCATATCCCAATACTTTTAGCATAGAGATCGTGTACGTATTTTCTTCTAAAATCATATTTGTCAACAATGACATAATTAATACCCCAATAAAGATCGCTATTCCTGCAGTAATCAAAATCGAGTATCGCGATGGTCCCATCATGCTTTCAAATGAATCGACAATTTCTGTTTTATCTTCCATCATAAAAATGGCACTTTGATCGTCTGGCTCTTCCATTGTCCATTTTCCTGTATACGTATGTTCAGGAAACCCAGCCAACTCATTTAAAACAGCCCTGTCTGTATAAATAGAAGCGCCGGTGTATGATTCAACGATCCCAGTAATTGCAAAAGTCATGGCCTCACTATTGGTCGAGCTGATCAGAGAGATTTCATCACCAACTTCTAAATCATGGGTGTATGCAACCACTTGGTTGATTATGACTCCGCCAGCTAAAGCTTTGGCAATATCACCATTGGTTTCACCAACTGAAAGATCCACTAGAGTAACTGAAGGGTCAACCCCATAAAAAGCCACGGTTTGGTGTGCAACAGATTTCTCCTGATCATTATCTTTTATTGAGTCCAACTCTGCCTGAATTAATGTAAACGGTTCATCGTCTGTCAAACGCTGATCGGTTTGAATACCACTGTAATGAACAGCATAATTATATTTATTTACATTTTGATAGGTATCTGTAAAAAGTGTATCCATCGAATTCATGCTCAAAAATCCGAATAGTAACGTGACTGATGAAAAAATAGAACCAACCAGCATATAAAACACACGGCTCTTGCTGCGAAGCAGCGCACGAATCCGATACTTCGTTTGAAAATTAGAAAAACGGGAAACAACCCAATTTCCTTGCAGAGTATTTTGCTTCAGTTCGCCTGAAGCGGAACCTTTCATTAAAGAGAGCAGGTCACTCGAAACTTTTCGATAGATTGCGATCCCGCTAATCAAAAGGATTAAAAAGACTGGGACTGTGATGGCCCATAAAAATATAAACGGATTTCCGACTGATGTAATTGGCGGAATATGATAAAAGTCGGTATACAAAACCTGAACCGGAGTAGAAAGCAGCCACCCTGCTGCACCTCCTAATATTGTACCTGCCAGTCCTACTAATAAGGGTAAAGAGATGTAAGCTTTTAATAATTCTCCTTTAGTAAATCCCAATGCCTTTAAAGTTCCGATCTGTTTCCGTTCCCATTCGATCTGCTTCGCTGCAAGCAATGTAACCATCATGATCGCCAAAAGTGTAATAATCAAAGGCAGCAGGGCGGAAAAGCTTTTGGAACCTTCTACCTCTGTTTCAAAAGTGGAAATGCCAGGATTTTCACTAGCGTTGACCCATTTTAAAACAGGTACAACATCATTAATTTCCTTCTTCAGTTTAGTGAGGTCGGTATTTTGTTCGATGACCCCCATATACTGAGTGATCAAGGGCAATCCAGTAGCAGCTAACCCTGCTTCTGTCATTACACTCACACCAAAGGAACCCGGCATTGATAAAAGATTGGCTTCATTTTCAACAGGGTATACATAATCAGGCAAATAGACAAGACCCGATATCGTGTAAGACTCTCCATTGAAGTGAATCAATTCTCCTACATTCAAACTTAGTAACCCTGCGAATTTTTCTGATAAAGCAATCTCATTCTCAGATTGAGGCAGCTCCCCCTCGGAAACATAGGGGAGATTCACTTCATTTGACACAGTTAAAATTCTTAATGTTTCTTCCCCTTCTAATGAAACATCTGCGAAAGACCGTTTTTCAAGCTGTATCGACAATTCTTCTTCTAATCTATCAGCTTGTGATTCTTCTATTTTGTTTGCGGCAATAAAATGAAAGTCTTCCTGAACGTAATCCTCATTAAAAATCCGGTAGCTTTTATCTAAGCTTGAAAGAGAATTAGTCATCATAATATAGAGCATAACAGCAATGAAAAGGAGAAGGATAGCCCCAATCGACTGAACTTTTCTCTTCCAAACTGTACGAAATACCCCTCTTTGCAGACTCATACCCAATTCACCTGCTTCGCTGGAATCGGCTCGTTATTCTCCGTTTGAGAAACAATTTCACCGCTTTTCATTTTTAGTATGATATGAGCAATTTCACTTATGCCTGGATTATGCGTGATAATTAAAATAGTTGTTCCATACTGTTCCTGAACTTTCTGTAATAACTCTAGCACCATTTTTCCTGTTGTTTCATCCAAAGCTCCTGTAGGTTCATCACATAAAAGAATAGAAGGATTTTTTATAATAGCTCGGGCAATCGCTGTCCGCTGCTGCTCCCCGCCGCTTAGCTGATGCGGAAATTTATCTTTTTTATCTAGCATTCCAACCCCTTCTAACACTTCTTCAATGGAAAGGGGATTTTTACTAATTTGTGCTCCAACTTCAACATTCTCATAAACTGTCAGACTAGGAATTAAGTTATATGCCTGAAAAATAAAGCCGACTTCTTCTCTTCGGAATTGAGTAAGCTTTTTGTCTGTAGCTTTGGCTATATCCCAGCCATTCACAGAAACCATTCCTTCGTCAGGCTGATCGATTCCACCAATTATATTTAATAATGTGGATTTGCCTGAACCAGATGGGCCTAACAGAACGACCATTTTCGCATCAGGAATTTCAACTTCCACATCTTTTAAAGCTTTTACTTTTAATTCACCCGACTGATATGTTTTGGTAACCTTTTTCAATTGTACACCCATTTTCACTCACCTCTTGTATTTGACTCGCTTACTCCATCAATCTTACATGAAAAAATATCCAGAAACAATAAATTTATGAAATATTTACATTAAAATATTTCATAAATTACATATATTCCTTTAACTAAGGTTAAATAACAATTTTTCTGCGAATATATTTGCGTTTCCTCAGAGAAAAGGATAACATTTATACGGGAAAAATCTCGAATAAGTGTCAAATTTTATCAAAACATAATAAGATATTGGATTGTTATTACATAATAGCGGAAAACTTTACATAAGAATGAAGAAGCGAGGGAACAACATTGTCCGAGAACCAACCATCTGCACTTATAACCATTTTTGGAGCAACTGGCGATTTAGCCAATCGTAAGCTTTTTCCTTCTATTTATCATTTATTTAAAAAGGACAGGCTCAATCCAAAATTTGCAGTTGTCGGAACTGCAAGAAGAGAGCTGTCTACGGAGGAATTCCATAATCAAGTTAAAGAATCAATTCTTGACCATGTGGGACCCGAGGAAGAGCTTGATGAATTTATCTCTCATTTTTACTACATATCGTTGGATGTTGCGAATACAGACGAGTTTTCTAAGCTTAAATCACTGATTGATCAATTGGACGAACATTATCATATAGGCGGCAACCGGATCTTTTACTTAGCGATGGCCCCGCAATTTTTCGAAACCATTGCCGAATCTCTTTATAAAAAGAATCTAAAGTCAGCATTCGGTTTTAACCGTCTTATCATCGAGAAGCCTTTCGGACATGATTTTGCCTCAGCGAAAGAATTAAATGATCATATCCGCCAAGCCTTTGACGAGGAAGAAATCTATCGGATTGACCATTATCTTGGCAAGGAAATGGTTCAGAATATCGAAGTTATCCGTTTTGCCAATGCGATTTTTGAACCGCTCTGGAATAACCGTTTTATTTCTAACATCCAAGTCACCTCCAGCGAAACCTTAGGAGTCGAAGACCGCGGACGTTATTACGAAGGCAGCGGTGCTTTAAGAGATATGGTACAAAACCACATGCTGCAAATGGTGGCACTGCTTGCGATGGAGCCTCCGATCCGGTTAAACACCCATGAAATTAGAAGTGAAAAGGTAAAAGTGTTAAGAGCGTTAAGACCCATTACAGGTAATGAAATTGCGAAATCATTTATCAGAGGACAATACGATGCGGGCGTGAGTAAAGAGAAGGCTGTAATTGCTTATCGAGAGGAAGATCATGTCGATCCCAATTCCAATACTGAAACATTTGTAGCCGGAAAACTTATGATCGATAACTTTAGGTGGGCAGGTGTGCCTTTTTACATTCGAACAGGGAAGCGCCTAACGGAAAAGTCAACCAAGATTGTGGTTCAATTTAAAGACATTCCGATGAATTTATATTTGAAAACAGAGGAAACACTAAATCCCAATTTATTGGTGATTCATATTCAGCCTGAAGAAGGAATTACTCTCCATCTCAATGCTAAAAAAGCTGGCCAGTTTATGGATGCTACACCGATTAAGCTTAATTTCTCCAATAAAAGCACAGATGGAATGAATACACCTGAAGCTTATGAAAAACTTTTATATGACTGTCTCAGAGGAGATGCTACGAACTTTGCGCATTGGGATGAAGTAGCGTTATCCTGGACCTACATCGATCCGATCGCCAAAGCTTGGGAGGAAACGAAAGAACCTTCTTTTCCAAACTATCAGTCTGGCTCAATGGGGCCAAAGAAAGCGATTGAATTATTAGATAAAGACGGTTTCCATTGGTGGCCAGTTACTGATTTAGATGTTGAAAATTGTTAATAAGGCAAAAAAAAGAGGCTGCCTGTTTTGAGAGACCATTTTTGTGTCATCGCTAATGCAATATAATTTTACACCCTGTTGATTGGAGTGGAAGGTGCTTGACTCCTGCGGGAGCAGCGGGACAGGTGAGACCCCGCAGGAGCGTAAGCGACGAGGAGGCTCACCGCCCGCCCCGCGGAAAGCAAGCGCCTGGAGCGTAAATCAACAGCCCTGGTTAAGAGGGATATAAAATAAAAGAAGGCAGAAACGTTCTCTATTGATAAACGTTTCTGCCTTTCCTTTATAATGGACTTTTTCAGTGGTCACCCTGTTTAGCCTCTTTTTTCTATTGCTTTTTTTCGATTCCTTTTCTAATGATTGCTTCTCCATGCTTTTGATTTAGTTTTTTGAGAGTTTCATACAGCTTATATTCTCTTTCTTCTTTTTCATAGGAAAATAGATCAAGCTGCTGGGCAAAGCTTTTTTTATCAAGCAGATGATTGGCTGTTACACCTAAAAGCCGAATGGGCTCATGATTCCAATTAACTGAAAACAGCTGCTTGACAAAAGGTAATAGCTCCTCAGTCTTAAAGAGCGGATCTGATAAAGTCAAACTTCGCGTAACTGTTTTTCTGTTAAAATAGCGAATCATGATCTGAATTCCCTCAGTAACATACCCCTTGGCAAGCAGACGTTTGCTCACACGGTCGGTTAGTCTTTCGAGGATCTGATAAATTTCTTGCAGATTATCGGTATCTCTTGGCAAGGTGGTTGAATTTCCAATCGATTTGATTTCATTGACACTTTCCGGATCGACTTTTCGGCGGTCTATACCGTTCGCCCGCTCCCACAGCTTTTTTCCGTTAATGCCAAGGGCTACTTTTAAAGTCAGTTCTGATTCATTCGCTAAATCTCCAATTGTTTTCATACCGATTTTCCGCAATTTTTCTGCTGTCTTTTTCCCAATCCCATGCATCTCTTCAATTTCTAATGGCCATAGCTTCGTCTGCATATCTCTTTTCCGCAGAACCGTGATTCCCAATGGTTTTTTCATATCGGATGCCATTTTCGCCAAAAATTTATTAGGGGCAATCCCAATACTGCAAGGCAGCTGCAGTTCATTTAGCAATCGTTTTTGAATGGTTTCTGCAAGTGCAATTGGGTGCAGATTTCCTTCAGCTTCCGTTACATCCATGTATCCTTCGTCAATCGACACCGGCTCCACCCATTCCGTATAATCTTCTAAAATGCGAAACATTTGTCTCGAAACAGAACGGTACTTATCAAAATCCGGTTCCCTTATGATGAGGCCAGGACATAACTTTTTCGCTTCCCATATTGGCATTGTCGCTTTTACCCCAAATTTTCTAGCCTCATAACTGCAAGTAACAATTATGCCTCTCCGTTCTTTCGCATTCCCGGCAATCGCTAAAGGCAAGCCCTTTAATTCGGGATGAAAAGCCGTTTCAACCGATGCGTAAAAACTATTCATATCGATATGAAAAATGATTCTTGCTTTGGATTCCATGGCAGAGCCCTTCTTTGTCATCAATTGTACTTTTATCTTATTATAATTTCGGAAAAAGCAAAAGCTGCCAAATTGGCAGCTTTTACCTGACTATTTGATGAAAAGTTCCAAACAATATTTGCGGATTGATGACCGGTATGATTTGATCATTGAGTAAAACAACGTTTGTAACAAACTGATTGTCTTGATTTCCTGCTAGTCCCATCTCTTTTAGTTTAAGATCGTGGCCATTAATCACTTCTCCAGCAGAAACAGCTATCGCAAATCGTTCATTTTCAGCTTCAACATAAAGGAGGCGGGACTCCTCTGTTTGTTGGAATGGATGATCCAATAAGAAAGACTGTAAATCAAGAACGATTACCTCTTCATCGCGAATTATGCTTTTTCCGAGTATGACACTTGAGCCCGGCTCTTGGGTTTCAATCAAATCAAATGGTTCGATTGATTTAATATATTCTAAAGAGATGGCGTATGGTTGATTCCCCATCATAAATGTGACAGCATGTCCTAATGTTGCCATATTATATTTTTCTCTCCTTGTTATTGACTAACTTCCTGAATAATAGCGATCATCATTTCAGTCAATTTATTTAATTCTTCAATTGGCATCCGTTCATTCGTTGTGTGAATTTCTTCATATCCTACTGATAAGTTGACAGTTGGCACACCCATACCGGCGAAGACATTGGCATCACTGCCGCCGCCGCTTTTTAGCAATTCACTTGAGCGGCCAATTTTGGCAGCAGCTTTTTGTGCAACCTGAACAACTTCATCATCTTTTGAATATTTAAAACCTGGATACATAACCGTTACTTCAACTTCAGCTTTTCCGCCCATTTCTTCAGCCGCTTCTTCAAAAGCTTGTTTCATCTTTGCTGCTTGCTGTTCCATTTTTGCCGGAACAAGAGAACGGGCTTCCGCTAAAATATCAACGCGGTCACTAACGATGTTTGTAGCCGTACCGCCTTCAAAACGGCCAATGTTGGCGGTTGTTTCCTCATCAATCCGTCCAAGCGGCATTTTCGCTATTGCTTTGGCTGCAACTGTGATAGCCGAAACCCCTTTTTCCGGAGCAACCCCTGCATGGGCTGTTTTTCCATGAATAACGGCTTTAACTTTTGCTTGGGTAGGAGCCGCAACGATAACATTTCCCACTGACCCATCACTGTCAAGTGCATAGCCGTATTTTGCTTTGACTAAGGATGGGTCAAGTGCTTTCGCGCCAACAAGACCAGACTCTTCCCCAACCGTAATGATAAATTGGATTTGTCCGTGTTCAATCTTTTCTTCTTTTAAAGTACGAATCGCTTCAAGCATAGCTGCAATTCCCGCTTTATCATCGGCTCCTAAAATCGTGGTTCCATCTGTCACTACGTACCCATCTTTCACACTTGGCTTAACTCCTTTAGCAGGAACCACTGTATCCATATGGCAGCAAAAATAAATTGGATCAACACCATCTTTTGTAGCTGGCAATGTACATACTAAATTCCCAGCACCATGCCCTGTTTGACTTGTTGTATCATCTTCTGTAACATCCAATCCAAGCGTTGAAAACTTTTCTCTTAACACTTTTGCAATTTCAGTTTCAAAGCGTGTTTCAGAATCTACTTGTACTAATTCTAGGAATTCCTCTAGTAATCGTTCTGCTTTCATGTTATGTATTTACCTCCGATTTTTCACTTCCATTCTAGTATAACGCTCATAAGCAGATCGATACAAGCAAAGGAAGATGGCTACAGGCAGGCATCTACTCCTATAAAGGTATGTTCCCGTGCTTTTTCTTTGGCCTTTGCTCTTTTTTATGACGGAGCATATCTAACCCCTGAATTAGCTTTATTCTTGTTTCACGCGGGTCAATAACGTCGTCAACCATCCCCATGCTCGCTGCTACATAGGGATTCGCAAATTTTTGCCGATACTCTTCAATTTTTTCTTTTCTCGTTTCCTCTGGATTCTGACTGGAGGCTATCTCTTTCGCAAAAATAATATTGGCCGCTCCTTGTGGACCCATTACGGCAATTTCCGCATTCGGCCAGGCAAACACAAGATCTGCCCCGATTGACTTGCTGTTTAAAGCAACATAGGCTCCTCCATATGCTTTTCTTAAGATTACCGTAATTTTTGGTACAGTCGCCTCTGAATAGGCATAAAGAATTTTCGCTCCATGGCGAATGATGCCCCCATGCTCCTGTTTGACTCCTGGAAAAAATCCTGTTACGTCTTCAAATGTGATCAGCGGAATATTAAATGAGTCACAAAAGCGGATAAACCGTGCTGCTTTATCAGAGGAATCGATGTCTAAGCCCCCCGCCATCACTTTCGGCTGATTACAAACGAGTCCCACAGTCTCTCCCTTCAACTTAGCAAAGCCAACAACAATGTTTTTCGCAAATTCCTTATGCACTTCAAAAAAGGAATGAGGATCTACTATCGCTTCGATCACCTGACGTACATCATAAGGACGGACTGGATCAAATGGGATTAAATCGGTTAGGTTAGTCCGATAGTCGTCCCCCTGTTCTGTCTCCGCGATTGGCGCTGATTCCTCGTTATTTTGAGGAAGATAATGAAGCAGAGCTCTTACCTTGTCTAAAACTTGTTCTTCTGTCTGTCCCCGGAAATGGGCATTGCCGCTGATAGCATTATGGACATGAGCACCGCCTAAATCCTCTGGCGATATTTTTTCCCCTGTTACGGTCTCGATTACTTTAGGACCTGTGATAAACATTTGACTGGTCTCATCTACCATAAAAACAAAATCTGTAATCGCTGGAGAGTAGACGGCTCCACCGGCACATGGACCCATGATTACAGAGATTTGCGGGATCACTCCTGAATATATTGCATTTCGGTAGAATATCTGTCCGTACCCGTCCAACGAAACAACTCCTTCTTGAATCCGCGCTCCGCCTGAATCATTTAAGCCGATGAAAGGGGTACCATTTTTGGCCGCAAGATCCATTACATTTGCAATCTTCTTCGCGTGCATTTCACCTAATGCTCCCCCGAACACGGTAAAATCCTGAGAAAAGAGGTAAACGGGACGTCCGTGAATTTTGCCGTAGCCGGTAACCACGCCATCGCCTGGTCCTTTCATTCCGTTGAGACCAAAATCGTGCCCCCTGTGTTCGATAAAAGGATTTAATTCAACAAAAGTTCCTTCATCTAATAAAAGCTCTATTCTTTCTCTTGCTGTCAATTTCCCCTTTTCGTGCTGCTTTCTTATTTTTTCGTCTCCGCCCCCAAGCTCTATTTCCCTGCGTTTATCGTACAATTCATTGATTTTTTCATAAATGTCTACCATGTAAGATGTCTCCCCTTTGTCTATCTTTCGCAAATTTCGTATAAAACTCCGTTGGCTTGTTTCGGATGTAAAAACACAACCTTGGCTCCGCCTGCTCCCCGTTTCGGCTGCTCTTGAAGCAATTGTGCCCCTTGCCCCTTCAGTCTCATAATTTCTGCCTCAATATTCTGAACAAGAAAGGCAAGATGATGAATCCCTTCTCCCCTCTTTTCAATAAACTTTGCCACTGGACTCTCCTGATTTAATGGCTCCAATAATTCAATTTTCGTATTGTGAGCTTGCAGAAAAGCAACCCGTACCCCTTCTGTTTCTACATCTTCCATTTTGATCATTTCAAGCTGCATAACTTCCTTATAAAAAGGGAGAACCCCCTCTATCGAACGAACCGCTATGCCAATATGATCTACTTTTTCCATGCTGTACCGCCTCCTCCCGATAAACGACGATTCTATTTTACTGGATTACATTCTCTATTTTTGTCGAAATTCCTGCATTAAAATGATATACCCTGCCGAAAGCCCTTGGTTTCACTTGTTGAATAGCCAAAATCCTTGTACAATGATTAAAGGATATAGGAGAAAGGAGCGCCTTTAATGAGAAATAAAAAGATTAGAAAAGTAATTGTTTATTTAATGCTTTTTGCCATGATTGCTTCTACCCTGCTAATGGGAGTCAGCTGGTTTTTATAAAGAAAACTCGCCAAATGGCAAGCCGTAAAGTGAAGGCAGAGGATTAGTTGCCGTTATCACGCTCGAAACGCCACGGCCTGATGTATAGCTTGACTAGGGCATCATTGTACTTTTTTCCTCAAAATTTTTACTGCGTCGATTATTGATCCCGCTAAAATTGTTTCTTTCTTAAAGTATAAAAATAACAAAATGGGGCTGTCCAAAAAGTTCTGGTAACTGACTTTTTAGTAGCCCTTTTAATTTTGGTTTTTTTAATGGTTGTGTTGAACTTGCCTGTTGATTTGCGCTTCAGGCATTTCGCGGACCTTAGGGCGTGCCGGGGAGCCTCCTCGGCGCTTTAGCGCCTACGGGGTCTCCCCTGCCCCGTACTCCCACTTTCCACTGCTACTTGATAAAAATACATTTTTTCATTCGTGAAAAATTTTTCTGATTCAGATCACAACTACTGATATCGTGAGGCAGTGGAAATGAGTCTCGCGCCTTCTGCTCCAATCAACATAATTACAACATTAACAATAGGTAAAATATTAAAGCAGGTATAGAAAAACAACTCATTTTTCTCCACCTGCTTTATTTTAGAGACTTATCGGACAGCCCCATCCAATTATTTAAGACAGTAACGGAATTCTTTCTTGGTATTTTTTTATAATCCTCTCATTATGTTCATCTGCGCCATCAATATTTCCGCTTAAAAAAACAGGCGGTTCATATCCGTGATCAGCTATGATTTTAATTGCTTCAGCAAAGATTGCATTCAAAATCACCGCTCCTACTACCGTAGAAGTTGGACCAAATGGAACTTTAACCTTTTCATACGATAAAATAGCGTCACCCTTAACAGAATGATTATCAATGACAAGGTCTACAGAACTATATAGATGTTTTCCGCTTTTATGTCTGGAAACTTGACTTTGAGAGTACTCTAAAGATGTGATTCCAATGACAAAAGCTCCCCGATTTTTAGCCTCGGCTGCAACATCTACGGGAACCGGATTTCTTCCGGATGTCGATAGGACAAATACGACATCATTTGGTTGGATATCCTCACCCTTTAAAAACTGTCCCACATAGTCATTTTTCCTTTCTAATTGTGAGGAGCGCAATGCACCCTCATGAAGCATTAATGGTTCAATAAATATTGGTTTAATTGGAACTAAGCCTCCAGCACGGTAAAAGACTTCCTCTGTTAGAATGTGGGAATGTCCACATCCAAAAAGCTGGATGATTCCATCGTTTTGGATTGCCTCAGCTACTTTTTGAGCTGCTTTTATTAAATTTTCTACTTCATTTTTTTCAACCAGCTCTAATCTTTCTTTTGCTTTCTCAAAAAATTGGATAAGCATCTATCTTAACTCCTTTTTGATTGAATGATTTTGTCGCTTCCAGCGGAACCTTCAGCCTGTTTTTGGATTAATCCTTCTTATTTACGCCGATTCATTTGATTTTTCGCTCCCGCTATCAATTCCACCATGTTTTCAATAGCGGCATCTATGATTTTTCTTCCCTTTTCTTTTGTTGCTAATTTTGCATCGCCTAACACAGCTGAACTTGTAAATTCCTCCCATGGTGTCGGTGTGATATCTGCACTCATTGGGATGTTTGGTATGTCTGTTATCGCTTTTGACATATCAACATATTCTTCTGCAAGATACAGCATGTAAGAGGTCTCGATTTCACACGCATGAAAATAGGTTGCATGCGAAGATTTTGTCTCTCTAACCTCTTCTGTCACTTTCTTTATGCCTGGATAAAATAGATAAAGAATGCGAAAGTCCGGGAATTTTGCATAGAGCTTTCTAGCAGCTTCTTTAAGTGCGACGGCATTTCCTAAGTGGCCGTTAAGCATAACAAAAACACGGAATCCTTGTTCATATAGACTGATTCCCATATCTACTAGTAATGAAATTAAAGTTTCGTTACTGATATTGATACTGCCCGGGAAATTTTTCAAACTCCAAACTTGCCCATATGGCAGCGTAGGCAAAACAAAAGCACCTGTTTTTTCAGCTACTCGCTCTGAAAGTCTTTCAGCTAATAAGTTATCAGTACCAAGCGGAAGATGGGGACCATGTGCTTCTACAGCCCCAATCGGCAAAATCGCAATTTGGCTTTTTTGAATCTTTTCTTTTACTTCATACGAATTTTCAAATTGAAATTTCATCAGAGCTTCTCCCCTTACTTTTTAAATGCAAAACATCTTGCTGGATTTTCGATAAAAAATTTGCGAATTAATTTTTCACCGTCAAATCCTTGACGGTTTGCATCATCAATAAAGCGTGGAACCCACTTTGCGATGATATATTCTAATCCCAGACCATAGTCATAGTGCTTATAATACGTTTTTCTAGCAGTGTCACCGCTTACTAAAATTTGATCCTCATATCCCTTTTTTACTAGTTCCAAAATGCAGTAAATTCTGGTGCTTTCCGGAGCATACTTGATTTTCGCAATTCCATCAAAACTTAAAAATGCCCCTGTTTTTGCAATTTGTTCATGGTAGTATGGATCTG
This sequence comes from Bacillus oleivorans, assembly GCF_900207585.1. Classification (GTDB taxonomy): domain Bacteria; phylum Bacillota; class Bacilli; order Bacillales; family JC228; genus Bacillus_BF; species Bacillus_BF oleivorans. The sequence goes on along the minus strand of NZ_OAOP01000002.1, from coordinate 199,934 downwards.
GATTCCGATCCATATGTCCCAGGCTCAAATTTTCAAGATTAATATTTTCACTTTTTAATAACTCAAGCTGCTCAAGCCCCATAGTCCCTGCTTCAGTATGAGAATGGACAGGCGCTTTCGTTTCATGGTGAGCCCTTGCTACTGCGCGTAATGTCTTTTCCTCGAGCGGCGTGATCCGATTATAGCCTGTACCAAATTTCACTTGACCGGCTTTTAATGGCGTGCCCTCTAATCCTTCTTCTACTTCCCGAATCACAAAATCGGTGAGTTTATTGATTGGCGTCTTGTCAATCCATTCTGCGTAAGTCTCATAATCTCCGATGATTGGCTTTAGTTCTTCCTTCACTCTTGCATCCCAAAGGAAGCTTTTGTTAAAACCTGCCGTTCCGATTATTTGAACTCCCGTTTCATCCGAGATTTGTTTGACTGCCTGTACATCCCGTCCATAATCAATCGCGGTCGCATCTACGATCGTTTTTCCGCCATGACGTTTAAAATCTTCGACATCTTTTTGAGACTTATCTTTATCATCTAAAAGCAGATCATCTTCTCCGCGCTGAACCCAATAATCCGGGCGGCAAACAATATGTTCATGAGAATATGTGAATCCCAAATCCTCTGGTTTGATATCTCCATTAAAAGTACGTATAAAACTCATGATTATACCTCCCATTTTTAAAAATCTGACAGTCTATCAAGAAAAAGGGGCTGACCTATTATTGGACAGACCCTTTCATTTATTAAAACAATAGCTGTGCAATCCATTTAACAATTGGTCCTAATACAAACATATCAGAGTCTGCTGCCCACATAGCTGTATCAGGAATTGTTGAATCTATTAAGAATTTAACAGTAATATATTGTCCCCATGCTACAACAGTTGCTGTTACGAAACCGCCAATTAAGGCACCTCTAACCCCACCGGTTGAATTTCCGAATACCCCTGCTGTTGCACCGTGGAAGAATAACACAATCATGGTTGGTACGAAAACATAGGCTACTGTATTACCTAAAATCACTAACCAAATGAGAGCACCTGCAAATGCCCCTAAGAATCCAAGGATTACAGCATTCGGCGCAAAGGGAAAAACAACTGGACAGTCTAATGCAGGTTTTGCACCAGGTACTAATTTTGTAGCGATCCCATTAAAGGCGGGAACGATTTCACCGATAAACATTTTAACCCCAAGCAATACAACCGCAATACCACCAGCAAATGTAAAGGATTGTACAATCGAATACATTACAAAGTTTTGGTCTCCAGCTTGAGCAATTAGAGTTTCAGCACCAGGAGTACCCTTTCCCATTAATATTACTGCACCGATAAAGAACAAAATCCCCATTGTTAAAGCTGTAATAACATTAGAATCTCTTAAAAACTCAAGTCCTTTTGGCAGTTTTATTTTCTCTGAATCATTCTCTTTATTACCAAATATTTTTCCTAACCATGCTGCAAGAAGAGCAACTATCGCAGAAGTGTGCCCTAATGCAATGTTATCGTTTCCTGTTACCTTGCGCATAAAAGGCTGAACAATAGCGGGCTGGAATGTCCAGTATAGCCCCATAAAGATAGATAAGAAGATTACAAGTGCACCAAACGATACATCTCCGACAGCATCAACTATAATCCCGGCAAAGATCATAGTAGTCCAGAACATCATATGACCTGTTAAATAAATATATTTGAATTTCGTAAATCGAGCCAGTAACACGTTAATAATGAAACCAATAAACATAGCAAGTGTAACAGCAGAACCATATTTTCCGCCAAATGCTTCTTGACCTAAGAAATCAGTAAAGGAACTTGCTTCTAAACCAAATACTTCCTTCCACATTGGTTCAAATACAGTTAATGCACCAACAATGACCCCAGCGCCTGCATTGATAATTAAGAACCCGATCATTGCTTTAAATGTTCCGCTAATGACCTGGCTAGTAGTTTTCTTTTGTAAAAGCAGACCTAACAGAACGATAAATCCTAATAAAATAGCTGGTACACCAAAAATATTGGTGGCAATCCATTGAATGATTTCCATCACTATACCCCCTGTTAATATAATTATTGAATTTGTCCTTCTAGAGCTGTCTTAATTTCATTCATATCAAAATAGTTATTTACAATAATGATCTTAGAAGAGTGTCCTTCTAGTGAATGTGCCAGTTCATTGCTAGTGATAATCAGATCAGGATGTTCACTTGAAGCACTAGACACATCGGTATTCTCCACATCAGCCTGAACTCCTAATTCTCTTAAAACGGTTTCTACATTCATTCGTAAAATTAAACTAGTTCCTTGTCCTAATCCACAAACACATAAAATTTTCATTCTTAATTCCCTCCAATAATTTTTTTTATATCTTGATAGCTTGTTGCCCTTTCTAACTGTTCTAGATTGCTTGGCTCATTCAAAAGCATCGTCAATTTTTGTAATATTTGAAGATGCTCATTACTTGATGAAGCACCTAGTGCAAATACGAATTTAACCGGGTCATTCCATTTGCTCCCAAATTCGACCGGGTATTTCAGTCTCACAAAAGACACAGATGCTTCTTTTACTCCATCCTCTGGTCTTGCATGAGGTAAGGCAATCATAGGTGCTAATACAAAATAAGGACCATTCTTTTGATAGGATTGAAGCATGGCTTTAACATAAGTCTCTTCTACGGCATTTTCATTGACTAACAAAGCTCCCGCAGCTTCAATTGCTTGGTTTGAAGATGTTACTTCCACATCTAGGGCTACCAGACGTTCTTCTAAAAACCTCATAAAATAGTTACTCCTTTTCTGAACATTTAATGCGAATAAGCTTTTATCATTTCAAGTATTCGATCTAAGGAATGACTCTCCATGATTTCATTTAAATTTTCCGGGTCTGTAAACATTTTAGTAAGCTGTGATAAAGCGGTTAAATGAGTCTCTCCATCAATTGCAGCTAAAACAATCACAACCTGGACATCATGTTTTCGGGAATCAGAAAAGCGAACCCCTTTTTCCAAACAAAGTAAGCTCATTCCTAATTTTTTTACCCCATCCTCTGGATTGGCGTGGGGTATCGCTACCTTTGGAGCAATCACTATATATGGACCATATTTCATCACAGAATCAATCATTGCTTCCACATAATCCTCTGTAATATGGTTCCTATTCAGTAATGGAATTGCACCAGCACGGATCGCTTCCTTCCAATCTTTCACTTCCTTTATAAAATGAATATATTCCCTTTTGAGTAAATCTTGTAAGCTTGGTTTAGCGGCAACCTGCACATTCGATTTCGGCTTCGTTAAATATTGCCTTAATTCTTTTTCCAAGTTTTTTTGATCCACTATGTTTGTATGTTTTTTTATAATATCTAGTAAAGCATCAACAGAGTTCTGTTTTTGAATTACATTTGCATCCATTAAAGCGTTTACTTTTTTTAATAGGCTTTCCTTCTCTGCCTCTGTTAAGATTGGACTGACTATAAAAACAGGTTTATCTTGCTTTTGTACCGGTGTAGTTGAAAAAATAAAATCAACCTCATAATCGTTATGCTCAAATTCCCTAAGCGAAACGCTCCCAATAATATCAATGGTTGAAAAAAGTCCCTCTAACTGTGTCTCAAGCAATTTAGAAGTTCCTAAACCGCTTCCGCAAACAATGATGACCTTTTTACGATTCGCTGGTTTAACCCCTGCTCTTCTCATCCAGCCGCCAAAATACATGGCAATCAGGGCAATCTCATTTTCATGAACAGGTTTCCCAACCGCCTTTTCGAGATGATGGATGACCTTTTTCGTCAGAAGAAAAATATCGGGATATTTCTCTTTCAACGATTCTGCCACCTGATTTTCCACTTCAAGTCCATACTTAATCCGATAAAACGATGGCTTCACATGGACTAGTAAATTTCTTACTAATAACTCTTTGTCTTTGAAAAAGACGCAAGCATATTTCTGAAAATCAGTCACCATATTTGAAACCACTTCTGTTAAGATTTGAGAGTCAGAATCCCCCGATTCCTCTGAAATATCTTTGGAGAATTGGACCCTTGAGCTTAGTAAATGTTTTGTTATATAAAATATTTCATCTTGTGGAAATTCTACGTTCAACACTTTTGATAGTTTTTGTGCCAATTTACATGCGGCTTGATATTCCTTTGTTTCACTTAGGACTTCTTTTTCTACCTGATTGATCTGCACTTTTTTTCCTTGCATTAGCCTTTTTCCAAAAAACATTAGGCGAAAGGTCAAACTATGAAAAAAATCGTCAGTAAATTGAATGTTAAGATCCTTTTCACTTTCTGCCACAATATGTTGTACAGCTTTCAATTCATCTGAATTAAAAAGATTTATATGTTCTTCCGAATTTGTATCAGATCGATTTAGGATAAAAGGGATTTTGGACAGTAACGTTTGCCATCCTTCATTAGGGAGAACAGTCGACAAATAGTACACAATTGCTTTTCTCTTATCATCTTCATCTCCTGTAATGGCATAGCCTGTCTTACGATCAAAATCCAGGGATAAATGGAATCTCTCTATTTCTCCTTTTAATACTTTTAAATCATCCAACGTTGTATTACGGCTAACCCGAGTCTTTTCCATTAGATCCTCTAGATAAAGCGCAGTATCACGCCCTAGTAAATAGAGCGCTAGCCAGGCTTTACGTTCTTTTGCAGAAAATTCATATTGCCATGTCCTGAATAATTTAATTTTTTCAGGAATTTGTAAGGCTGTGTTTTCCTCGAGCTTAAATCCTTCTCCTCTTACATGTTTGACCGGCTCTAATTTATTCTCTTTTAGCCAACCATTAACCTTATCTATATCGTAGTAGATTGTACGACGCGAAATCTTAAATTTTTCCATCAGTTCCTTTATGGGAACGTAGGATTTTGCTTCAACAAGATGGGATAAAATTGCAATACTTCTCTTATCTAATGACATGAACCCTACCTCCTTTGCACTTTAGTATGTGCAAAAAAGCTTTTGTAATATGGATAGGTTAATGGGTTATCTATACTATACTGCTTGTATTGCTTCGATTGTAAGACCAAATACCGCGCAAATGATTTGTGCAAAATTGGACTGTTCCTAATAGTCCGTATGCTATTTTACCGCTAAACCCCGTTTGTCCGATTAAAAAAGCCATTAGTGATTACCAATTCATCACTAATGGCCATTTTAATTTTTGTGATTCATCCATAATTGCTCCTGCTTCAACCGCTAAATCATAGAATGATTTATAATTCGAAACAACCCACACCTTGGTTCCAATCGGAACCTGGTCAAATAATGCTTCCACATCTTCTTTCCTCATCCGAATACATCCGTTCGAAACATATCTCCCAATTGATTCTGGACGATTGGTCCCATGGATTCCGTATGTTCTTCCGATTGTGTCTAGTGCATCAAATCCAATCCATCTGCTTCCCAAAGGGTTTTTCGGATGACCGCCCGGTATATTTAACTTCCGATAGTAAGGGTTAATTGCCTTAACCGTTACGGTAAATAGGCCTTCTGGCGTTAAATCATCGGTTTTTCCCGACGCGATTGGATAGACTTCTATTTTTTCATCGAGGACAAATGCGAGTTTATTGTATTTTTTATTAACGATAATAAAAGGGTCACCCGGCAAAGGATTTTCTCCAATCGGCCAAATTGGCGACACAACCGCTAAAATGAATGCAAGCAATACTTTCATAGTCCATCACCTATGTATAGTGTGCATGAACTGTTTATTTTCCATTCATCCCGATGTTTCTTTTTTGCTGTCCGTCTTGGTATCATATAGACCTTTAAAATGACTCTTAATTTGCAGATATTGTTCCATTTCCCTTACAAAATTCAAGAGAGCCGCATGTTCTTGTAACTCTTCGCGGGTTTTCGGAAGCTCCATTTGATCGAAAGAGTGCTTTAGCCGATACAATTTATATAAAAAATGATGAGCCGTATTTCCCGAATGAACATGTTCACTTAAATCGCGAATAAATTCTGCAACTTGGATCCGTTGTGAAGTATTGAATTGAAAGGAAGCCAATAATGGAAGGACGCGCTCAATAATATGAAATTGCTTTTCCCTCATAATAAAATAGTTAAAATATAGATTTTCCTCTTGGAGAAGACGATTTTCATAATCTTTAAAAGCTAGTTCTTTTCCTCGCTGTATCGCCTGATCAAGTCCTGTAATTTCATTGGCTAGCAATCCCTCATCATTTATTTTTAAGTAGTTGGCAATACTGCGTAAGATGTTTGAGATATGGAGCTCGACTTCATCCCTAATATGTAATAGTTTTTTATCTAGAGATGGCATATAAAGATTTAATAGGAGTGCGACGAGCAGCCCTATCACAATAAGAAAAACCTCATTCAATATAAAGGACACTGTTATATTTTCTGCCATGTATACATGTAAAATAATGACGCTTGCCGTTACAATTCCATCCTGAACGGTTAACTTAACAGTTGCGGGGATAAAAACTAATAAAAGTATTCCAATTACAATCGGATGATAAGAAATCAATTCAAAAAAGAGGCTCGCAAGTAATAAAGCAATAAAACATGCAACAAACCGATCCATTGCAGCTTTTAGTGATTTCCTTTTCGTTGGCTTAATACATAGAATGGTCAGGATACCGGCAGAAGCGAAATTCTCCAGCTGAAATAATTGAGCAATCATGATGGACAGAACGGCACCCACGGCTGTTTTTATAGTGCGATAACCAATTTTAAACATGTGCTACCCCTCAATAACTAAAATATGCCTTTTATATTGCAGTATCAACAAACAATAGTCGCATCTGATTCAAGAATATCACAAAACAAAAAGCCCCACAGAATTTTCTTCTGTGAGACCTTTACTTGTCAAGAACATTGGTTCGACATAATTCAGTCGGTGCCAGTCACTTTACACTTCTTCGCAATATTTATCGAAGTATTCTTGGAGTTTGTTGACTACAGACATTGGATCATGGCCTTCGATTTCGTGGCGCTCCACCATTGTTACAATCTTGCCATCCTTTAAAAGGGCAAAGGAAGGGGATGATGGCGGATAGCCTTCAAAATAGCTTCTTGCAGATTCCGTTGCTTCTTTATCTTGACCAGCGAAAACTGTTACAAGCTGATCAGGTTTTTTATCATAATGAATCGCATGACTGGCAGCAGGTCTCGCAATCCCTCCAGCACATCCGCAGACAGAATTAATCATGACTAAAGTTGTCCCTTTTTTATTAAGAGCTTCCTGAACCTCTTCAGGTGTCTTTAATTCAGTATATCCGGCCGCCACAATTTCTTCGCGCGCTTGACGAACAGCATCATTCATCAAAAGATTAAAATCGATGTTCATAGCATTCTCTCCTTTTTAGAGATTAATCCAAAATCCACTAGGAATCCTTCTTCCTGAATTTTACTCATTATCGCGGACTTTATCATAATCATACCAAGTTTCCCATATATTTTTCAAATTTTTATGTTTTAAAGGTTTGAACTCGCAATAATATGGGTATCCTATTACTACATCTAGATCCATACCCCTAAACTCCCTGGATCTATGGGATAGCCTGAGCGCTATCCCATTTTTATTTTACTTCATATATAGAAAAGAGTGCTTCAACTGCTTGTGTTACGGTTACCTTCCCTTCCACTACCTGTTTCATATATTCCTGAAGAAGCTGTCGGATCTCATGATTAGTATAAAAACGAGCCTCTAATTCATCGCGGATCGATTGCAATAGCCATTGTTTAGACTGTAACTTTCTCCGTTCAAAAAATACTCGGGATACTTTTGTGGTTTGAACAAAGCTTTGAATAACCTCCCACAGTTCCTCCAAACCTTTAAGATACAGGGCAGAACACGTGTAAGCCCTCGTTTTCCAGCCTTGCGTTGCAGGCTGCACCATCGCCAATATTTGGTTGTATTCCTTCTTCGTTAATTCTGCCTTTCTCTCATTCTCCCCATCCGCTTTATTTACTGCAATCGCATCTGCTAACTCGATAATCCCTTTTTTCATCCCTTGCAGATCATCTCCTGCACCGGTAATAACGAGCAAGAGAAAAAAATCGACGAGTTCTCTAACAATCACTTCACTTTGGCCAACTCCAACTGTTTCAACAAAAATAATATCAAACCCGGCTGCCTCACAAAGAATGATGGATTCTCTTGTTTTTCGATGAACCCCGCCAAGTGTTCCCCCTGAGGGTGAAGGGCGGATGAAGGCATTTGGATGCTTTGAAAGCTCCTCCATCCTGGTTTTGTCCCCAAGAATACTGCCTCCGCTCACACTAGAGCTTGGATCCACAGCCAAAACAGCTAAACGATGGCCTTTTTCACATAATTTTAATCCTAATGCCTCAATAAAAGTACTTTTGCCTGCTCCCGGCACACCTGTGATACCGATGCGAATCGAATTTCCTGTAAAGGGGAGAAGCTCTTGCAGCAATTGTTGCGCCTGTTTTTGTTTATCTGCTGCCTGACTTTCAACCAAGGTCACGGCCTGTGCTAAAACTTTCCGGTCTCCGGCTAAAATTGCCTGTTTCATGTCATGAAGTTCAAGCTTTTGATCGTTTACTTTTCGGTATTTAGGCGCTTTATCCAGGTTAAAAATAGTTCATCGCCCCCTTAATGTTTATGTGACGATCCACGAGATTTATGCGCTGATCCATGACGTTTATGGACCGATTGACATCATTTAATCTTCTATCTTTTCATACCCTAATCGAATGTAAATTTCATCTATAATTTTTTCTGCTGCCAATGGAATTACTGTACCCGGACCAAAGATATGAGATGCTCCGTTTTCAAGCAAGAAAGGATAGTCTTTTGCCGGGATTACTCCGCCAATGACAATCATAATATCTTCTCTTCCAAATTTTTTCAGTTCGCCAACTAGCTTAGGAAGTAACGTTTTATGCCCTGCTGCAAGTGAGCTCACTCCAACAACATGGACATCATTTTCGACAGCCTGTTTCGCGGTTTCTTCGGGCGTTTGGAATAACGGTCCGATATCGACATCAAAGCCAAGATCGCTAAATGCTGTTGCAATTACCTTAGCACCCCGGTCATGGCCGTCTTGGCCCATTTTCGCAACCAGCATCCTTGGTCTTCTGCCCTCTGTTTGGAAAAACTCTTCCGTCATTTGAATGACCTTTTGCATACTTGCTTCATGTTCATAGTTTGATAAGTACACGCCAGAAACACTCCTTATCATAGCTCGATGTCTTCCGGTTACTTTTTCTATCGCCATCGAAATCTCGCCAAGGGTGGCACGTGCCCTCGCTGCTTCCACTGCAAGCTCTAACAGATTTCCTTCCCCTGTTGCAGCCGCCTCTGTAATTCGTTCTAAAGCTTGATTAACCCGTTCTTGATCACGGCTCGCTTTTAATTGCTGCAGCTTTGCAATTTGTTTTTGCTTTACTGCCTCTTGGTTTATTTCTAAAATATCAAACTGGTCGTTATTCTCAACTTTATAACAATTTACACCAATGATCGCTTCTTTGCCTGAATCGATTTTCGCCTGCCGCTTTGTTGCAGCTTCTTCAATTCTCAGCTTAGGCAGACCCGCTTCGATCGCCCTTGTCATACCGCCAAGACGTTCAATTTCATCAATATGCTCCCAGGCTTTTCTCATCAGTTCATCTGTTAATGTTTCAACATAGTAAGAGCCGCCCCATGGATCAATCACATTGCAAAGATATGTTTCCTTTTGTAAATATAACTGAGTATTTCGGGCAATTCTTGCTGAAAAATCGGTTGGGAGTGCAATTGCTTCATCTAAGGCATTCGTATGGAGCGACTGAGTATGACCCATAACGGCTGCATGAGCTTCGATTAAAGTACGGATAATATTGTTAAACGGATCCTGTTCGGTTAAACTCCAGCCTGATGTTTGGGAATGTGTCCTTAAAGCAAGTGATTTAGGATTTTTTGGCGCAAATGGCTTCATCAGCTCTGCCCAGATTCTTCTGCCACCACGAAGCTTTGCTACCTCCATAAAATAGTTCATTCCAATTCCCCAGAAGAATGACAGTCTAGGGGCAAAGGAATCAATGTCAATCCCCGCATTTAATCCCGTCCGGACATACTCAAGCCCATCGGCAAGTGTGTAGGCGAGTTCGAGATCAGCCGGAGCTCCCGCTTCCTGCATATGGTAGCCAGAAATACTGATGGAGTTGAACTTTGGCATATTTTTAGCTGTATATGCGAAAATATCTGAGATAATTCGCATTGACACGTCTGGCGGATATATATAAGTATTGCGGACCATATATTCTTTTAATATATCATTTTGAATCGTCCCGGATAAATCTTTGAGAGCGACTCCTTGTTCCTCTGCGGTAACAATGTAGAAAGCCATAATCGGTAATACGGCCCCATTCATTGTCATCGAAACACTCATTTTATCGAGAGGAATTTCATCAAACAATATTTTCATATCGATAATGGAATCAACTGCTACTCCTGCTTTTCCCACGTCTCCTTCGACACGGGGATGATCCGAGTCATAGCCGCGGTGGGTAGGCAAATCGAAGGCAACAGAAAGTCCTTTTTGCCCCATTTCCAAATTCCGTTTATAAAATGCATTGCTCTCCTCAGCCGTGGAAAAACCAGCATATTGCCGAATCGTCCATGGCTTTGTCACGTACATCGTTGGATAGGGTCCTCTCGTATAAGGCGGGATTCCAGGAAGGTCTTCCAACTGTGCTAAGTGTTCCACATCTTGATACGTATAATATTTTTTTATGAAAATATTTTCATTAGACATGGTGGCGGGCACATCTCGATTTGTCTCGATTCGAAAATCTATGATATCTAAAGAGACGTTTTTAAAATTTGGTTTAACCATTATAAAACCTCACTTTCTGCTGCCCAATTTGTGACAATGGGCTCTGCTTCAAGCTCGGGGTAAATCCAGAAAATCCTTGAGTCCGTATTACGGGGGCGGCCAGCAGCAAATACAGGGAATTTTTTAGCTATCTCCCCATATTCTATATCCCATGTTTCATAGGAATCATCTGTCCCACAAATACAAATAGCCTTATACTTTTCGATGGTCTTGCTGAATGAATCTACTCCTGCAAATAAATCAGTTTGGATACCGACAGAAGCAAACCAATTTCTGGCCATGTCCCGTCGTTCCTTAAATTCTTTTATCTTCCCTAAACAAATAATCGCAACCTTTATCGGATGACGGTCAAAGTAAAGTCTCCACTTCTCAAAGGTTTGAGAAAAGCGGAAGCTTGAAAATCCGAGTCCTGCACCTGATCGAGCCAGTACCTCATTAGGTTTTCTGTCATTTCCATCAACATACATATTGATACCGACAATCTCCATTCTTCTCTCATTAACGGCTTTGACTTTCGCTTCTCGCGATTTTTTGATGCGATATTGCAGCCATCCTGTTTCGATGCAAGAAAGGATGCCGCCGAGCTCTTCAATCTCAATAAAAAGCTCCCAGCCTTTTTCGATTAACTCTCGTGTTAAGGATTCCACATACCATGAACCGCCAGCTGGATCAAATACGCGAGTCATATGAGATTCTTTTGCTAGCAGATGATGTGTATTTCGGGCGATCCTGTCTGCCAGTTCTTTCTTCTCTTGAAGACAAATATCAAATCGTGTTACGGACAGATAGTCCACGCCTGCTGTAACGGCAGCAAAAGCTTCATTGCCTGAGCGCAAGACATTGACATACTCGTCATACATCGTTTTCGAAACTAATGAGGTTTCAGCAGCAATATTAATTTTTTGACTCGTTCCACTTATACCATTATAGGCGGAAGTGAATTTGTACCAAAGATAGCGCAGAGCCCTTATCTTAGCAACTTCTAAGAAAAAGCTCCCGCCAACTCCGATTCGAACAAGCATTTTAGATAATATCGTATCTGCTTCTATTTCGCCTATTTCAAGGCGGTCTACATGTTCGGCTGCAACTGCAAGAACACAAGCAAGTTCTGTTATAATGTCCGCGCCGCTATTATGAAAAATGGTATTATCTATTAAAATATTTCTTTGTTCGAAACTTGAATGTTTCACAGCATGAGATAGGTATGAATAATAGCCGTGCAATTCATCTTGGCTGCTTTCCCGTTCAATCAAAGCTTTTATCGGATCAAAACCGATAAATCCTTTGCTTGCATACAAAAAGTCATGTTTAAAAAGCCAGTTATGTTCCTTGACTCCAAGTTCAATGAACACTTCTTTAAGCGGAAAAATCGCGATGATTTCTTTCCATTTCTCAAGTTCATTTTCCGAAAACGAACCAGTTTGAAAGGAAATTACATCCTGCCCTTTGTCTTCAAGAGACTTAATATCCTCAGGACCTGAAGGTGAAGAAGTAATCCATTGCGCTACCTTCCATCCTCTATTCAATCCATCTGCTTCCTTGACTCCTCTAATAAATGGGGCTAACCCTGGCGGAACCTGTGCACCATCCAGCCCCTTGTCTTTTGAGGTATATAAGGGAGAAAGAATGATATTTTCATAGGTTTTGGTCTGTAAAGCTTCAAGAGTTTCCGTTTTTAATGTCTTTAAAGAGAGCGTTTCCCATGCTTCAATGGGTGAAGCCGGGAATGAGTTTCTCGTCAGTTTACTCATAAGTCTTTGCTTCTTCAATAGAGAAGAAGGCCCTCCTTCCTCCGGTGGAATCGCTTACAAAAACAATAATTGCTAATTCTTATTTTAGTATAAATTTTACAAAAACTCCAATAGCATTCGAAATAAGCCATATTAAACGTTTAACTGTTGGAAATGATATGTTAAGTTTTACATATCAAATATTGAAAACTCACGTGAGGTGGACGACTTTGCTAAAACAGTGGCTGATTGATTCTAATTATACGGTTATTTTTACTGGGGCTGGCATGTCGACTGAGAGCGGCCTCCCGGATTTCCGCTCCTCGAATGGACTGTGGAAGCACAAAGATCCTAGTCAAATTGCAAGTATAAAAGCTCTAAATGAAAATGTTCAGGAATTTATTGAATTCTATCGGAACCGAGTACTGGGGGTAAAAGAATATAAACCTCATAACGGCCATTATATTCTTGCAAAATGGGAAGAACAAGGATTGATTCAATCGATTATTACTCAAAATGTAGACGGGTTTCATCAGCTCGCGGGCTCTACCCGTGTGGCTGAACTGCATGGAACCTTGCAAAAACTTCACTGCCAAGCTTGCGGAAAAGAATACAGCAGTGAGGAATATATCAAAGCGGACTATTATTGTGAATGTGGCGGAATCTTGCGTCCATCAATTGTTTTATTTGGAGAGGCTTTACCCAAGGATGCGTTTGATTTCGCTTTAAGGGAAACAGAAAAAGCAGAATTATTTATTGTACTCGGCTCTTCTCTTTCAGTAACGCCTGCCAATCAGTTTCCGCTTTTTGCAAAAGAAAATGGGGCTAAGCTTGTGATTGTGAATCAAGAGCCGACTAGCATGGATTTTTTCGCAGATATGATGATTCATGATCGAAAAATTGGCGAGCTTCTGCACGAATTAGATCAAGATCTTACTATTTAATCAATGATGAGAGAGCGAAAATCTGGATTATGAATTGAGTGGTCCTGTTTTTTGGGCGGAATCTGTGAATTATTGGGCTGTTACCTTAAATAATTGGGCGGGGAATCCTATAATTGGGTTAACATTTCGATTATTGGGGGCTCTTAATCTTTATCGGGCTGCCATATCTATAATTTCGCAGTTCTATCCATCTTTAGTTGAGAAAAGCAAAAGTGGGATCGATTTATAGCCAATCCCACTCTTCACGCCTTAGTTCACTTTTTTCTTCCCTTTCCAATGCATTTCCCTTAAAACATATTTTTGCAATTTCCCTGTCGCTGTTTTTGGAAGGGAATCTACGAAATCAATCGCCTTTGGCGTTTTAAAGTGAGCCATATTGGCACGGCAATAATCGATGATCTCATTTTTGCTTACTTGTACATCTGGCTGCAGCACAATGATCGCTTTTGGAACCTCACCCCATTTTTCATCTGGAATTGCGATTACAGCAACTTCCCTTACAGCTGGATGCTTATATAGAACACCTTCTACTTCCGTGGAAGAAATATTTTCACCACCTGAAATAATTAAATCTTTGGCACGGTCACGAATCTCAATATAACCATCCGGATGAGTTACAGCTAAATCTCCTGTATAAAACCATCCGTCTTTGATGGCTTCGGCTGTCCTTTCGGGATTTTTATAATAGCCGGCCATTACGACATTTCCTCTTGTTATGATTTCTCCCAACTCTTCTCCGTCCCACGCTACTTCTTCCCCGTTTGGACGTACAACCTTTGTCTCCCCATTAAAGGCTAATTCAATTCCTTGCCTTGCCTTAATGGTCGCTTGTTTATCTGAAGCTAAGAAATCAAAGTCCTTTTTCCATTCACAGTATAGAATAAAAGGCGATGTTTCAGTTAACCCATAGACATGGATCATATTTAATCCAAGAATTTCTTGAGCTTTTTGAATGAGCGCCGCGGCTGGAGGGGCTCCGGCTGTTGCCATGCGCGGGTTGGTTTTGATATGGGTTTCCTTTGCTTTTGGATCATTTACAAGCATATTGATAACGGTTGGTGCTCCGCATAAAAGCGTAATATCCTTCGTTTCAAATAAATCTAGAATAATGGGGGGTTCTACTTTTCTTAAACATACATGCGTGGCTCCTGCAGCAGTAATTGCCCATACGCCGCCCCAGCCATTGGCATGGAACATTGGAAGTGTATGAAGGTAAACGTCATCATGCTTGACATTAAGATGATACATAAAGTTAGCTGCATTTATATAATTAGCCCTGTGCGTGAGCATTACCCCTTTAGGTTTTGATGTTGTTCCACTTGTATAATTTACCGTTAAGAGCAGATTTTCATCTATTTCAACTTCTGGTGGAGCTTCGTGTACAGGGATATTCTCGAGAAAAGCCTCATAATCAATTCCGTCTAATGAAGTCTCATATCCTTCAACAGATACAATGATAATTTGCCGAAGCGAAAGCTGATCGGCAACTTTCTCAATCGGTTCAGCAAATTGTGCATCTACAATTAGCTTTTTCGCATCACTATGATTAATAATGTATTCCAGATCGTTAGCTGATAAACGGTAATTTAATGGGACCATCGCGGCCCCAAGCTGACTGATTCCATAGAAGCACTCCAGCATATAATGAGTGTTTGGCAGCATCACGGCTACATGGTCCCCTTTTCTGATCCCTGCTTTATGCAACGCAACTGATAGCCTGTCTATCCGCTTGCCAAACTGTTCATAGGTAAATTGCTTTTCCCCGTCAATAACAGCTATCTTATTGGGATAATATTTAATTGCTCTCCGCTTCCAATCTAATGGAGTTAGTGGGGTAATCATTTTTCTTTTACTCCCTTCTCTTTTTAATAATTCTCTCTTGATTCCTTATTTTATCGACACTTGTGCTTTTTTGATAAAATGACCTGAACCAAGCCATGAGGACAGGGAAAAGACGAGATAGAGGGCTTGTGTCGCGTACTGACCCTGAAGCAGTAGCTGAAAGCCGATCCCAATCCCAAGTGACGGCACAACAATTAGCACAGTCCGAAAAATACGTTCAAACCCTTTGTTTTCCGGCAACGGCCAGATTCGGGAAAAGATAACTCCTAAAGCTACCCCAACAGCAACAACAATCGCAATTTGCAAAATAACTTCTGGTGTCGGGAATGGCCATCCCGACATGTAGTGGCCAATTAAGTAAAATAGCTCCACAAATAAAGTAATTCCCACTACTTTTTTTAACACAACGATATTCAGATAGGGATGTAAAATATATAAGGCTGTCACGAGACATAAGAGAACAATCATAGTCATAAATTTTACCCTTCCTGTTTTTGGAATGTATATGGCGAAGGGAGGGGGAACCCCTCCTTTTAATATTTTTAATGTTATCCCTCTTTTGAAATGCGCGGAATCCGAATGTCTTCAACCATTTTTGAAATTTCCTCTGGCGGAGCTTTTGTTGCCCTAGACACTGAGTAAGCCACAATAAAGTTAAGCAGCGCTCCTACAACCCCAATACCCTGTGCATTGATGCCAAAGAAGCTTTCAACCACTTGTGCTTCTGTGCCAAAGATTTGAACGGAACGCATCAGCAATAGCATCGTTAAAGTAAAGGCTAAGCCGACGATAATTCCCCAGGTTGCCCCTTCACGATTCATCCGTTTATCAAAAATACCAAGTAAAATGGCAGGGAATAGACTAGAAGCTGCCAATCCAAATGCAAAAGCAACCACTTCCCCTACAAAGCCCGGCGGATTAATGCCAAAATAACCAGCAACAAGAACAGCCAGGAAAATCATGATCCGGCCAACCCTTAACCGCTGTATTTCACTGGCACCTGGTTTGAAAATCCGGTAATACAAATCGTGAGAAATCGCACTAGACATCGCAAGCAGCAATCCGGAAGCAGTTGACAAGGCAGCAGCTAATCCGCCGGCTGCAACCAATGCAATTACAAAAGGCGACAAGTCAGCTACTTCTGGTGTAGAAAGAACAATAATATCCTGATCAATCCTTACTTCATTCTCAGGTGAATCAGTACTTGCAAACGTAAGGATTCCGTCTCCATTTTTATCTTCTAATGTCAGAAGACCAGTTTCTTCCCATTTACTTACCCAGCTAATTTCTCTTACATCTGCGATTGGCTGATCATGAAGGCTTTCAATTAAATTAAACTTTGCAAAGACACCGACAACAGGTGCAGTTGTATACAGCAATGCAATAAAGATTAATGCCCACCCGGCTGACCAGCGGGCAGAACGGACATCTTTAACGGTGTAAAATCGGACAATTACGTGTGGCAGACCAGCTGTACCGAGCATTAATGCCAACGTCACCGCAAAGACGTTGAGACCCGATAGATTTTGGAATGGAGCCAAAAATTCCGTCATTCCAAGTTCTACTTGTAAACTGCTTAATCTTTGTGCAATATCGGAGAAGGTAAATCCTATTTGAGGAACTGGTATACCTGTGAGTTGTAGTGAAATGGCTGCCGCAGGAATGATAAAAGCGATGATGAGAATAAAGTATTGAACGACTTGTGTCCAGGTGATCCCTTTCATGCCGCCCAATACAGCGAAAAAGGCAACAATTGCCATTCCAATTAATACGCCAATCGCAATATCCACTTGTAAGTATCGGCTAAAAACAATTCCAACCCCACGCATTTGACCAGCTACATAGGTTAACGAAATGAAAAGTGTGGCAATCGCTGCAACTGCTCTCGCTCCATTTGAGTAATAACGATCCCCGATGAAATCAGGAACTGTATAGCGCCCAAATTTACGAAGGTAAGGAGCTAATAACAAAGCAAGCAAGACGTAACCGCCAGTCCAGCCCATTAAATAGATGGTTCCGTCATATCCTAAAAAGGAGATTAGTCCTGCCATGGAAATAAAAGATGCTGCTGACATCCAATCTGCTGCAATTGCTGCACCGTTAGCAACTGCCGGTATTTCATTACCTGCGACAAAGAAATGGCTGGTATCTTTAACTTTTGCCCACCAGCCAATGTAAAGATAAATGGCGAATGTAATCAGAACAAGGGTGAGTGTTAGTGCTTCAACGCTCATAACTCATCCCCCTTCTCTTTTGTCAAAATGACCTCTTCTACACCGTACTCCTTGTCAAGCCGGTCCATTTTGACGGCGTAAATAAATATCAGGATGATGAACACTATGATTGAGCCCTGATGGGCAAACCAAAACGATAAAGGCAATTGGAATAAGGAAATGTTACTAAGCGGCTGAGCTAAAATAACACCAGCAAATAATGAAACCAAAAACCAAACCACCAGTAACGATGTAATCAAACGAAGATTCTTTTTCCAATACTCCTTCTGTTTTTCGCTTAACTGTTCATTGCTCATATCAACACCTCCACAATATGTTTCTAAAAACACGAAGTGACACCAACAAATAGCAGTTTTCATGTAGGGACGATCCCCACCCCCTGTCTAATTATCTATTAATACCTATTAAAACCCATTATTAAATATTCAAAAAAATGTAAGGGTTTGCACAATATTGACAACAAAAAAAGCAGCATACCCGCATAACTCTGGTATCCTGCTTTATAAAGATCTTCGATTCGGTTAGACCCGAAATTATTTTGTTTTTTCTCCTTCTTTACCATTAATAGAATAACTAACCGTAATCTCAGCACTAAGGGAGTGGGAAACCGAACAATATTTATCCTTCGATAATTCAATGGCACGCACGATCTTTTCTTCAGGCAAGTCTCCTTCGAGTGCATAGTGAATATGAATCGAAGTAAAACGTTTGGGATGATCATCAGCTCGCTCCCCTTTTACATCCATTTGAAACGAGGTAGGCTGAAGCCGCATTTTCGTCAATATCGAAATAATGTCGATCCCCGTACATCCTGCAACAGCGTTAAGAAGCAGTTCAGTTGGTCTTGGACCTGTATTCTCACCGCCTACTTCTTCGGCAGCATCCATTTTAATTTTATGTCCAGAAGGTGTTTGACCGCTAAAAGACATTTTTTCATTCCACTTTACGGTTAACTCCATATTTGTCACTCCTTTAAAGGGATTCTTTTGTTTACTATTCCCTGATTCTCATGTCTTATTGTTTGGATTCTTTTACTAGACTGAAGCAGAATTGGAAAAAACGATAGGCATCTTAGGCAGCCTATCGTTTTATCTTAATAAACCGAAGTTGTCTTTGGGTCGATATTTTCTAAAATCTCTTTCACCCGCTGCAGAAATCTTCCGCAAACTAAACCATCTAACACGCGGTGATCCAATGACATACATAAATTCACCATGTCTCTTACAGCAATCATTCCATTATTCATCACGACTGGCCGCTTCACAATCGATTCTACTTGGAGAATTGCGGCTTGCGGGTGATTAATGATTCCCATCGATTGAACCGAACCGAAGGAGCCAGTGTTATTAACCGTAAAGGTTCCGCCCTTCATATCATCAGCTGTCAGCTTATTCGTTCTAACCTTTACCGCCAAGTCATTAATTTCTCTGGCAATCCCTTTGATTGATTTTTCGTCAGCTTGCTTAATCACTGGCACATACAGTGCATCCTCAGTTGCTACCGCAATTGAGATATTAATATCTTTTCGTTGAATAATTTTGTCTCCCGCCCAAGTCGAGTTAATCTGCGGAAATTCTTTGAGACTTTGAGCAACAGCTTTTACAAAGAAAGCAAAATAAGTTAAATTAAAGCCTTCTTTTTGTTTGAACTCCCGTTTAATTGAATCTCTGTAAGCGACGAGATTGGTTACATCCACTTCCATCATCGTCCAGGCATGCGGGATTTCGTGCTTACTCTTCAACATATTAGCAGCTATCGCTTTGCGGACACCAGTAACTGGAATTTCAATGTCACCAGGGGCAGCAGTCTGTTGCGGAACTGCTGGCTGAGACTTCGCAGTCTCTTCTGATTTGGAACCCGTTTCTGTCCTATCAATCAGAGTATGACCTGGTGCAGGAATATTTCCTGATTCAATTAAATTTTGCAAATCCTTACGAGTAATACGTCCACCCGCTCCGGTTCCTTTTACTTGATTTAAATCAATTCCGTGCTCTTGTGAAAGTTTAAGAACAGCAGGTGAGTATCTTGCTTTTATAGGTGCAGTTCCGGTTTCTTCATTGAATTCAGCTTCTTTTACCTCAGCAGCCTTAGGTTCAGGTACAGGATCCTGATTCAACGTTCCGCCTTCAACCTCGATTGAACAGATAATCTCACCGACGGCAAGGGTATCTCCTTCATTTGCTACTAATTGTTTGATTGTTCCGGTGAAGGAGGATGGCACTTCAGCATTAACTTTATCCGTCATCACTTCTGCAATCGGATCGTATTTATTGACATGGTCCCCCACAGAAACAAGCCATCTGGAAATTGTTCCTTCTGTGACACTTTCCCCGAGCTGAGGCATTTTCATTTGTTCAATACCCATGTACTTTTGACCTCCTTTGCTCAAATTTTAAAATTCGGCTAGTTCTCTCATCGCTTTTTCAATTTTTTCAGGATTAACCATAAAGAATTTTTCCATTGTAGGGGCATAAGGCATGGCAGGAACATCCGGACCTGCTAAGCGTTTTATCGGTGCATCTAGATCAAATAAACATTCCTCTGCAATAATCGCTGAAACTTCACTCATAATGCTTCCCTCTAGGTTATCCTCCGTTACAAGCAATACTTTCCCTGTCTTAGATGCTGCTTGCACAATTGCTTCCCGGTCAAGCGGATAAACAGTTCGTAAGTCTAAAATATGGGCGGATATCCCATCTTCGGCGAGTCTTTCTGCTGCCTGAAGTGCAAAATGGACACAAAGACCATATGTAATAACTGTGATATCTTCCCCTTCGCGTTTCACATCGGCTTTTCCGATCGGCAAAACATAATCATCTTGAGGAACTTCTCCTTTAATTAAGCGATAGGCCCGTTTATGTTCAAAAAAGAGGACTGGATCTTCGTCACGGATTGCTGCTTTCAATAATCCTTTGGCATCATAAGGGGTGGAAGGAATCACAATTTTTAATCCAGGCTGATTAGCAAATACAGCTTCGACTGATTGAGAGTGATATAACGCACCATGAATCCCTCCGCCAAATGGAGCTCTGACGACAAGGGGACAGTTCCAATCATTATTGGAACGATATCGGATTCTGGCCGCTTCTGAAATAATCTGATTTACAGCAGGCATGATAAAATCAGCAAATTGCATTTCGGCAATCGGCCGCATTCCGTACATGGCCGCCCCTATAGCAACACCGGCAATCGCAGATTCAGCTAAAGGAGTATCAATGACACGCTCTTCCCCGAACTTTTCATATAGTCCTTCAGTTGCCTTAAATACACCACCTTTTCTTCCTACATCCTCTCCTAAAACAAAGACCTTGGAATCCCGTTCCATTTCCTCTTTTATCGCCATTTTTATCGAATCTATAAAAGAAATGACAGCCATTTTCCCTTCCCCCTATTCAGCTTCCGCATAAACGTATTTTAATGCATGTTCTGGTTCGGCATATGGTGCGGTTTCTGCATAATCAGTAGCTTCGTTAACGATTTGCATCACCCGGTCACCGATCGCCTTTTCTTTGTCCTCATCCATCACACCAGTCTCTTTTAAATACGATGCAAAAGTGATAATAGGATCCTTCGTTTTGGCTTCTGTCACTTCTTCAGCAGCACGGTAGCTGCGATCATCATCATCACTTGAGTGAGGAGTTAAACGGTATGATACGGCTTCGATTAGAGTAGGACCTTCGCCGCGTCTGCCGCGGTCTGCTGCTTCTTTGACTGCTGCATAAACTTCAAGAGGGTCATTTCCATCGATGGTAAAACCAGGCATTCCATAGCCAATTGCGCGATCTGAAACTTTTTCGCAGGCTAATTGTTTTTCAATTGGCACAGAAATCGCGTATTTATTATTTTCACACATAAATATAACAGGTAATTTATGAACTCCGGCAAAGTTTGCTCCTTCGTGAAAATCCCCCTGATTCGATGAACCTTCTCCAAATGTAACAAATGAGACAAAGTCCTTCTTCTCCATTTTTCCGGCTAACGCAATTCCGACTGCGTGTGGAACTTGTGTTGTTACAGGGGAAGATCCGGTTACAATTCTGTTTATCTTTTGCCCAAAGTGACCAGGCATTTGCCGGCCCCCTGAATTTGGATCCTCTTTCTTTGCAAACGCAGAAAGCATGACTTCCTTAGCTGTCATTCCAAATGATAAAACCACGCCTAAGTCACGATAGTAGGGAAGCACATAGTCTTTGGAACGGTCAAGAGCAAAAGCAGCTCCTACCTGAGCGCCTTCCTGTCCCTGACATGAGATAACAAATGGGATTTTCCCAGACCGGTTTAATAGCCATTGTCTTTCGTCTAATCGTCGTGCAAGGAGCATCGTTTCATACATTTCTAAAACAGTTTCATCAGAAAGTCCTAATCTTTGGTGGCGGTTTTCAGCCATATCAATTACCCCCTCTTTTTCATTAAACTTAAGCATGAAGTGCTAACCCATCTACAGCTAAAGCTGCTTCCCCAATTGCTTCCGATAAGGTTGGATGCGGATGAATGGTATGGGCGACTTCCCAAGGAGTGGCATCTAATACTTTGGCAAGCCCCGCCTCCGATATCATATCGGTAACATGGGGTCCAATCATATGAACACCGAGAATATCATCAGTGTCCTTATCAGCAATAATTTTGACAAAACCATCGGATTCACCGAAAACTAATGCTTTTCCAATAGCCCTGAATGAAAATTTCCCTACTTTTATATTAAAATTTTGATCCTTAGCCTGTTGCTCTGTGAGACCGACAGAAGCAACCTCAGGGCTTGAATAAATACATTTTGAAATAAGATTATAATCGAGAGGATCAGGAGACTTTCCTGCTATATGTTCTACTGCCACAATCCCTTCATGACTGGCTACATGTGCAAGCTGAAGACCGCCTATACAATCACCAATTGCATAAATATGTGATTCTTTTGTTTGGTAAAAGGAATTTGTGACAATAACTCCTTTTTCAATTTTAATTTCCGTATTCTCAAGCCCAATCCCGCTGAGATTGGCTTCTCGTCCGACTGAGACGAGAATTTTGTCGGCTGCAAAAGAACGTTCCTCTCCTTTTACTTCTGCAGCAATACGGACTCCGTTATCTTTAACTAGCGTTTCAGGAAGGACTTTCGCTTTTGTAACGATGTTAACGCCTTTTTTCTTCATTAGCCGCTGCATTTCTTTCGATATTTCTTCGTCTTCAGTAGGTATAATACGATCTGCATACTCAAGAACTGTAACCTCAACTCCAAAATCATGAAGCATTGATGCCCATTCGATCCCGATGACCCCGCCGCCCACAATAATAATGGATTTTGGTAAATGTTCGAGTTCTAGCACTTCATCTGAGGTAAGCACATAATCTGGGTCAACTTCGAGTCCAGGGAGTGTTCTTGGTCTTGAACCTGTAGCAATAATTACGTTTTTTGGAATCAAAATTTCACTTTCTTTTCCATCTTCAAATTCAACTGAGATGGAACCAGGCATCGGAGAAAATATCGAAGGACCCAGAATTCTGCCAAATCCTTCGTAGACATCAATTTTCCCCTGTTTCATGAGGTGCTGTACTCCTTTATGAAGCTGGGATACAATCGCAGCTTTTCTGTCTTGTACTTTCGAAAAATTTAATGTCACATCACTAATTTCGACGCCAAATTTATCGCCTTCTTTGGCTGTCCGATATACTTCTGCACTTCTTAAAAGAGCCTTAGATGGGATACAGCCTTTGTGAAGGCAAGTTCCGCCAAGTTTTCCTTTCTCGACGATGGCTGTCTTTAAACCGAGCTGTGAAGCACGAATTGCCGCAACATAGCCGCCCGTCCCTCCACCTAAAATGACAAGATCATATTCAGTAGCCACTTATTTCACTCCTCCACTAATCCTTAAATATAAGCGCTTCTTTTCTCGGCAATACGCCTATTCTGGTTCCTACTTCCGTCTGCTCAGAATATGATGGCCATTTTGCAAAAAGGTCGATCTAGACTTTTTCAGTTTTTCGATCCGCTCTTCCGCCATACGGTCTGCTGCCACATAAGTAGGAATGTTGTCACGTTTGGATATTTCAATTACTTTTTCAATATTGTTATAAATTTGCTCTACCTTTTTCATCGCACGGTCGCGATTATAACCATAGAGCTCGTCTGCCACGTTTATGACACCGCCCGCATTAATGACATAGTCTGGCGCATAAACAATTCCCATTTCATGAATGATGTCACCGTGACGCGTCTCTTTCAGCTGATTATTGGCTGACCCCGCAATAACCTTTGCATTCAGTTGATTAATCGTTTCATCATTAATAATGGCTCCAAGTGCACATGGTGCAAAAATATCGCATTCCACTGAATAGATTTCATCTGGGCCGACAGCTTTTGCTCCAAAATTTTCAACGGCTCTTTGAACCGCATCTTTATGAATATCCGTTACTATCAGCTGAGCTCCTTCATCGTGTAAATATTGGCACAATGTATAGGCTACATTTCCCACACCTTGAACAGCCACAACTTTGCCTTCTAATGAATCTGAACCAAAAGCTTCTTTGGCAGCAGCCTTCATACCTCGGTAGACACCATATGCTGTGACTGGAGAAGGATTCCCGGACGAACCAAATGCTGGTGAAATGCCAGTGACAAAATCAGTTTCTTCGTGAATAAGATCCATATCTTCCACAGTTGTCCCGACATCCTCAGCCGTGATATAACGGCCATTAAGACCTTGAATATAACGGCCGAATGCACGGAACATTTCTTCATTTTTATCTTTCCTTGGGTCGCCAATGATGACTGTTTTACCGCCGCCAAGATTTAATCCTGCAGCTGCATTTTTATAAGTCATTCCTTTCGCAAGACGAAGGGCATCAATAATCGCGGCCTCTTCACTTTCATAAGTCCACATTCTGGTACCGCCAAGGGCTGGCCCTAATGTTGTATCATGAATGGCAATAATCGCTTTTAACCCTGATGCTTTATCCTGACAAAATACTAATTGTTCATAATCGTACATTTCCATGTTTTTAAAAATTTCCATGCAAATCTCCTCCTTAAGTCTGTGAATTTGATTTTTATCACTAAACAAACGAAAAACATTCGTTATCATCATTTGTTGAGCCTTGAGGAAATAGTTTATGAAAGAGGTAAGCTTCATAAAAAATTCTCTGCCTCTATTTTAATGCAAGAATCGTGCCAACAAACAAAAATGTAAGCGCTTTACTTTTTTTATTCTAAATCAAGCAAGTAACTGCACAGTATGAAAAAAACTGCAGGCAATATTATTCAAGTTCCCATTTTTCTATTTTGTAATAGAGGCTTCGTATCGATATACCTAATAATTTAGCACAGGCTGTCTTATTGCCATTACACTTCTCAAGACGTTCTATAATCACCATTTTTTCATATTGGTCTAATAGATCCGTCAAATTTTTATTTTCATGACCTAATAATTCATTTAAGCCAGGATTAATGACATCCGCTTCTTTACTTCCTAAAGCCGGAATATGCGCTGCTTTCAGAACTTTTTCATGAAATTTCATGAAAATGACCGCTCGTCCCAAAACATTTTCTAACTCTCTGACATTTCCCGGCCAATTATAATCCATTAATTTTTCAAGAGCTGCTTCACTTACTTTTTCGATATTTCGCCCATATTCTTGATTGATTTTCTGTAATAGCCTTTTACATAGTAAAGGAATGTCTTGTTTCCTCTGATGTAACGGCGGAATATGAATTGGCATCCGATTTAACCGGTAATATAAATCTTCCCGAAACCTTCCTTCTGCCATCCCTTTCTCTAAGTTGAGATTGGTGGCGGCAATTACCCGAACATTAATGGGGATTGGCTTTGTTCCGCCAACTCGGATGATTTCATTTTCCTGAAGCACTCTTAATAGTTTCGCTTGTGTATTTAAGGATAATTCACCGATTTCGTCTAAAAAAATACTGCCATTATGTGCTTCTTCAAAAAGGCCTTTCTTCCCGCCCCTCTTTGCTCCAGAAAAAGCACCTTCTTCATAACCAAAAAGTTCACTTTCAAGCAGTGACTCTGAAATAGCAGCACAATTTACTCTGACAAATTTGTTGTATTTACGATTACTGTCATTATGTATAGCATGGGCAAAGAGCTCTTTGCCTGTACCAGATTCTCCTCTTAGGAGAATTGTGATCGGCGTTCTGGCTGCCAGTCTCGCCTGTTCAATTGCAATTTGCATTTCTTCCGACAGCCCGATAATATCATCAAACGTATACTTCGCTTCCAGAGAGCGAATAATTTGCTTGGCTTTATTTAACTCATTAGTTAACGATTGAATTTCGGACATGTCATGAATGACACCCACACTGCCCTTAAGCTTCCCGTCAACGATAATGGGGGCGACGTTGACAACCACTTCTTTTTTCCCGGGTCCAACCTTCATCCTTGTTCCGCGAATCGGCTTTGGGGTTTGCAAGACTTTCAGATGCATACTTTCTCCTTCTGAAATGTCTGCAGTTGCTGGCTGACCAATCACTTGTTCTTTTGATAATCCAGTAAGCCTTGTATAGGCAGGATTAATCAAAATTCCTTTTCCTTGTTCATCAACAACCGATATGGCTTCATCACTCGAGAGGATTATCGCTTCAAGCATCGTTTGAACCTCTTTTAAGTTGGTGATCTCTTCAGCTAAATGAACAACCTCTGTGATATTTTTAAAAACAGCAAATGCCCCGTATAACTTGCCTTGTGAATCAATCATCGGAATTCGGGTAGTAATGATTTTAACTCCGTTTTTTAACACCTGTTCCCTATTGACTTCTATTTCTTTGCTGGTTAATACTCTCGGCAGTCCGCTGTCAGGAATGACTTTCTGAATATGTACGCCAAGGGCATCCTCTTTTTTGACTCCAACCATTTTCTCGGCATTTTTATTATATAAAACAATCTTGGATTCAACATCAATAACGATCATCCCGTCATTGGTTGAGTTAAAAATCAGATCCCGTAAATCTGATTCATGCAATAACTGCTGAATTAAATCCTTTTTCTCATTGATTAATTTAGTAATAATAAACGCTACACTTCCTGGAATAACAACCGTGGCTTTGCTGCGTTTTTCTCTTATTTGATTAAATACTTCTTCTTTCCCGGTAACCTCCACCACAATATCAATTTCACTAGTTAAATGGGGGCGCCAATCTGAAAAAACGGGAATCCCCAGCTGACGGGCTAACATAATACCTGGAGCTTCGTCACTCACATCAATAACGGCTACAACAGTAAATATTTCTGTTTCGTGTAAAATCTTAAGAAGTTCCGTTCCACCCTTTCCCGCTCCAACTATCATTACATTCTGCAAATTCTTTCACACCTTCGTAAGGGTTTGCAAATTATTTCATATCTTTCATTTTAATGTAAAGACATGAAGTTTACAAATGATTTTTGATTCTTCCTATGATAAGATGAAAGAAACCTTTAGCTTATGTGCTGAGACACATGCACGGAAATGTAAGAATTCTTGCTGAAAGATTTACATATGAGGAGATACAAAATGGACCGAATCGTGGCTTTACTGATTTTAGTTTTTCCTGGAGTTTTAGCAGGGGTTGGGATCAAATGGATGCGTGATACGGTTTTCGCCATTTTACACGAACCGATTCCCTATCTATGGCTCCAATTTTTACTTGGCCTTGTTCTTACAGTAGGCGGTATTGGTTTTATTGCAGGTTTCATTTTTCGCCGTGATAAAAAAAACCGAAAAGTTCAAAATCGGTTCCGATAACGATTATAATAAGGAAACGACCCATCTGAAGGGTCGTTTCTTTTATTATGGTTTAACTGTTTCTATTTATTTTATTTCGGAGTTCAACTGCTTTTTTGGGATAATCTGTAATAATTGATGAACACCCTGCTTTGAGTAACCGCTTTATACTTCTCTCTTTATTAACCGTCCATGGCCGAACGGCAATTCCATTTTTCAAACTCTCTTGGATCATCGCATCAGGTGCTGCCAGATGGTGGGGATGTAATCCCTTTGCGCCGATACTTTGGGCATAGACCCAAGGCATATAAATACCGCTTTTATAGATCGGGGCAGTTTCAATATCGGGAGCTAACCGAAAACAGTGAACGATACTATAGTGATTAAACGAAGAAAGGATTACTCTTTGTTCGCAGCGATACAGCCTAATCAGCTGTATGACTTTTTCCTCTAATGATTCGTAAGGGATCACTCCATTTTTTAATTCAATATTAACGATTAAATCATTCCCGTTTAGCCATTCAAATACTTCTATTAAAGTGGGGATTGCCACTTTATGTAAAGTTTGATTATGGACATGAAGCTTTTGTAAATCATAGAGCGAGTAGTCTTTTACATATCCCTTCCCATTCGTGGTTCGGTCTACTTTTTCGTCATGAATGACAACGACTTGACCATCCTTGGTCAGCTGAACATCTAACTCAATTCCATCCGCCCCATCTTTTAACGCCTGTTTAAATGCAGGCATGGTGTTTTCAGGTTCTGACTTACTCGATCCTCTATGTGCGAAAATAAGCGTCATACTCGACCTCCTCGATGTTCCACGCTTTCTGATCGGTTAAAAAAGGCAAAAAAGGCCTGACCCACTTATCATTGAT
Source organism: Bacillus oleivorans (assembly GCF_900207585.1). Lineage (GTDB taxonomy): Bacteria > Bacillota > Bacilli > Bacillales > JC228 > Bacillus_BF > Bacillus_BF oleivorans. Next base: position 171,785 of record NZ_OAOP01000002.1, on the reverse strand, counting down.
CTAGAAAAGAACAGCCTTATACTAGATTACGAATAGTGGATAGACCTGGTCTAGTCAACTCCATTTAAAAAAATGTATCGGATTCATTTCATGAAGCTTTATGTTCAAGACGAAGCTTATCAGCCACCATTGCAATAAACTCCGAGTTAGTCGGTTTGGCTTTAGACATACTTACAGTGTAGCCAAACAGTGAAGAAATCGAATCAATATTTCCTCTGCTCCAAGCCACTTCAATTGCATGACGAATAGCCCTTTCTACCCGGCTTGCAGTAGTATTATACTTTTTCGCAATATCAGGGTATAACACCTTGGTAATCGAACCTAGCAGCTCAATATCCTTATAAACCATAGAAATCGCTTCTCTTAAGTATAAATATCCCTTAATATGAGCCGGTACCCCGATTTCATGAATGATGCTGGTAATACTTCCTTCTAAATTTTTTCCTTTTGATTCAGAATGAGAAGATGGCCTGGATTGTCCGACTGATTTTTTCACGTTATTACTCATTTTGGAGGCAACCTGACGGATATGATTTGTGAGGTTATCCATATCAAACGGTTTCAAAATAAAATAAGACGCACCTAATTCAACCGCTTTTTTCGTGACATCTTCCTGACCAAAAGCTGTCAGCATAATGACATTTGGGAATGGAGATCTTCTGCTTTCTCTTAGCTTTTCTAACACAGCTAATCCATCAAGATGTGGCATTATTATATCTAATACTAAAACGTCTACTTCAGTTTCTTCTAAAAGCTGAAGACAGTCTTGGCCATTATTGGCTACGCCCACAACTTCCATATCTTCCTGTTCGGAGACGTATTCTTCAATTAAGCCTACTAACTCTCTATTATCGTCCACAATGCAAACTTTAATCTTTTTCAACTGTGTTCCTCCTCAACTTTGTCAAAAAATATCACTTGATTTCTATTCTAACTGACAATTTCGACAATGCAATAAAAATTCCTTTCTTTTTTTGAAAAAATGTTAAAAAATAGTCTAAATCTCCCCCTTTCTCCTGTTTTCTCTTATTTTCGACCCATTTCGATATTTGACACCATTCCTCTACCCAGTTTTGTCGAAAAATCTTTATTAAAGGATGAAGGACCTTTAATATAGGATCTTTATTTCTCTTATCCGCTAAATAATGTTGCAGCAGCGCCTAATTATTATGTTGCCGAGCCCCATAATGTTTCAGCGGCGCCCAATTATTGATTTCTCAGCCCATATATTTCGTTCATCGCCCAATTCTAGCTCTGAAGCGCCCGATTTTTTCCCATTTCCGCCCAATTATTATATTGCCGAGCCCCATAATGTTTCAGCGGCGCCCAATTATTGATTTCACAGCCCATATATTTCGTTCATCGCCCAATTCCGGCTTTCAAGCCCCAAATTTTACTCTCTCACCGGATTATGTTCAATAAAACGCCAACCCACACAAAAAAACAGGCGCCACGGACGCCTGTTAACTTGCTTTTTCCTTTTTTTCATATATATTGATCCCTGCTTCGTTAAGCATCCATTCAATATGAACACCATACCCGCTTGATGGGTCATTTACAAACACGTGAGTGACAGCTCCGACTAATTTTCCATCTTGAATGATAGGACTTCCACTCATTCCTTGCACGATGCCACCGGTTTTTTCTAATAACCGTTTATCTGTAACTTTTATAACAATCCCTTTCGTTGCTGGAAATTTTTGCGGAATTGTACTTACAATTTCAATATCAAACAGTTCGACCTCATCGTTTTCGACCACCGTTAATATTTGAGCAGGACCTTCTTTCACTTGGTGAGAGAGTGCAACCGGAATGGCTTTATCCATAACTCCGTTTTCAATCCCATTATTTAATCTGCCAAAAATGCCAAATGGGCTATTTCGAGTAATATTTCCAATGACTTCATGTTCTCTTGTAAAGGTTGCATGCTTTTCGCCCGGGTCCCCGCCTTTTCCTTTTTCAATCGAAGTGACGGTTGAGCGGACGATTTGCCCATCTTCAACGATAATTGGCTTTTTTGTATCCATGTCAGATATTACATGGCCCAAAGCTCCATATTTCTTGGATTTAGGCTCATAGAAAGTCATGGTTCCGATCCCAGCTGCAGAATCACGAATATAAAGTCCCAATTTGTAATTGGATTCACCTTTATTTTGGAGCGGCATTAATTGCGTCTTAATCTTTTCTTTTTCCCTTTTGATTTCTAACTCCAATGCTTTTCCCTTTTCCCCGGCTGTTTGTACATACGGAGCAACATCAGACATTTTTTCAATTTTATTGCCGTTGATTTTGGTTATAATATCACCGACTTGAATTCCGGCAAGCTCACCAGGCGATACTTTCCCCTTATCAGTATCGACTTGATGATATCCGACTACTAATACACCAAGAGTATTGAGCTTTACGCCGATTGATTGTCCTCCAGGGACTACTTTAAAATCCTTTAATACATTGACCCCTACACGTTTGATAGGAAGACCAGCTAATTCAAAGACTACTTCTTGAGAGCCTGGCTGTTTTCCTTGGACGGTAATGTGATTCTGTTGTTTAAAAACCGAAACGGTATCATCAGAGACTGGTTTCACTGATACTGGGGCAGAAACTGATAATGTTGCCTGACTTCCCTGGAACATGGTTAATTGCTGTGGAACTGATAAAAATTCTTGAAAGGGCTTAAAGAAGTTAAGGGCTAGTAAAGAAACAAGGAGAAGAATTCCTGTTGTTACTCTCAATATCTCACGTCTCATATCACACTCTCCTCGCTTCTTTAGATGACAATTTGGAATGGCTACATTTTTAATGTTGCCTTCGACCCAGCCAATTATAACTGGATATAGTAAGAAAAGCGGAGGAGTCTTGAACAGTCCCGAAAAGCACTGGAGGCTCCTCTAAGGAAGCGCTTTTTGCTTCTGAAGGAGGAGCTGAAGTGCTCGAGGGGCTAGACTCCGAAGCTGGACAAAGAAAAGCTGAGGGGCTTCGCTCAGAGGCGACAAGCACAAGACAAGCCTCGTAGTGGCGTGATTTTGCCACGCAGAGGATTGGCTTGTGACTCGAGCCTCTAAGCCCCGAAGCTGGACAAAGAAAAGCTGAGGGGCTTCGCTCAGAGGCGACAAGCACAAGACAAGCCTCGTAGTGGCGTGATTTTGCCACGCAGAGGATTGGCTTGTGACTCGAGCCTCTAAGCCCCGAAGCTGGACAAAGAAAAGCGGAGGAGTCTTGAACAGCCGCCAACTGTATCTGTATAAGAAAAAAAGCCACTCACAAAAGTGGCTCTGCATTAGACTCTTATCAATTTCCGTTTATTTTGAAGAAACACTTTCTTATAGCGTTCCCCGTAAACAATTAATTCTTTCGCGTGCTGTTTGGTGGCCTGAGTGATCTCAGTGCCGGACATCATTTTTCCAATCTCATCGATCCTGTCTTCTGTTCCTAAAATTTTCACTTCCGTTTTGGTCCTATCATTTTCAATAAGTTTAGCGATGTAAAAATGAGAATCTGCCATCGCAGCAACCTGCGGTAAGTGGGAAATACAGAGAACCTGTGAATTGACGGAAAGCTCATATATTTTTTCACCCATCGATTGGGCTACTCTACCACTCACGCCTGTATCGACTTCGTCAAAAATAATCGAAGTAATTTGCTGATGCTTGGAAAAGATACTTTTAATGGCCAGCATAATTCGTGACAATTCTCCGCCTGAAGCAACTTTGGATAATGGTTTTAACGGCTCTCCCGGGTTAGGAGAAAGCAGAAAGACCGCTGCTCCTTGTCCATGGCTGCTATATTGGGAAGATGGCTTAAATTCAACTTTAAATTTAGTTTTATCCATGTATAGATCTTTTAATTGCTGATGAATATCTTCGGTCAGCTGCACGCTATATTTTTCCCGAATTTCCTGCAGATTTTTGGCTTCAATGGCTAAATCAAGTTCAATCGAGCGCAACTGTTTCGTCAGCCCTTCAATATGTGATTCACGATTTTCTAATCTGTCTAATTCTTCTTCAATCGCAGCAGCATATTCCAAGATTTCCGATACATTTTTTCCGTATTTTCTCTTTAATTGACTAATTTCATTCAAACGGCTTTCGACTTCGTTTAACCGCTCTTCATCAAACTCAAAGTTATGAATTTGATCCCGTACTGAACGGACGACATCCTCCAGACTATAATAAGCATTTGCAACGGTGTCATACCATTCCTTTGCCTGCGGATCAATCGTTTGAACCTGCTCTAATTCGGACATAGCCAGACCTAACCAATCCATCCCCTTTTGGTCTCCCTGCAGGGCATCATAGGTAAGCTGCAGCTGCTTGTACAGCTGCTCAAAATGGATAAGCTTTTGTTTTTCAAGCTTTAGCTCTTCGTCTTCATTTGGAGCTAAATTAGCACTTTGAATTTCATTTAGCTGAAATTGTAACAAGTCAATTCGATGTGCATTTTCTTGTTCGTTTTGACTCAATTGTTTCAGTTGTTTTTGGATTTTTTCGTAATCGAAAAACAATTCTTGATAGGCTTGTAAAGCCTGTCCAATTTCTTTTCCGCCATATTGATCAAGCAGGGAAAGATGCTCATCTTCATTTAATAAAATTTGATGCTCATTTTGTCCGTGAATATCAATAAGCGAAGCAGCGATTTCCCTTAATAGAGCTATCGTTACCAGTTTTCCATTAACCCGGCAAACACTTTTCCCATTTTTATAAATATCCCTGTTTAAAATAATATTTCCTTCCTCTACTGGACAGCCATATTCAGTAAGCTTTGCACAAACAGGGTGTTTGGGATCCACAAAAAAGAGACCTCCTAGTTCAGTCTTTTCTGCGTCGTGACGGATAAACTCTGCGGAGCCTCTTCCGCCTGCAAGCAAACCGATTGCATCGATAATGATTGATTTCCCTGCACCCGTTTCTCCAGTTAAAACTGTCAGTCCTTCTTTAAATGAAAATGTTAATTCGTCTATTATGGCGAAGTTACGAATGGTTAATTCAGCTAACAACTGGGTCACCTTCTTTATAGCATATCTAAAAATCTTTGTGAGATCATTTCTGTATCTTCAGGTTTTCTGCAAATTATCAGACATGTATCATCCCCGCAGATCGTTCCCATGATTTCTTCCCAGTCGAGATTATCGATTAAGGCACCGATAGCCTGGGCATTTCCCGGCAGCGCCTTTAAAACAATAAAATGACCTGCTGAGTCGATTTTTACAAATGCATCCATTAATGTTCGCTTTAATTTTTGAAGCGGATTGAATCGCTGATCGGCAGGGAGACTATACTTGTAACGGCCATCCATTAATGGAACTTTTACTAAATGAAGTTCCTTAATATCTCTAGATACAGTGGCTTGCGTTACATTAAAGCCAGCTTCCCGCAGCAGATCTACTAATTCGTCTTGTGTTTCTATTTCATGATTAGATATAAATTCTCTTATTTTGATATGTCTTTGACCCTTATTCAACCCTGTAACACCTCATTTTTTTAAAAAAATGGACTCTATTTTTCACCATCATAACATAAAGAACAAAAATGGATAAGAGAGAGTATGCAAATGGATTTGAAAGAAGAAAAAAGAAGCCTCAAGCTGAAGCTCCTTTCAATGTTTCATGTGCCTGATGCACGACCTCCGAAATATGTACAGAAAGATTATTCTCACTTTCTGCATTTGTCCAGTGAAGCAGGAGCAGGAACTCAATATTTCCTTCTCCGCCCGTTATCGGAGAAAAGGTGATCCCATCGATGCTATACCCTTCCCTCATCGCAAATTCAATAATTTTTTCGATTACTTCAATATGAGTTTTAGCATCCCGAACGATACCATTTTTGCCAACCTGGTCTTTACCTGCCTCAAATTGCGGTTTTACCAAAGCCACAATTTTTGTCCCGTCTTCTATTAATGTTTTGAGTACAGGCAGAATTAGTGTTAAAGAAATAAAAGAAACATCAATCGTAGCAAAATTGGGTGCAGGACCTTTTAAATCTTCTTTTGTCACATAACGAAAATTCGTTCTTTCCATCACTACTACCCGTTCATCAGAACGGAGTTTCCATGCAAGCTGGTTATATCCTACGTCAATGCAATAAGATAAAATCACACCATTTTGCAAGGCACAATCTGTAAATCCTCCTGTTGAGGAACCTACATCAATCATAATTTTATTGTTTAAATCTAATTGAAAGGTACTAATTGCCTTTTCCAGCTTTAAACCGCCACGCGAAACATAAGGCATGACTTTTCCCTTTACGACAAGCTTTGAAGTGACTGGTACCTTTTCACCAGGCTTATCGATTCTCACTTCGTTTAAAAAAATTTGGCCTGCCATGATCGCGCGCTTCGCTTTTTCTCTCGTTTCAAATAAACCTTGCTCGACTAATAACACATCTAGCCTTTCTTTTTTTTCACTCATTCGTTACGCCCTTTTTTGTTTTTGTGGAATCATGTTTGTTAAATGTCTCACTGCCTGTTCAGCTGTTAATCCGATTTCTTCTAACAGCTTTGACACACTTCCGTGTTCGATAAACCTATCTGGAATTCCCATTCGGGTAATTTTGACATTATGAAAGTCATGTTCATGAGCAAATTCTAAGACTGCACTTCCAAATCCACCTTGGAGAACGGCTTCTTCGATTGTTAAAATCGGCCTTTCTTGCGGCAGAATTTCCATCAGCATATCATGATCAAGCGGCTTGATAAATCGGGCATTAACCACTTTTACAGATATTCCCTGATCGGCAAGAATATCCGCTGCATCAAGTGCCATTTGTATGGTAGTTCCGAATGTTAATATACAGGCGTCCGTTCCCTCTCTTAAAACTTCCCAGCTTCCGATAGGAATCGTTTTTAATTCTTTTTCTAGCGCAACCCCAATGCCATTTCCGCGCGGGAAGCGCATCGCTATCGGACCGTCGTTATATTTTAAAGCGGTATTGACCATGTGCTGCCCTTCATTTTCATCCTTCGGCATCATTAAGACCATATTAGGTAAATTTCTTAAAAAGGCAACATCGAAAACACCTTGGTGTGTTTCACCATCTGCTCCGACCAATCCTGCCCGATCGACTCCAATAAATACATTTAAATTTTGGCGGCAAATATCATGAACAAGCTGGTCATACGCCCGTTGCAGGAACGTAGAATAAATCGCTAAAAATGGCTTCATATTCTGAGTTGCGAGCCCTGCTGCTAAAGTGGCTGCATGTTGTTCAGCAATCCCAACATCATACATCCTGTCTGGGAATTCTCTGGCAAAATCTTCTAGCTTGGATCCGACAGGCATAGCAGGGGTAATAGCCACGATTCGTTTATCATCTCTTGCCAGATTTCTTACCGTTTCACTAACCAGTTTGCTCCATGCAGGTCCGATTGCAGTTGGTTTGACAAAATCACCTGTTTCGATTTTATAAGGTCCGGTACCATGCCATGTCCCAACTTTGTCTGTTTCAGCTGGCTGATATCCTTTTCCTTTTTTCGTAATAACATGTAATAAAACAGGGCCTTCTGTTTTTTTTGCGTATTGAATATTTTCAAATAAATCATGATATGAATGACCGTCTATCGGACCTAAATACGTAAATCCTAATTCCTCGAAAAAAATCCCAGAAACGACTAAGTATTTTAAAGAATCTTTAATTCTTTCTGCAGTAGAGGCTAAACGTCCTCCGACAGCAGGAATTTTCTTCAGTACATATTCTAATTCATCTTTCACCCACTGGTATTTTCCTGCCGTTCTTAGTCTGCCTAAAACATTGTGCAAGGCTCCCACATTTGGAGCAATCGACATTTCATTATCATTTAGAATTACAATCATATTCTTCTTTTCTGCCCCAATATGATTAAGTGCCTCTAACGCCATTCCGCCTGTAAGAGCCCCGTCTCCAATAATCGGAATAATATAGCTTTTTTCTTTCTTTAAATCACGGGCAATCGCCATTCCCATCGCAGCAGAAAGCGAAGTGGAGCTATGTCCTGTTTCCCAAACGTCATGATCGCTTTCATCTCTTTTAGGAAAACCGCTTAGCCCTTTATATTGCCTCAAGGTTTCAAAATCTTTGGCACGTCCAGTCAATATTTTATGAACATACGATTGGTGCCCAACATCCCATAGTAATTTATCTTTTGGACTGTCAAAGCATTTATGAAGAGCAATCGTCAGCTCGACAACTCCCAGGTTTGGTCCAATATGCCCACCTGTTTTCGATAAATTTTCTATGAGGAAAGTTCGGATTTCTTTACTAAGCGCTTCCAACTCTGGAGTTGTCATTGACTTTAGAAAAGAGGGATCCTTTATATTGAAGAGATCCAATGTAAACACTCACTTTCATCAAATTTAACCTTGTGTATATATATTAAAAAATATGGTCAAAAGGAAATGTACTCTTAGCTATTTATCCTTTTAAACAAGATGGCTGTTTTCTTTATTATATCGTTCTATACATATTCTACAAGAAATAGACGTATATCCAGAAAATCTCTGGAGATTAAAAATCGTATCTTAATAATTTCTTGTAGCAATCAGTTCCGTAATGGTATCTAAATAAAGTGATTTTCCGCCAATTTTCTGTAAAGTGGCTTTAGCAGCATGAATATGGTAAGAAAGTTTTTCTTCTGCCCCTGTAAGCGTAAGCAAGGCCGGATAAGTACTCTTTTTATTCGAAACATCACTGCCTACAGGCTTGCCAATCATTTTCTCATCGCCAATCTGATCCAAAATATCATCCCTGATCTGGAAAGCAAGACCTAAATGATGGGAAAAACTACGAAATAAATCACGAATCTCCTTTTTAGCATCTGCCAATATACATCCTGCCTCTGCGCAGACAGCCAATAGCTTTCCCGTTTTATGTGTATGGATGTATTCAAGCTCTTCTAGTGAAACTTGCTTGTCCTCGCCTAGTAAATCAGCCACTTGCCCGCCGACCATACCTTCTGCACCTGCAGATTGGGAAAGGCAGGAGATGATATCGAGCTTCTGACGATCTGTAAAGATGGCTGAATCAAGTGTGGAAAGGACCCGAAAGCTCTGGGTTAAAAGAGCATCTCCTGCTAAAATTGCAATTGCTTCTCCAAATACTTTATGATTCGTAGGCTTTCCTCTTCTTAGATCATCATCATCCATGCTCGGTAAATCGTCATGAATTAAAGAGTAGGTATGGATCATTTCGATGGCTGCAGCAACTTTCACTCCCAACTTCCAATCTGCCCCAAGTGTATCCATCGTCGCAAATAATAACAATGGTCTGATCCTTTTTCCTCCCGCTTGTAAGGAGTACTCCATTGCTTCTTTTAAAATAGGAGGACCATCTAATTCTTCTACCATCGTTGTAAGCTCTGTTTCAAGCAAGTTTTTAGCCGTTAATGCAAATTGGTCGAACTCGAGGCTCCTCAACGATTTTCCTCCTCTACTGCAAATGGTTTTATTTCTCCGTCCTCGGTCATAATATGAACCATCTGCTCCTCTGCTTGTTTTAGCTTCTCATGGCAAAACTTTGATAATTCCATCCCTTGTTTATAAATAGAAATGGCTTCCTCTAATGGGACTTCCCCTTCTTCTAGTCTCTCCACTATTTTCTCTAATTCTTGCATCGCTTCTTCAAAAGTATATTTATGATCTTTCTTCATGACCTGTATTCTCCTTTTTATCATGAATTTCACAAAGTAAAGTTCCATCTTTCACCGTTACGCTAATGGTCTCTCCCTTTTCTGCGGAATGAATGCTTTTTATGATCTTGCCGCTTTCACTGTACGTAACACTATAACCTCTCTCCATAATGGAAAGAGGATTCAAGGCATGCAGTGTTTGCAGAATACCTGAAAATGACTGCTTTTTCTTTTCTAAACGAACAAACATATTTTTTTGCAAATTCTTTTGTAATCCTTCCCGTTCTATACGCTTACTTTTTATTATTTCAATCGGAGCAGAACGGGATAATCTGTTTTGGATAATCATTCGTTTGTCTTGATTGATTCTGATAAGCCTTCGCATCTCCCGATTTAAGCTTTCGTGAAGACGGTCCATTTTTTCGAGCTTTTGTACATAAAGTCTTTTAGGTGAACGCAATGCATAAGAATTTGATAATTTTTTTAAATGAATACGTTCAACCCTCAGCTTATTACCAATTGCTCTCGATAACCTTAATTTTCTTTCATCAATTCTCTGATACAAATCCTCAAGCAGAGGAACAGCTAATTCAGCTGCTCCGGTAGGGGTAGGTGCCCGAAGATCAGCAACAAAATCACTAATCGTAAAGTCAGTTTCATGTCCAACCGCTGAAATAATCGGAATCGGAGATGAAACAATCGCTCTAGCAACTTTTTCGTCATTAAAGGCCCATAACTCTTCAATCGAGCCCCCGCCTCTGCCGACAATTAAAACATCTATCGTTCCAAAAATCTTCGCTTTCTCAATCGCTTCCACGATTGAGGCAGGTGCTTGTTCCCCCTGTACAAGTGCTGGGAAAAGGATTACCTTTCCGATTGGGAAACGACGCTGAATCGTCGTGATAATATCTCGAACAGCTGCTCCGGTTGGGGAAGTAACTACCCCTACCGTTTCAGGAAAAAGCGGAATTTTTTTCTTTCTTGCTTGAGAAAATAACCCCTCTTTTTCAAGCTTTTCTTTTAATTGTTCATAAGCCAAAAACAGAGAACCTACTCCATCCGGCTTCATTTCCTTAACGTACATTTGATATTGCCCATTTGCTTCATAAACGGAAATTCCCCCCCGAACCAAGACACTCATTCCATTCTCAGGGGTAAACGGCATGGTACGGGCTTGGCTCGCGAACATGATTGCGAGCAATCTTGCCTGGTCATCCTTTAAGGTAAAATATAAATGACCGCTCGAATGTTTTTTTAAATTAGAAATCTCACCTTTAAGATAAAAATCCTGAAGGTAAGGATCAAAATCAAATTTACGTTTTATGTATTTAGTTAGCGCAGAAACGGTTAAATACTTTGTTTGTGCCATAAATAGCTCCTTTAAGCCATTAAGTCAGTGACAATCATCCTTAAAATGGTTTGTCTTCATTATATATAACATAAAGAAAGCAGTCACCCCATAATATTTAGCGGTGACTGCAGGTGCACTTATATCTTTGCTTTGGCAGATTGGACTGTATTATAAAGCAGCATCGTTATCGTCATCGGTCCTACCCCGCCTGGCACAGGGGTAATATAGCTAGCTTTTTCTTTAACTTCTTCGAATACTACATCCCCACAAAGCTTTCCGTTCTCATCGCGATTCATAGCGACATCAATAACAACGGCCCCATCTTTTATATGGTCCCTAGTGATTAAACCTGTTTTCCCTACCGCTGAGATCACAACGTCTCCCTGTTTCGTAAATTCTTTAAGATTAGGGGTTTTTGAATGACAATAGGTAACCGTTGCATCTCGGCTTAAGCACAGCTGCCCCATTGGTTTCCCAACGATATTGCTTCTTCCAACCACTACTACATGTTTCCCTGACAATGAATAATGAATGGATTCAAGCATTTTTATGATTCCAAATGGAGTACAAGGCAAAAAGCAGTCTTGACCAGTCATCATTCTGCCAATATTAATAGGATGGAAACCGTCTACATCCTTCGATGGAGAAATGGCCTCAATAACATTCGTTTCATCAATATGAGATGGAAGCGGCAGCTGAACTAATATTCCATCAATCGCGGGATCTGCATTTAATTTTTCTATTACCTGCAACAGTTCTGCTTCGGTCGCTGACTTTTCCATCACAATTAAGCGAGAATCAATTCCGAGCTTTTCGCAGGCTTTTTGTTTATTTTTAACGTACGTTCTGGATGCAGGATTATTCCCTACTAAAATAACGGCTAGTCCTGGAACAATGTCTTTTTCAGCCAGGCTTTTTATTTCCGTGAACAATTGACTCCGCAGCTGCTGCGCAATTTCATTACCGCTTATAATTTCGGCAGTCATCACGATTCCCCCTCTTCAGTATTCTGCTTTAAATTTGACAAAACACCATTGATAAATTTACTGGAGTTATCATCTCCATAAATCTTGGCAATTTCGATGGCTTCGTTTAATACAACATTAGAAGGTACACTTTCACTATGTAAAAGTTCAAAAGCAGCTAAACGCAATAAATTACGGTCGACCACACTTAAACGGCTTAATCGCCATTTTTGCAAGTGTTTTTCTATTGAAGCATCAATTTCAGACTGATGAGTTACAACACCATTTATTAAAAATGTTAAATAATCGTCTGGTTCGTCCCCGTCCAATACATTTTCAATTGCTTCATCTGCCGCTGCTTTACTTACTTCAATTTGATAAAGGGCCTGCAATGCTTTTTCCCGTGCTGTTCTTCTTTTCATATACCGTACCTCTCAATAATTAAAATTATTTTTACATAGACATTATCATAGCATACGTCAAGAGCTAAAGAAAACTCGGTCGTTTACAGGCATTTGTCTCCATTCATAAAAGAAAACCAGAGCAAAAGACTCTGGTTTTACATTTCTTGTTCAACATCCTGATCTATCTTTGGGTTTTCGAATTGAATTCCAACAATGTGAACGTTTACTTCTTGGACTTCTAGCGCTGTCATATTAAAAAGTGCTTGGCGAATATTATCTTGAATTTTCTGGGCAACTGCAGGTATAGATACACCAAAGTTTAGGAAGCAATACACATCTACTTTAATTCCTTCATCCGCTAGCTCAACTTTAATTCCCTTACCATGGCTTTTTCTTCCGAGTCTTTCCGCGACACCTGTAGCAAATGTTCCCCTCATTTGCGCGACGCCTTCTACCTCTGCGGCTGCAATTCCTGCGATTACTTCAATTACTTCAGGTGCAATTTCTACTTTTCCTAAACCAGTATAGCCATTATCCATTGATAAAGAGTTTTGCATCTCTTCACTCATGTATTAAGCACCTCCCTTTTCTGAAGAACCCATGACATCGTAATTCTCCAGAAACTTTGTATTAAATTCCCCGCTCTTAAATACCTCATGATCCATCAGCTTTAAATGGAATGGGATTGTTGTATGAACCCCCTCTATTACGAATTCACTCAATGCCCGTTTCATTCTGCTAACGGCTTCGTCACGGGTTTTTCCATATGTAATAAGCTTTGCAATCATCGAGTCATAATAAGGAGGGATCTGATAGCCAGGATATGCGGCCGAATCAATTCGGACCCCGAGCCCGCCTGGCGGCAAGTACATTTCTATTTTACCAGGAGATGGCATGAACTGTTTCTCAGGATTTTCAGCATTGATGCGACATTCGATCGCCCAGCCATTAAAAGTAACATCTTCCTGTTTAAAAGAGAGTGGTTCTCCAGAAGCAACTTTAATTTGCTCTTTGATCAGATCAACCCCTGTAACCAACTCAGTAACAGGATGTTCTACCTGAATTCGGGTGTTCATCTCCATAAAATAGAAACGATCTTCACGGTGGTCATATATAAATTCTATCGTGCCAGCGCCTGTATAATCAACCGCTTTTGCAGCTTTTACAGCAGCTTCCCCCATTTTTTGACGTGTGGTCTCACTTAAAGCAGGAGAAGGCGTCTCTTCAACTAATTTTTGCAGTCTTCTTTGAATGGAACAGTCTCTTTCCCCAAGGTGAACCGTATTACCGAATTGGTCGGCTAAAACCTGGATCTCAACATGACGGAAATCCTGAATATATTTTTCAAGATAGACGCCAGGGTTGCCAAATGCACTTTGCGCCTCTTTCTGTGTAATTTCCATCCCTTTTCTTAACTCTTCTTCATTCCGCGCAACGCGGATCCCTTTTCCGCCTCCGCCTGCTGTCGCTTTTATAATAACCGGATATTCAATTTCTTCTGCTACTTTAATGGCTTCGGCAATATCCTCAACAATTCCTTGGGATCCGGGAACTATTGGAACACCAGCCTCTTTCATCGTTTCTCTCGCTACATCCTTTGCTCCCATTTTTGAAATAGCCATGGAACTTGGACCAATAAAGATAATGTTACACTCTTTACAAAGCTCTGCGAAATCTGCGTTTTCGGCAAGGAATCCATAACCGGGATGAATCGCCTCGCAGCCGGTCATTTTCGCCACGCTCATGATATTTGTAAAATTTAAATAACTGTCTTTTGAGGCCTTGGGACCGATACAGTATGCTTCATCAGCTAATTGAACATGAAGAGAATCACGATCAGGTTCAGAAAATACAGCTACTGTTTGAATCTCAAGTTCTTTGCATGCCCGAATAATTCGAACAGCTATTTCTCCTCTATTTGCAATTAAAACCTTTTTTATCATGTAAATCTCTCCTTATTCAGGCTTTACACGGAAGAGTGGCTGTCCGTATTCAACCAGTTCGCCATCCTTAACTAAAATCTCTACAATTTCGCCTTGCACCTCTGCTTCAATTTCGTTGAATAGTTTCATGGCTTCAACGATACAAACAACTGTAGATGACGAGACTTTTGACCCTGCTTTTACATATGGTTCCGCATCAGGTGAAGGGGATTGATAGAATGTCCCTACCATTGGCGATACGATTTCGACTAAGTTTTCTTTTGCAACCGGGATAACATCTTGTTCTTTCATCTCTGTTGCGGCTTGAGGCTCTTTAACTGCAGGAGCAGCTGGTGCAGGAGCAATCTGAGCTTGCGGCTGAACCTCTATGTATGCTGGTGCGCTTACATTTGGAGCAGCTCCTGCATATTGACCTTGTTTTTTTAATAATAATTTAGATCCTTGGAATTCATATTCAAATTCATCGATTGAAGATTGATCAATTAGTTTAATAAGTTCTCTTATTTCTTGAACCTTTAACATGGTTACTTACACCCCTTGTCCATATATACTTGCTATATTATTATGACTAGCTACTAATATCATACGATAATAGTAAGTAAAAGTTCAATCCCTACTATTCTATACTTGCCAAAAGTCGAAAAAAGTTTTACATAAAAAGGGTTTCGACAGAATACGGCGAATTTTTACATAGATAGGAATTTTAGGGGGAATTGGATTGGGACAATCGATACAAACCATTTATGAGGAAGACTTACGCAGAAAAAATAGTCTTGTGGTTAAGGCAACTCTGCTGTCAGTAATCCTTGCAACCGTTGTAGACATTGCAATGGGGAAAGACTTAGCTTTAATTTTATCCATTTTAATAGGGGGGGGAATCGGCAACGGAATTATTGCTTGCCTCCATAACTTAAGAAAATGGGAAAAAAGCATCCCCTATCTCGCGATTATTTTAGTTTATGTCGTGCTGTATATCATCATGGAAAACAGTGTTTCGGCAACTGCCTATTTTCTTTTATTTTTTGGGCTGGGTACTGCTGCCATTTATATGAACAAATCTCTATTACTGTTTTCAGCCTCAGTGGGATACTTGTGTATCAGCCTTTTTACATATGCTCATGCCGATGAACTGCCTTTGGAATTTAAGAATTACGTAACCATTTATCTTCTATATGGTCTTATTTCCATTTTATTAATTTATCAATTCACTTTATCTTCCCTTTTTCAAAAGCAGCTATCGCAGCTGCAGCAGGAGACGTTTGCTCTAAATGAAAGAGAACAAAAAGTGAAGGAAAAAGTACTCTTTTCTGCAAAAAAATTGTTAGACATGATGAAAAATGTCCAGACGCAAAGCGAGCTGACTCTTCACTCTGCAAAAGAAATCAATCTATCTATATCCGAGATTTCAAGCGGAATACAAACTCAGTCGAATTCAAGCGGGATCATCATTCAGTCAATTGAAAAAGCCACAAACGAGGTCGAACATATGAAAACCTACGCTTCCCAGCTTGATGCGGAAGCTGAGGAGTCTGTTCAATTAACAATGGCTGGAGAAAAAAAGATGATCGAATTGGAAGAAAATATTTATCAGTCATCTTCGAGCATGAAAAAGGCAGAATCCCATATAAACCATTTACGTCAGCAAGCTGAATTAGTACAAATATCAGCTAAATCGATTCAAAAAATCGCAGAACAAACTAACTTATTAGCTCTTAATGCTTCCATAGAGGCAGCCCGGGCCGGGGAAGCAGGCAAAGGCTTTGCTGTTGTGGCAGAAGAGGTACGAAAATTGGCTGAAACCTCTAACACCACAACTAAAGAAATATCAAAATCGCTTACAGCAATCGTGGAGGAAACGGTGGCTTCTGAGGAATTAGTCGGAGAAACTGCACGCCAATTAGAAAGCAGTGTGCAATCGGTTTCTGATGCGGGCAGTGTGTTTAAATTGTTAAAACAGCGGATTGGTTCATTAAAACATCATCTTGAAGGCTATGAAGAACTGGCTTCTACCGTTCATGGCTCTTCTATCGAGGTAGAGGAAACTGTAGCAGAATTAAGTGCCGTTTTAGAAGAAATTAATGAGTCATTACAAACCATCTCTCATGTCATTGAAAACCAGACTTCTGAGAATGAAAATATGTTTGACTTAGTCGAAAAAGCAAATCAGTCACTGGATGAGTTACTTTCATTATCTAACAAGGAATAAATAACGCTTTCGTCAAAAGTAAAGAAAAAAAGCCTGTGTTAAATGTGGATGTTGATTTCCGCTCCAGGCGCTTCGCTTTCCGCGGACGGTACGGGGAGCCTCCTCGGCGCTTAAGCGCCTACGGGGTCTCCCCTGCCCCGTACTCCCGCAGGAGTCTCGCGCCTTCCGCTCCAATCAACTGCGCTACAAACTTAACAATAACCTATGATACTCAAAAAAAAACATATAAAACCCGCTAGCTACTTTCAGAAAGAAATCGAAAATTACAAAAGCAAGTGGAGAAAAACGAATCGTTTTTCTCCACTTGCTTAATTTTAGGGACATATCGGACAGCCCCTTTGTTTTTCAATCATATTTATTCAGCTGGCGTGAACTCAACCGCAACTGGTTCGAAATCCTGACCAAGCTGTTCTGCCACCATAACCAGAATATCATTTGCGAGAGAAGGAGAAGGCTCATTGCCTTTTACAGTGATATGGACCTTTCCATCTTCTGCACGAACTAAAGCATCTTCAAAGCCCATTGCAATAATTTCTGTTCTTAATATGTCTTCCTTATAAGAAATATCCTCCAGTTTATCCATTTCCTCTTTGACTGCACTTACTTCTTCCGCAGAGAGTTCGGCAGAAGCAGCTTGAGTCTGGAGCTCTTCTATTTGCTGTGCGCGTTTAAGATCTAATTCGTAACGAAGCTGTGCAAAGACTTCATCACCAGCAGCTTCCGTAATAATGGTTTCATCGGTTGCTTCCCCATCAATTTGTCCGCTTGTTTCATTTGTTGAACCATTTTCTTCTTGTGCAACATCATTAGTCTGCTCTGGTGAAGTAATGTAATAAATTGAGAGAACGACCACTAAACTAAGCATTGTTAAAAGCCAAACCGTTTGTTTTTTTAATAACATGTTTAATCCCCCTTAGATTTTTTAGGCAGAACGGCCACCCTGTGAATCGGAACATCTAGCACTCTCGTAACCGCTTCAATAATCCATTGCTTTACTTGTATATTTTCTGCTCCTTTAGCAACCACCAGAACGCCTGTTATTTCAGGTTTTTCTGTTTGCGAAATGAGCGGTACCTCCTTATCGCCTTCACGAAGTATCACTAATTGCTCATCAACAGAAGAATCTTCTACTATTCGTTTCCCGCCTTGTCTGTCAGTTTCTTCAGTTGTTTGTTCCTGTGTAGTTTGATTTTTCTCGTAAACATTAGTAGCAGTTGAAGCAACATTCACCATAACGGCAGCATCACTGACTCCTACAATTTGATCTAATGCATCTTTGATTTGAGTTTCATACATTCTTTCGAAATCACTCATTGTTATCGTGTCTTCACTTTTCTTTGGACCTAAAGCCGGAACATCTTCTTCAGATTCATTTTTGTCTGAAAAGGTTTGTGCAGACTGTCCTTCTTGATTGCTTGAAAATACATTTCCTACTAGCATAATGGCCACCCCTGCTAGAAGAACAACTAATAAATACTGGTATTTTGAAGGCTTCTTATTTTCACCCTTACTAGAGCTGGACTCTTGCTGCAGCCACTTTTTAATCCAGGTAAGAGGACCCTTTTCATTATTCATCTAGCCCTCATTCCCCCTTTCAATTTCTACTTCTATTACTTCCGGATCCAAGCTCCATCTGTCTGAAAGCAGAGTTGTAATCGTTTCTTCATCCTTTGAGGAAGAGGGTTCATTACTGTTTGGCTCTCTGGTATCTACTTCAACTAATTCGACTGCCTCAATTGCATCCTCCTCTTCGTCATCGGTCTCTTTTAACGAAATGAACACAGAATGTATGATAGGGTCACTAGTTGGATCATCTGGTTCCTCGGCATCAATTTCTAGATTTTGAATTTCTAAACTGTGCTGTGTCATCAACTCCTCCTCCACACTTTCTTGTAGTTGGACAGCCATTTGTTCTAATGTATATGCACTATGTAGGGCTTGTATTTCTTTTTTCTTCATATCAATTTCATTTTTCATTTCTTCCGCATTTACATATTCAGTCACGTCCATGTTTTCTAGTATTTCTTCCAAGTCTTTATTAAATAGTTCAAAGATCGGAGAGAGAATAATAGTCATTAACAAAAGCCCTGTGACCATTTTTGTGTACCTTCTCAGAGAAGAATTCGGGAGAAGCAGGTCTATTATGATTGCCAGTAAAATGAATATAATAATATTGGTAATCCACTGTGTAAGAAAACTCATAGATAGTCCCCTCCTTCTATCTCACCATTAACGTAATATTGCCTGCTGCAATCATGATGGTGACACTTAAAAAGAACATAAAAGAAACCATTGCTAATGAAGCAAAAATATAAATCATACTTTTACTAATAATGTCTAAACACTGAATGACTGGCCCGCCTCCTAAAGGCTGAAGCAAGGCAGCGGCAAATTTATAGATAAATGCTATGATTAATATTTTTATAGCCGGGAATGCTGCAATAACTAATAATAAGACAACACCCACAATCCCTACAGTATTTTTTAATAAGACTGAAGCATTAATCACCGTGTCAGCTGCATCGGTAAACATTCTCCCAACTACAGGAATGAAATTTCCTGTTAGAAATTTGGCGGTTCTTACTGCGATCCCATCAGAGATGGCTGTAGCAGCTCCCTGAACTGAAATAACCCCTAAAAAAACAGTCATAAAAATTCCTAGTAATCCAATGCTCCAATTTCTAAGCAACTGGGCAAGCTGGGTGACTTTATGCTGATCGGAAAGAGTACTGACAATACTTAAAATCGCGGCTAAAAATAGCAGAGGGAGGACGATTACATTGATGAATATTCCGCTTGTATTCATTAAAAACACAATTAAGGGATGAAACAGACCAGCTGAAATGACTCCGCCAGAAGCGGCCATTAACGCTAACAATATAGGGACGAGTGATAATGTAAAATGAATCATAGTCTCAATCGTATCTTTTGTATACTCAATAGCAATATGAAAACTATTCAGAGCGAAAATAATTAACACCATAAAAACAATAGCGTAAGCTACTTTACTAATTGTTCCTGATTCAAAAGCATTTTGCAGGGACTGCAGAAATACACTAAAAACCGTTAAAAGAATCAATGTCCCTAACAGCTTCCCATTTACAATCAGCTCATGAAAAATGAAGCGAAGAAAGGCATGGAACCAGGCATCAAGAGAAAATTCCTTTTCTCCTTTAAGAAAGTCAACTAGACTTCCTTTTTGACTTTCAGGGAGATACCCTCCGTATTCATCGACAAAACCATCCCAATACTGGACTAATTTATCAATGCCGAGCGTGTCCAATTGCTCGTCTATTATATCTGATTGACTAATGGCTTCTAATGGTGCAACTTGTTCTTCTTCACTGGCAGCAAATACATGATTACTTAAATAAGTACAGCTTAGAAATAGAACAAAGAAAAGGACGAGCATTAGCTTGGCCCTCAAAATTAGTCACCTCTTCCCTAAGGACTATGAATTAAACTGGAATCAGCCCAATAATGGTTTCAATTAAGACAGTAAGGATCGGTACTGCCATTGCTAGGATCAGTACCTTACCTGCTAACTCAATTTTCGAAGCAATCGAACCTAATCCAGCGTCCTTCGAAATTTGTGCAGCAAACTCTGCAATGTAAGCAATCCCAATAATTTTTAAAATCGTTTCGACATAAATGAGGTTAATATTGGCATTTACGGCAATTTGTTCGATCATGCGAATTATCCTGTAGATTTCATCGACTAGAAAAAGAAACAGCGTGCATCCGACAAAAACAATGAAGAGGAAAGCAAAGTTTGGTTTTTGTTCTTTTATGAGCAGGGCTAGAAATGTAGATATAAGTGCGATCCCCACAATTTTAAAAATTTCGATATGTGAGCCCCCCTTTATCCCTGAAAGAGAAAGACAGACTTAATTTTTTCAAAGAGGTCATCTACGATTGAAGCAACCATAAATAAAATATAAATAAACCCAAACAAAGTAACCCATTGTGCATATTCTTTCTTGCCCATTTGATCGAGTATTGTATGGAGAAAGGCAACAACGATCCCTACCCCTGCAATTTTAAAGATGATATCGACTTCAATCCCCATCTACGTTTCCTCCCATCTATATCAACAGAACAATCAATAATAAACCTGTTAAAAAGCCTAAGCTTTTTACCATTTTTTCGTATTTGCTTTGGCGTTCTCTTGCATCGGCTTCTTCTCGTTCCAAATGAGCAATGGCTAAAAGTATTTGTTTTTGTTGTGTGTATCGGTCGTGTCTGCCCAAGGTTTCTCCAAATTGTTTTAAAATTTCATATTCACCTTGTTTAAGAGCAGTCAATTTCCATATTTCATCTAAACTTTGCTGCCAGGCATCCCGAACCGTCGTTTCTTCTGAAATTAATCTCTCTGCAAAAATTTTAAACAGCAGATTTAACGGGTTTGATAACTGTTTTGCTAGCTTTCTGGCAGCTTCATGTAAAGGAGTATGTCCATACATAATCTCTGCCTCAAGCGATTGAAGGGCAACTTTTAATTGCCTTAATTGTCTTGGACGTTCATTCAAATGACGTGATGCCTCAAAGCCTGTCCAAGTAGTCGCGGCCAAAATAAAAACAGCACCTAGAAGCTTTACCACTTATGTCACACTCACTTTCTCTGATACTTGCCTGCCATTTTCGTCTAGGACAATAAGGGACCTTGACTTCTTCGTATGGCTTAATACAAGAAAACGCTGAATCATTTTTTGTTTCATAATCGGGGCCAATGCTGGCCTGTTTAATACCTCCTCATAGGAGGAGCCATGAGTTGTCATGATTAATTGAATACCCGCATTTACAGCTTCCAAAATAGCGATTGTATCCTCGGTTCTGCCAATTTCATCAACAATCAGAACCTGGGGACTCATCGAACGGATCATCATCATCATTCCTTCTGCTTTTGGACATGCATCTAATACATCAATTCGCGGACCAAACTGCAGTTGAGGAATTCCATTCATACAGCCAGCTATTTCAGATCGTTCATCCACAATCCCGACTTTGGCGGCTTCAATCAAGCCATCACTAGAACCGGACGATATAAAGCGAGCTAAATCCCGAAGCAAAGTGGTTTTGCCTGATTGCGGTGCCCCGATAATCATGGTATGCAGCCATTTACCGCGTTTATAAAGATACGGGACCCATCTGTCTGCAATCCCGATATTCTCTTTTGCGATCCGTATATTAAAGGAAGCTACGTCGCGTATTGCTTTGACTTGTCCATTTTCTAAAATAACTTTCCCGGCTAGTCCTACCCTATGTCCGCCTTCGATTGTGATATAGCCGCGCTTCAGTTCCTCTTCTAAGGTATACATGGAAAAGTGACTGAGCTTGTCTAAAAAATGAAGGGCATCTTCCATCGTGGTTTGATAGGGAAGAAAGCTGGCTTTCCCTTGCACCGATATCTCGATTGGACGACCTACCCTAATTCGAATTTCTTCCATCTCTTCTAACACACTTTTCGAAATACGCATGATTGGCTCTTGAATATTTCTAGGCAAACAGGCTAAGATCGGTTCCAAGTCTATTCCTCCTTTACCTAGAGCCTTTCGTTACTTTCAATGTATGCCTGCTTGGCCACTTTATGACTAGCAATTCTATGAATGCTCACAAAAAATGAAAGTAGTAGAAAATAGAATTTGAACAAAAAAAAGAGCCCTATTAAGGACTCTTCATGAAGGCTTATGCGCGAGAAACGTAAGTACCTTCTGTCGTATTAACAATAATTCTGTCACCTTGGTTAACAAAGAATGGCACTTGAACAACCACACCTGTTTCAAGGGTAGCTGGCTTTGAACCTCCAGAAGCTGTGTCACCTTTTATGCCTGGTTCAGTTTCCACTACTTCTAATTCAACCGTGTTTGGCAATTCAACACCTAATGTTTCACCTTGAAACATCATGATGGCTACTTCCATGTTTTCTTTGAGGAATTTTAATTCGTACTCAATTTGGTTAGAAGATAGTTCAATTTGCTCATACGTGTTTGTATCCATAAAAACATGCTGATCACTATTCGCATAGAGATATTGCATTTTTCTATTTTCAATATGGGCTTTACTTACTTTCTCACCAGCACGGAATGTTTTTTCCTGTATCGCTCCTGTCCGTAAATTACGAAGCTTGGAACGAACAAAAGCGGCTCCTTTTCCAGGCTTCACATGCTGGAAATCAATAACCTGCCAAATCCCGCCGTCTACTTCGATTGTTAAACCAGTTTTAAAGTCATTTACTGAAATCATTTTGTTTCCTCCATTATTTAAACTATAGGATCAATAAATCCTTGGTTGAATGTGTTAAGGTCTCATTACCGTTTTCGGTAATTACTGTATCATCTTCAATACGAACTCCGCCTTTTCCTGGAAGATATATGCCCGGTTCAACCGTTACGACCATTCCAGGTTTTAGAACTGTTTCTGAACGGAAGGATAAAGATGGACCTTCATGCACTTCTAAACCAATCCCGTGTCCAAGGGAATGACCAAAATACTCGCCATAACCCTTCTCAGAGATATAGTCTCTTGCAATTGCATCCGCCTGCTTACCAGTCATTCCCGGCTTAATTCCATCCATAGATTTTAACTGTGCCTCTAGTACGATCTCATAGATTTCCTTTAATTCAGTAGATGGTTCTCCAACAGCGACAGTTCGTGTAATATCTGAAACATAGCCCTTGTATAAGGCGCCATAATCCAATGTTACAAAATCACCTTTTTCAATTACTTTTTCGCTTGCAACACCATGCGGCAATGCTGAACGAGACCCACTAGCCACAATAATATCAAATGAAGATGCAGCTGCTCCACATTTTCTCATGAAAAATTCCAGCTCATTAGAAATTTCTAATTCTGTCTTACCAGGCTTTATCACATCGATTATGTATTTGAAAGCCGCATCAGCAATATCTGCTGCATCCTTTAATATCTTAATCTCTGCATCAGACTTAATCAAGCGCAAGTTTTCAACTGCATTGGAAACCGGAATAAGTGCACATTCAACACTTGCCTGCAGGAGTTTATACTCTGAATAGGTAACATGCTGTTCTTCAAAACCAAGCTTTTGAATCCCTAGTTTTTTAGCCTGCTCCCCGGCTTCTGCAAAAATAGATCCGGAATGTTTGACTACTTCGAAGCCTGCAGCTTGATTTCCCGCTTGCTCTACATAACGGAAATCCGTGATAAATAAAGCTTTTTCATTTGAGATGAGAACCGCCCCGGCTGATCCTGTAAAATTAGAAAGATAGCGCCGATTATAGGCACTTGTTATTAACATGCCGTCAATTCCATGCTCAGCAAAACTAGACTGAAATTTTTTAATCTTTTCCATACCTTTTTCCTCTCCCTATTAAAAAAATGACTGAAAAGCGAGATCGTATCCTTTCAGACCGAATCCGAGAATTTGTCCTTTACACACTGGAGCAATGACGGACTGGTGCCTGAAGCTTTCTCTGGCATGAACATTCGAGATATGTACTTCAACAACAGGGGGCTGAATGGCAGCAACGGCATCACGAATCGCATAACTGTAGTGTGTAAAGGCACCTGGGTTAAGGATAATGCCAAGTGTATCCTCCTTATTGCTTTCATGCAGCCAATCGATAATGTCACCCTCATGATTAGATTGAAAAAAGTCTACCGAAATGTTTTTAGTATGAGCTAACTTTTGCAGACTATTTTCCATATCCTTAAGGGAATCAGTACCATATACCGATACTTCTCGATTTCCTAGCAGGTTTAAATTAGGTCCATTTAATACAACAATTCGTTTCATAAAAAAGCTCCTATATAAAAAAAGAATGTTCAATTAAGAACATTCTAACACACTTTATTAATTGGTAACATCTTGATTTATTGGGAAACTTCCTGCTTTTCCTTCACCCTTAACTCATGAGCTTCATAGGATATAGAGTAACCAATAAATACACCATAAAGGATGTACAAGCAAGCGGAGGTTACCC
Organism: Bacillus oleivorans; assembly: GCF_900207585.1. Classification (GTDB taxonomy): domain Bacteria; phylum Bacillota; class Bacilli; order Bacillales; family JC228; genus Bacillus_BF; species Bacillus_BF oleivorans. Next base: position 147,364 of record NZ_OAOP01000002.1, on the reverse strand, counting down.
ATGTGTATCCATCTATTTCTCTAATTGGTTCAATACTCGGAAATAACGGATTTAAGATGAAGAAAATTATACCAAACAAAAGCAGTCCATAGACCATTCCCGGCCACATTCCTTTAAATCTTTTAAATGCAACATAATACAGTAAAGCCGTTCCTGCGGAAAGAACGGATAATATTACGAAGGAAATCACAAGTCCTAACCACGTATTTTGCCAATCTCCAACAGCAATCGGTTCTAATACTGCTCGCGGGCTTACCTCTGTAAAAGAAAATAAATACGCAATATAACCAATTAAGCTCCACAAAAAGCCTCCGCAAAGGCCAATGATAACCGATAAAGCAACTAATGATAATTGTTCTTCTTTCTTATTTTGCTCAAGATCTTTACTTTCTTTTGAATTTTCTCCTTTTTCTTCTGACATACCAACACCTCCGCTCTTAGTATGTCCAATCCGCTAAAAACATTAACACATCTGGTTTTTTGCGTTAAATATAGAGGAATCACTCTATCCTTTGTAGAATGGAAAGGGAAGGAGTTCGGGAAATATGTAAAAAAAGATTAGAATACATAAAAATTGCATAAAAGAATGTTTTTTAGTTTAAAATGGATAAAGAAAACACACGATTGGTGAAGAAATTTCCTGACATTTGAAAAATATTGCAATTTGTCAAAGGTTTGTTGCCGGGATTATATAGGAAAATGCCTGTTAAGCTTGACAAGGAGGTGTCTGTTTTGAATCGATTGAAATATTGGTTGTTTTATATTGTGATCGCCTTAGCTATTTTAGGATTAGGAAATTATTTATGGACGGACCCTGCTGCATTTATCAAAAACCTAATATTCATCGGGGTATTTGCTGCCATTATCATATTTTTGTTTACAAGGTTCAGAGGGACTGCAGTCCATAACAGAAAAGAGCACAAAGCTTTTGTAAAGGCTGCCAAGTATTCCAAAAAACGTCTTAAAATGCGGGCAGAACAAAAAAACAATCCTATAAATCGTTCGATCTCTAAACCAAGCATTAAAAAAGCAATCCATTCGAAAAAAAGATCGGCACCTCACTTAACAGTCATTGAAGGGAAAAAAGGGAAAAAGAAGGATAAGGCTTCCCTTTAAATGAATACTTTCTCAAATAAGTCAGACCCTGTCATTCCTATTACTTCAATAGGTATGACAGGGTTTGACTTTTTTTTTAGCCACTCATAATCATAAGTAATGAAGGTACTGCTAACGAGAAAATTCCTTAATAACTCCATTGTCTTAAAAAGGCTTGTGCTCTTTCTTTCCCTAATTGGATGAGAGCTTCCTTTTTTTCATCAGTCAGTTCAAACTCAATCGGAATAACATTTTGTGTTGGAATAAAAATAATATTCTTTTCGTGTTTCCTTGATATATACCTTGCATCATGAGCATCCTTCATCGTCTCGAATAATGCTCCGAAAAGGTGAATGGCATTAGTAATTACATGCTTTTCATGTTCTTGAAAATCTGAACTTAGCTTAATACCTAAAACAGGTCTTTCCTTTATGACATTTTCCTGATCAAATAACCACATTGGAAAATTACTGAGAACACCGCCATCTACAACTATTACGGTACCATTTGCTGTAGGAAGCCGGACAGGTTCAAAAAAATAAGGAATCGAGCAGCTCATTCGAATCGCTTTCGCTACAGAAAACGACCACCACGGAATTCCATATTTTTCTAGGTCATTAGGAAGAATCATCATTTTACCGTTTGTAAGGTCCGAGGCAATCACTCTGAAACTGTCAGGAGGCAAGTCTTTAAACTTTTTAATCCCCTTTGCGGCCAGTTTTTCACCCAGCCATTTTTCTAAATAATGGCCTTTATATAAACCCAATCTCCAATAGAGCAAAAGCCATTTTGCGAATGGGATGGGAAGCCATAAAGGTCGTTCATCCAATATTTTTTTGACGTCTAGTTCATCAACAAGACCATATATCTCTTTACTGGAATAACCAGCTGCAATTAATCCCGCGACAATAGACCCTGCACTAGTGGCAGCCAGTCTTTGAAATTTTAGCCCTTTTTCCTCAATTGCTTCGTAGGCACCAACTAGTGCGAAACCTTTAATGCCCCCTCCGGAAAACACACCATCTATATACAAATGCTTCCCTCCCCAAAGTCCGCCATGCTACATGTTTAATGGGGAGAGTATGGATTTATTCCATATTTTTTGGCAATAAAAAAGCCGCCCTTTTTAAAAGGACGACTTCACTTAGTCTTATAGACCGCATTTCAATTGGGCATTACAGTTTGTACAAGTATTGCATCCGCCGATTTCTTCGACCGTACCCTTGCGGCAAACTGGACAGGTATCTCCAATTTCGGATCCGAATGTCACACTCGTGGCACGAAGATCCTGAATAGTATCTACAAGTACTACTTTTTTAGGTTCTTCTTCAAGAAGCTCGAGCTGTTCTTCAAAGCTATTTTCTTCGGCTTTTAATGTTAATACTTGAGCATCACGGCTACCATCAACGTAAACTGTACCGCCTTTTGCTCCGCCTTTATAGAGGCGTTCATAAACTTTTTTCACTTGCTCGACGCTATATCCTCTTGGTGCATTAACCGTTTTACTAATCGAACTGTCAATCCATTTTTGGATAATACATTGAACATCTGCATGAGCTTCTGGAGAAAGCTCCATCGCAGAAACAAACCAGTTTGGAAGATTATTTGGATCTGCCTCTGGATGAGCATCTAAATATTCTTGAACAATATCAGCTTTAACCTCAATAAATTTACCTAAACGTCCGCTTCTATAATAAGAGAAGGAGAAATATGGTTCGAGTCCAGTAGAAACACCGACCATCGTACCTGTGCTTCCTGTTGGTGCAACAGTTAATAAATGTGAATTTCGAATTCCATATTTTTTGATGTTTTCTTTAATATCATCAGGCATTTTTTTCATGAAACCTGTAGCAGTAAAGGCATCTCTTAAACGATTCGTGTCAGCTTCTGTCTGACCAGCCAAGTATGGGAAGCTTCCTTTTTCTTTCGCGATTTCAATTGAAGTCCGGTAAGCTGTTTCTGCAATTGTTTTGAACACTTCATCGATGAGTTTATTGCCTTCTTCAGACCCATATTCTTTTTCACAGTAAATCAACAAGTCATGCAGACCCATTACTCCAAGCCCAACCCGCCGTTCTCCTAGGGCTTGTTTTTTATTAGCCTCTAAGAAATATGGAGTTGCGTCAATTACGTTATCTTGCATTCTGGTGCCAATTTCAACTGTTTTCTTTAACTTTTCAATGTCAACCGTTTTGGTCTCTTTATTTGCCATTTCAGCTAAATTCACAGCAGCTAAATTACACACAGAATATGGTGCAAGTGGCTGTTCACCACACGGATTGGTCGCTACAACCTGCTGACCGTAAGCTTTTGCATTGGTCATCTCGTTTGCATTATCAATAAAGAAGATACCGGGTTCAGCTGAATACGTGGCACAAATATTAATCAGGTTCCACAGTTCTTGTGCTCGAATTTTACGATAAGTGCGGACCTTGTGTCCTTTTCTTGACCATTCTCTGACGTCCCCGACCTCGTGCCATTCTTCATTGTAGAGTTTCATTTCTTCAGGTGTATAGGATTCTACATCAGGGAATTGCAGGGCAAACAGATCATTATTTTCAACAGCTTCCATAAATTCGTTTGTTAAACAAACCGAAATATTAGCTCCAGTTAAAAACTCAGGATTATGAACAGAGTAAGTTCCTCCGATTCTTAGCTTTTCCTCTGCATCCCGAATAATCGCTTCACCGAATCCTCCATAACCGGGAATATTTTTATAGTTGATAATACCCTGATACATATTTTTTTCTTGTTCGGTAAATGGGGTAAATTTTAATTTATCCTCTGCCGCTTTTCGTATTTGCTCGTCTTTTGTATTTTCGATGAGGAATCGTAAAATCCGAGGATTTTGCATTTTCGAGATAATAAATTCGATAATATCTGGATGCCACACCGACATCATAATCATTTGGGCCCCTCTGCGACTTCCGCCCTGTTCAACTAAATGCGTCAGCTTCGCAATATCATCCAGCCATGATACCGATCCAGACGATTTCCCATTTACGCCTTTAGCAAGCGTGTTACGCGGTCTTAATGTCGAACCGTTCGTTCCAACTCCGCCGCCGCGGCTCATGATTTCCATCACTTGCTTCCGGTGCTCAGAAATTCCTTCTCTTGAATCTGGAACAAAAGGCATCACGTAGCAGTTAAAATAAGTAACCTCTGTTCCTGAACCTGCTCCATAGAGGACACGTCCAGCCGGTATAAAGTTTTTCGCAGAAAGCTCTGCATAAAATTTATCAAACCATTCTTGTTGCTTTTCTTCTGTTGTTTCAACTTCTGATAATCCTTTTGCTACTCTTTTCGCAATTTGTTCATAGAAAATTTCAAGCGGCTTTTCAATTACATCTAAAGAACGTAAGATTAAACCGGTTTTCATTTCTTCCTCTTTTTCAAGAACCCCGCGGTACTCCTCTTCGACAAAAACAGTAGCTTTCTTTGCTTCCCAGTCAATCTTCTCTATGTAGCCTAACCCACGAGCAGGAAATTTCGGATCTTCTTTAATCGTCAGAACAACAAAATCTCCCTCAGTGAGAGTTATTTTCTCGGTGTCCTTAAAGGAATAACGATCTAGCATAACAAGTCTGGATACCCCTTTATGGGTTGTGTGCATCTCTGGTGTAATGGGGTGGACTGCAGGAAATATCGCTATATCCTTATTCAGTCTTTCAATATTAATGTGTTTTGTGCTCTCGGTCGCAAGCATACTCTGCACCCTCTCTAATAAAACTATTAAGTTAAGTTCCTTTCTACCATAGCATAGCAGAGGAACAAAATTCAATATATAGTATGTTAATTTTTAAAAACATACTATATATTGTGATTAATTCATATTTCAGCAGATTTGTCAAACGAAAAAAAGGGTTAGAAACGAAGAAAAAAAGAGATTGATAGAGATTAAAATAGATTTTCTGCAGATATTAATTTTTTTTGTGGTTGCAAGTAAAATTTTTCTTGTTCTCACATTTGGAAAGTCCATCCAATTCCCGTTAAAGGTGATGATTTCCTTGCTTTTTCTAACTGTTCTTCTATTATAACAGAACATACGTTCCTGTTACAACCAGCATTAATTTTAAAAAGTGAAGTTCACCGAAATGAAACATTCTCTTGTAAAAGTTTACTTTATATATATCGGGAAATTTGTCGAAAGTGTTTATGCATTATTTGAGGAAATTTATAATTATTCTTTTTGCTCTTTTTCCTATGCCGCTATATAATAGTTTTTAGTGAGTTTTTTCTTAGAGAGGTAAAAGGGGGACTTTACATGATTGGATTACTCATCGTACTCGGAGCAATTATTACTTATATACTTTATAATTATTTCACGCAGAAAAAAATCGTTAAGACCCTTACACAGGATGACTTTATTTCTGGTTATCGCAAAGCACAGCTGATCGATGTTCGCGAACCTAATGAATTTGACGGCGGTCACATTCTAGGAGCGAGAAATATTCCGCTGTCTCAGCTGAAAATGCGAATGAAAGAGGTTCGTCCAGATAAACCCGTTTATCTTTATTGCCAAAGTGGAGTCCGCAGCGGCCGGGCAGCGAGAATGCTCTATCGGAAAGGGTATCGTAACCTTTATCATTTACAAGGCGGCTTTAAAAAATGGACAGGCAAAATTAAAACTAAAAACTAGTAACTCATACAACTACCTAGTAAACCTTCAGAGCAATCCTGAAGGTTTTTTATATACAAAGGAGGGCTTTTTTCAATTGTTCTTAACTTCGATCCACTATAAACCAAACGATATAACACGATATCCGTTTTCCCTTCCTATTTTTGCAAAATTACAAACTCTCACCTTTACGAAACCTGTCACCCTATTTGTCGGTGAAAATGGGACAGGAAAGTCAACTTTACTACAGGGACTGGCCTGTATAACGAATCGAAACCTGATTGGTGCTCAAGATCTAGCAGACCATCAAGACATGAGATCCGGTCAAGAATTGGCCAAAGCCATTCGTCCGACTTATAAAACAATAACAAACCGAGGATTTTTTTTGCGGGCTGAAGACTTTATCTCCTTTTCACGTCGTGTTCGTTCTATGATTGAAGATGCAGAGAATGAGTTAAAGCAAATTGAAATCGACTATAAGGGACGGTCCGCCTATGCAAAAAGTCTGGCATCCCTTCCCCATACTCGCACTCTTCATGATCTTCGCGCAAGGTATGGAGACGGTTTAGATGTTCGCTCTCACGGAGAAAAATTTCTAGATTTTTTTTACTCCCAGATCCATCCTAGTGGCCTCTATATATTAGATGAACCTGAAGCTCCCCTATCCCCAATTAAACAAATTGCATTGATAAAAATGATCATAGATAGTGTAGGAGAAGGAAGTCAGTTTATGATTTCGACTCATTCGCCGATTTTAATGGCGATTCCAGGTGCAACCATTTATTCTTTAGAGGACGATCAAATGATAGAAAGAGAGTATGAAGAAATAGAGCATGTGCAGCTGACCAAACAATTTTTAGAATCACCGGAAAGATTTCTTAGGCATTTATAGGGCTAGCCATCTGGAGGCATATAAACTACTAGTCAGTCTAATCAATTTTAAAGATCATAGGTTTATGAACTTATCAATTTATCTTTATAGAAATACTTTATAGTAGATAGGTTTATGTGTGACTGATCTTAAAAATGTGGTTAGGAGCTGTAAATATGGCAAGTTTACAATCCTGCGGACCTTGTGATTGTGAACAATATGGATATCGTGTTGTGTATAACGTAACAAGCGAAAGAATACAGAGGTGGCTCAATCAAGCCAATGAAGCTGGGGAATACTATGGAATAAATCCTGTTGTCTTTTTAGCGATTGCATCTGTTGAAAGCAATGGTGACTCTAGTGCCGTTAACCGCCAGCAAACTTCTTATGGGATTGTCCAAATACAGCAAGACCATATAGATGCGTTTAACTGCCATCATGGTACTGTATACAAATTAACTGATTTAATTGGAAAAGGGCCAAATATATGGAGTGCAAATGGGGCTGTAAAACTATCCTTTCAAATTCTTGGTGAGTACTTAAAAGAATTAAATCATATGACAAAAGCGATTAAACTTACTTCGACTGGATGGAATGGAGCTATTTGCGGATATAACGGTTCTTTTGAACCACATGGCAAAGGTTGCGGATACTGGCCGATTCCAACTTCTCCTTCCTGTTATGGGGAAGCCGTATATAAGCTTTGCAGTGCCTATGATCCATGGTGGATCAATCCCGCTTCAGGGAAAGCCAGTTCATTTTACTTTGGAAAATTATCACCTGCTCCGTTTGATATTCTTCCAGATTATAATCAAGTGTGTTATGGACCATAAGATTAGTAAAAGAAATCGATAAAAACAAGAAATACAATGGTTGATAAAAAATAAAATGTAATGTACAAAGAGTTCAGCTCATGGAAGGCTGGACTCTTTTTTGTGTTTCGGGACCCTGGATGGAGAGGATTTTTGGAGCGAAAGTAATAAGGTTGAAGCGGAAATTTACATTTTTGAGCACAAATCAGGGTTTTGGAGCGTCTTTTTCGTTTTTTGGAGCACGAGCCCGGAGTAAAGGAGCGGATTTCCTGCTTTTAGGAGCGGAGATCAGGGAGATTGGAGCAGGAAACCAGGGTTTTGAGCAAAAATTTAGATTTTAGAGCGGTACCTCTTAGCCTGAAGCCTGAAAATTTCGGCTTGATCATTAAGTAATGGGCGTGAATCACAATTATTGGGCGGGTCCGTGACTTATTTGGGCGAGTTCCGCAGTTTATTGGGCGCTCACCCCTAGTATTTGGGCACTTCTCCCGTTTAATTGGGCAGGAAATTTTATAATTGGGCGACCCCAACAATATTTGGGCGGCAATCTCGATAATTGGGCGGCCACCACAATATTTGGGCGGCCATCAAAATAATCGGTCGGGAAACAAAGTAATTTAGAGGGTATCCTTAATGATTCGATTCTTTAAGATTTATTTATCACTCCAAATTTTTGTCTATTGTTACCCATTTTTTACCCTGTAACAAAATATACGTACAAATTATAGAACAATTTTCACAAGCAGGGAATTTTATATTTTCCTAACAATGAAAAGAGCACACCTTTTCCAAAAGGAACAAGGTGTGCTTTTTAAACTACTCCACTGTGTAACGCAATACTGGCTTTCTGGCAGCTAATGTTTCGTCAAGTCGTTTAATAACCGTTGTATGAGGCGCTTCTTGAACCACCTCTGGCGTTTCTTCTGCTTCTTTTGCAATTTGAATCATTACATCAATAAAAGCATCTAGTGTTTCTTTAGACTCTGTTTCGGTCGGTTCAAACATCATACACTCTTCTACATTTAGCGGGAAGTAGATGGTAGGCGGATGATATCCGAAATCCAGCAACCTTTTGGCAATATCAAGTGTACGTACACCCAGTTTCTTCTGACGCTTACCGCTTAATACAAACTCATGCTTACAGTGTTTGTCGTATGGCAGGTCAAAATATGGGGCTAATCTTCTCATCATGTAGTTAGCATTTATAACCGCATTTTCCGTAACGGCTTTTAATCCGTCAGGACCCATTGTCCGAATGTACGTATAGGCGCGTACATTTATACCAAAGTTGCCGTAGAACGGTTTTACGCGGCCGATGGATTGTGGGCGATCGTAATCAAATACATATTGTTCATCTTTTTTCACGAGTATTGGTTTTGGTAAAAATGGAATAAGATCAGCTTTTACTCCAACTGGTCCAGAACCAGGTCCGCCACCGCCATGCGGTCCTGTAAAGGTTTTGTGCAAGTTTAAGTGAACGACGTCAAATCCCATATCCCCAGGGCGTGCTTTTGATAAAACAGCATTCAGGTTTGCACCATCATAGTAAAGCTTTCCGCCGGCACTATGAACAATTTCCGCCATTTCCAAAATATTTTTCTCAAAGAGTCCAAGTGTATTCGGATTTGTCAGCATAAGTGCTGCTGTATCATCCCCGACCACTCTTCTTAAGTCATCTAGATCCACAAGACCTTCTTCATTTGATTTTACTGTTATCGTTTCTAGTCCTGCCACAGTAGCTGAAGCTGGGTTTGTTCCGTGTGCAGAATCCGGAACAATTACTTTGGTACGTTTCGCATCGCCATTAGCCTCATGGAAGGCACGGATCATCATTAGCCCAGTCCACTCACCGTGTGCACCTGCAGCAGGCTGAAGCGTTACCTCGTCCATACCCGTGATTTCCTTCAAATGCTCCTGAAGGTCATACATAAGTTCCATTGCACCTTGAACCATTTCTTCATCCTGAAGCGGGTGTATGTGAGCAAAACCGGCGTATCGTGCGACATCTTCATTCACTTTCGGATTATATTTCATCGTACAAGATCCAAGCGGATAGAAACCTGAATCTACGCCATGATTCCGTTTGGAAAGAGCAGTATAATGTCTCATAATATCAAGTTCAGCAACTTCAGGAAGATTGGGCTCATCTTTACGGATATAGCTTTCAGGGATCAGATCTTCTACCTTGACTGCGGGTACATCTAACTCAGGTAAACTATAACCGATTCGACCGGGCTTTGATTGTTCAAAAATTAATTTCAACTCTTGATTAGCCATGATGAATTACCCCCAGTTCTTTAGCAAATGCATCAATTTCCTCTTTTGTGCGATTTTCGGTGACGGCAACTAGCATGCAGCGATCTGTTTCACTATAATCTCTGCCTAAGTCATAGCCGCCAATGATCCCTTTTTCTAGAAGCTTTTGATTTGCTTCTTTTACCGGGATTGGTAATTCAACAACAAATTCATTAAAGCTTGGTCCGTTCCAAATAACGTTTACACCATTAGCCTTAAGCTGCTGTTTGGCGTAGTGAGCTTTTTGAATATTAGCCCATGCCATCTCTTTGACGCCTTTCTTGCCAAGGGCTGTCATTGCGACAGAAGATGCCAGCGCATTAAGTGCCTGGTTGGAACAAATATTTGAGGTCGCTTTGTCACGGCGGATATGCTGTTCGCGAGCCTGAAGCGTAAGAACAAACCCTCTTTTACCGTCTTCATCAACGGTTTGTCCTACTAATCGGCCAGGTACTTTTCTCATTAATTTATTGGTAACTGCAAAGTAACCGCAGTGCGGGCCGCCAAAGTTACTTGGAATGCCAAACGGTTGAACATCGCCAACTACAATGTCAGCGTCAAATTTTCCTGGAGGAGTGAGAGCCCCAAGTGCTAAAGGATTACTTGAGACAACAAATAATGCCTTGTGTTCATGGGTTACATCAGCTATTTCTTGAAGCGCTTCAATTCTTCCGAAGAAGTTTGGATACTGTACGATAACAGCAGCTACTTCTTCATTCACCATGCCTTTTAAAGCTTCTATATCAGTTATTCCATCCTTGACTGGAATCTCTTCCACCTCAAGATATTGGCCCTTTGCATAAGTGCTGAGAACCTCTTTTGATTCAGGATGGACAGCTCTTGAAACCAGTACTTTCTTTCTGCGTGTATGTCCGGCACTTAACATAGCTGCTTCCGCTAATGCGGTTCCGCCATCATACATAGATGAGTTAGCAACATCCATACCGGTTAATTCACAAATCATCGTTTGAAATTCAAAGATAGCTTGAAGTTCACCTTGAGAGATCTCAGGCTGGTATGGGGTGTAGGCTGTATAAAATTCTGAACGAGAAATAACGTGATCAACGATAGAAGGAATATAGTGGTCATATACACCGGCACCGAGAAACGATGCATATTCCTTTAAATTTGCATTTTTATTGGCTAATTGAGAAAGTTCTTTCGTTAATACTGGCTCTTTCGTTGCTTTTTTAATATTGTATTCACGATTAAACCGAACCTTTTCAGGAATGTCTTCGAATAACTCCTCAACAGAATCGACACCAATTGCCGCTAACATATCCTTTTGGTCTTGTTCCGTCATCGGTAAATAGCGATGTTTCATTGTTTTAAGCACCCCTTTTAATTCTTAGGTCTTTTATAAAATGGTAATGGGACAACTTTTGCTTTTACTTTTTTTCCGCGAATTTCAATAAATAGTTCTTCATCTAACTGTAGATTTTCGAAATTAACGAGAGCAACTCCAACATTTCTCTTTGAAGTTGGCAGCTGAGTTCCAGTAGTTACTTCTCCTATCATCTCATCATGACCGTTCCAGACAGGATATCCATGGCGTGGAATTCCCCGTTCGATCATTTCGATTCCTGCTAGTTTACGGACAGGTCCCTCTTCTTTTTGTTTTTTTAGTACTTCTTTCCCATTAAAGTCCATTTCCTTTTGGACCTTCACGGCAAACCCGAGTCCTGCCTCAATTGGTGTAATATCTTTTGTTAGTTCTTGTCCATAGAGTGGAAGGTTCGCTTCGAATCGAAGGGTATCCCTTGCTCCTAATCCGCAAGGCAGCAGTCCAAACGGCTTTCCTGCCTCTAGGATTTGACTCCAAAGATGAGCAGCATCGTCTGCATTGCAGTAGATTTCAAATCCGTCTTCACCCGTATAGCCTGTTCGGGATACAAACGCAGAAACACCCGCAACCAGAACATCCTTTTTAAATTTAAAGAATTTAATCTCTGTTAAATCAATATCTTTCACTAGTGTTTGAAGAATATCCTGGCTTTTTGGACCTTGAAGAGCCAGCTGAGCTATTTGGTTTGAGATATTTTCGATTTCAACATTTCCCGTTTTTTGCGAGTTAATCCAGTCAAAATCCTTTTCAATATTTGAGGCGTTGACAACCAGCAAATAATCATTTTCTGCGATCATATAAACTAAAAGATCATCGACCGTTCCACCATTTTCGTAGCACATAAGGTTATATTGTGCTCCATTTGGCTGAAGCTTTGAAATATCATTTGTGAGAAGCTTTTGTAAGAATGATAGACTATCAGGACCTTTTACTGTAATTTCTCCCATATGGGATACATCAAATAAACCGGCTTTTGTTCGAACTGCCTCATGCTCTTCCTTTATACTAGAGAATTGGACAGGAAGTTCCCATCCGCCAAAATCAATAGTCTTGGCTCCACCGTACGACTCAAACAGGGGTGTGCGCTTTAACGTCACTCTAGTTCCTCCCATCTTAACCTAATTTTTCAATATAAAAGGATTAAAGCTCCTGAATCGAATTGGCTCTTTTGTTTTGCAAAGAATACGTATATTTCAATTTGACCAAAGGCAAGTTTAATGCGACTTTGGTCATTCCCTGAATATTTTTTGCAAGAAAAAAAGAGCCACCTCATCCGTAAATGAGAGGGCTCTGTCCTGGAACCTGAAAGTTTACCGCAAGTTTTTTCTTACTTGTGGCTTTCCCCTTTGGTGGTCTAAGGAAGCGGCTGTTCCAAAAATCAGAAAACTTTAGATGGAATCAGCCCTTTTAGACTCTCTCCAGAGCTGCGTCGAGCAAGAGTCTTTTTGCCTGAGAGATTCACGGTTTTACACCGCTTGCTCCTTCGGCGCCACAATCGAGTACAAGGACTACCTGCAGTCTCTCCCCTTGCTGTCATTCGCTACTATTAAAAATTGCCTTTTTGGACATACTAATAAATGTTGTACTCAAAAAGACATTTAAGATTCAAAGAACTTTCTGAAGCTATTACAATCCTACCATCTAAAGGCATCGGAAGCAATCATTTTTGAGGAGGAACAGTGTTTATGGATTGGAAGCTCGTTTGCAATCAAGAGTGGCAAGAGGAATTTTTAAAAAAATTAGAGGATGATGGCCCTTGGGGAAGCTGGGATATGTTAAAACTTGCTCTAGAAGCGGAACATCATAATTCGATCCCGAGCTTCGAAGGTCTTCAGGCACCTAGGTTTTTGCCAAACCTCACTCCCCTTCCGCATCAGCTTGAAGTAGCCAGGCAAGTAGTTGAGGAAATGAACGGAAAAGCTATCCTGGCAGACGAGGTAGGTTTAGGAAAAACAATTGAAGCAGGTTTAATTTTAAAGGAATATATGATTCGCGGTTTGGTCAAAAAGGTGCTGATTTTAGTTCCCGCTTCACTCGTATCGCAATGGGCTCAGGAACTGAATAATAAATTCTTTATTCCTGCTATCATCCACAGAAAAAGCTATGCATGGGATCAGGTAGACGTTATGATATCCTCTATTGATACAGCAAAACGCTCTCCACACAGAGAAACGATATTAGATTTACAATATGACATGATCATTATTGATGAGGCTCATAAATTAAAAAATCATAAAACGAAAAACTATGAATTTGTACAACAATTAAAAAAGAAGTTTTGTTTATTATTAACCGCTACACCGATTCAAAATAAAATTGAAGAAATTTTTAATTTAGTGTCGCTGCTGAAACCTGGCCATCTCGGGAGTTTGGCAGATTTTATGGAAAATTATAATCAGGATGCACGCTCACTTCAAGGGGACGAGCACCTAAAAGAGTTAGTGAATAAGGTGATGATTCGCAACCGGCGCAATGATACTGGAATTGAATGGACCAAACGCCACGTTGAAACCGTTCCGATCATCTTAACAAAAGAAGAAAGAGATTTATATGAAGCCGTTACTAAGCTTAGAACAGACGATACATTGACGGCAGGCAGCGCCTTTTCTGTCGTCACCCTGCAAAGAGAAGCCTGTTCAAGCCGAGAAGCGGTATATTATACATTAACGAATCTATTAAAGAAGCAAGAAGAACCTAGTGAAGCCCTGCAGACAAGAGTACAGCTGCTCATTGAAAAAATTCAGGCGATCCAAACCAACTCTAAAGCCGAACAGGCATTAAAATTAATTAAAGAGATCAATGATAAAGTGATTATCTTTACGGAATACCGTGCAACTCAGCTTTATCTGCAGTGGTTTTTAAAACAGCATGGGATTAAGTCTGTCCCATTTAGAGGCGGATTCAAACGCGGCAAAAAGGATTGGATGAAAGAGCTGTTTAAAAACCATGCGGATGTTCTTATCGCAACAGAAGCGGGCGGTGAGGGTATTAACCTTCAATTTTGCCACCATATTATAAATTTTGATTTGCCATGGAATCCAATGAGACTTGAGCAAAGAATCGGAAGAATTCACAGACTTGGTCAGGAACATGATGTTAAAATTTATAACTTTGCTACGAAGAATACGGTTGAGGAGCATATCCTTAAATTATTGTATGAGAAAATTCAACTGTTTGAACGGATTGTTGGTGAACTAGACGATATCCTGACAAGGATGGAATTTGGCAAAATTGAAGACCACTTAGAGGATATATTTGGTCATTCAGCAACGGAAGGCGAAATGAAAATCAAACTGGAAAATCTTCAATCTATGGTTGAATTTGCTGAATCGATGAAGAGGAGTGGAACACAGCATGCAGCAACTGGAAATTAAACAATATTTAAAGAATTTCTTCCTTCTGAATCAATGTGATTTAGTCGAAGATGGACCTGGTCATCTTACCATCCAATTAACGATTGATATGGATAAAGAACTGATGAATCGTCCTTTTTATTGGCATTATCTCGAAAAAACAGGCGGAATTCCAAATCCTATGAAGGTTAGCTTCATAACCGATCAACAGCTGGCCCCAGAAGATTTAAAGGGGGAAAAAATCCACTTTGGTTCTCCCCGTCTTCATCAAATTTTTCAGGTAACAAAAAAGCTTTCTAGTTTTGTCCGATTATTTCAGGCTGAAATGGCGGCTACTGGGCAGCATATCCCCCTTCATCCTTGGATTGGCCTCAATATGAAGGTATCTTATCAATGCGATTTAAAAAGGGATGAGTTTCATTCAATCGGATTACATCTGATTACGGGAAGAATGGTGAAGAACTTCCACTCAAGTCTCGAAACCATCGAATTATCTACTAAAATTCCTGACTTGTCGTATACCTTATCCCCTCTTATTAAGCCAAAGAGCGGTTTGATGAGAATTCAGCAGTTTATTGAACAATATATCAATGAGCAAGATGATACGTGGGCAAAGGAAGCACGAAAACGCTGGAAAAAAGATCAGGCCCTGTTAGATCATTTTTACGAGGGACTAGATGAATATCCTGAAACATATTACAAAGAAAAGCAAGCGATTCAAGAACAATATGAACCGATTGTAGAGGTTGAGGTAATCAATGGAGGATTATATTACTTAACCGAACGTTACTCACAGCAAGTTCAATGAGGAAAAGAGGATGAATCCGGCTGAATCGACCGGCTCATCCTCTTTTTTTAAAGATGGAAAAGAAAGCAAAAGGGATTAACCCAAACCATTTCGTCAAAAAAGGCTGCTTATATTCCTTTTTTAGCTGTTTTTGTTGCTTTCTTTCATCTTTTGGCTGTGCATAATGCTGAACAACGGTTTGAGTGATAAACTTTACGTAATCATTCATAGACATATCGGTACACCACCTATTACCAACAGTCTGTCCATTTAGAAGTTTTTTAATTCATTAAGTAATACCGTAAGTGTTTGCTGGACCGTCAAATCAGTTGTATTCATTTGAATATGGCATTGCTGATACAATGGCTTGCGTTCAAGATAAAGTTTAGTAACGTTTTCTTTGCTTTTTGCTAATGGCCTTGTAGAATCACCCTTAATCCGAGCCCATAATGTCTCAAAATCACAGTCTAGAAAAACAACGATTCCATTTTTCAGCATCCATTTCCGATTTTCTTCTTTTATGACAATTCCCCCGCCAGTTGAAACAACGGCATGCTGACGAATAGATTGAAGTACTTTCGTTTCTAATACCCGAAAATGTTCTTCACCCTTGCTGGCAAAAATGTCTTTGATTTTTGTCTGTTCGAGTGTTTCAGCTAACTGATCAGTGTCAAACACGGGTACAGCAAGTTCTTTACCTAATAACTGCGATAAAGTGGATTTTCCTGATCCCATAAAGCCAGTAAGATAAATAGGTTTTTCCAACATAATCCTCTGCCCTTTTAATAACGATTCCAAGTATGGTTTGTCCTATCATACCATAACTCCCATGTATAGGTCGCACCCTTTTTTGTTATGCATTGAAGCTGGAAGAGCGTTTTTTCTTCTTTTCCTGCTAGCACATTCACATGGACGATTCCCTCATTATAGTGATAGGTTTTCCGCTCGGACTGAACTGGACTTTCCTCGATATAATGGACGGTCATCCCAACTAGGCTTTGCAAGGTTTCAATTTGCTGCATTTCCTGAAAGAGTGCAACCTCAGTCACATACATATTTAAAAAAGATGTGCAAACGCCCAGAAAAAAGACTGCAAAAAGGGCTGTATAAGGATAGATCGCTCCATTTTCATTCATGAAACAAACTCCAACCGATGAATGGTAAACCAATCCTTGGAAATGGTCTCACCATTTAAGAAAGTAACTCTGCACCGCAACCGATTATTCACAATCTGCACTTCGAAATCAGAGATATGCTGTAGCACTAATTCATGTCCCAATCCGTTCACCCTCCTTCGTACGATTTCATGGTATTGAGAATAAGTAACGGTTCTCTCAGGAGTCATAATATGAAGGGAAGCATCTGTAATACTCACAGTTTCCGCATCGTACAGTTCACGTTGAATTTCTTCGAAAAAAATAAAAAATTCATATTCTTCAAAGGACTGACTCCTCAGATCTACGCTTGCAATCAAATAAAGGATAACGAGCGTCATACTGGATATAAGAAGCAGGATCGAAAAAGAAATAAGAGTCTCAATTAAAGTAAAACCCTTACTATTTCTCGATAAGTTTAAGACATTTTGTATCCTCTTTTTTCTGTTCACTTTGCTTATTGATACAAACCTCCCCATTTAAAATCGTAACCTCAAACTTTCCATAAAAATTGCTGAACTGATATTCCCTATCTTCGAGTGATTCCATTTCCATAATCGCCTGTTTTAAGGAATAAAGTGTGCCGATATCCTCCTTGAACTGGGCTCTTTGGTTATAAACTAAAAAGAGTGAAGTCATGAGAAACATACAAAGCAGAATCAGAATGAAAGCAAATAATGCTTCGACTAATGTAAACCCATCTTCATTAAATTGCTTCAATTTCGGTTCTCCCTTTGCCTACATAAATAACAAACTTATAGCGTTTCTCACCTATTAAAATATAAAATGTTCCAAACTTACTTACATTGCCATTTGGCAAATAGTAAAACTGTCTTAAGGTAGAATTGATAACCTTAATTTCATCATTATATTTTCTTTGAACTAAATAGTTATTGATTCCGGTTAAAATCATATACCGGTTTTCCTCTGGCACAAATTGAATTCTAACTGTCTGAAAATGAGACATCGCATATACTTTTGCCAAATGCAGATCCTTTTCTAATTGTGTGATAAATTGAGATTCTTTGAAATGCCGGTCAAGGGGTTGTACAGAAAAGATAAAGATGCTCGTACAAATGAGGAAGATAGATAAGACGATTAGAATCTCTGTTAGAGTAAAGCCCTGTGCATCCCATTTCTTCCTATGAGCTGCCATTTGCTTCTCCACTGTCGCTAAATAACTCGCTTACTTCATCTTCACATGATGGCACTTGCTCAGGCAAATACCCATCAGATGCTAAATCATCATAACTGGCTGGTTTCTCATCTTTATCCAGCATAAAGGCTTGAATCTGTCCTTCGACAAGACGTATAAAAGCCTCACAGCCTTTACCTTTAATTGTTTCCTGATGTTTAGCTACATTTGGAACAGTAATCACGAGCAAAATCGAAATAATTAATAAAACAATCATCATTTCGATTAAAGTAAAACCTTTTTCATTCCTCATAGAAATCCTCCTATTTAATTCCTTCCAGCATTTGTATCACTGGAAACATGACTGAAACATAGAGTAAAACCACAACAACACCAATACACAAAAAACAAATTGGCTGGATTAATTTGCTGAAGGTGAGCATTTTTTTCTCCAGAGTTTCAGAACAAATAAGCGAAAATGACAGAAACTCTCTTTCCATTCTTCCATTTTTTTGTCCATGTTCGATTAAGTGCGGCAATTCCTTTAAAAAAATTCGCTCCTCCCTAACTGTGTCAGATAAAGATTCACCTTTAGAAAGTGATTGTTTCATTCTGATTGACATTTCCTGATAGAAAGGTTTATCCTCCCATTCCTTCATAAAGGCAACACATTCAAGATAAGATAAGCCTTTTTGCAGCAAAATACTCCATTGATAGGAGAAGAAGCAGGAATGATAGAGTTTCACAATTGGGCCAACAATAGGGATAACTGACCAAAATAGATGTCTTTTCGTCGCAGAAACCCATTGGGTTATTAACGCATAGCATATAACATTCAAAAGTGAGATCAGGAGTAACCATAGAGAGAGATCAGGAAGATCATTTTTAAAAAACAGTAAAAATTTTAAGGTCCAGGGAGATTTAACAGAGGATTGACTGAACATTGATTCAAACTGAGGTAAAAGCCAGATACAAGTTATGATAAATAAACCTGCAGAAATCACCAATAACACAAAAGGATACACCATCATCTTCTTAATTTTTTCTTTATGGCTATTTAATTGTTCAAGAAACTGACTTCCCTTTATTAGTGCCTCGCCAATATTCCCGTGCTTTTCAGCAATCATAACAAAAATGACGAGGTCAGATTCAAACCTCCAATCCCTAAGAATCGAAAAGAGGTGTTTACCACTTTTTAATTCCGAAATTGCTTCGCCCCAATCGGTTTTCTTTGATAGGAAATCTGTCATTTTTAAAAATAGGAGTGCTTCTTGAATATGATAGCCTGCCTGCAATAGTTCCCCTAGCCTTTTAAAAAAATGGATTTGTTCCTTTACGCTCCACTTCTTATTCAACTGAGAAAGACCACCGTTCAAATTCTTCTTGATCTATAAAACCTAATGCCATCCCTTTTTTTAACTCCTCTTTTAAAGTCCTGTAATGGACATTCCTATGGTTTTTTACTTCTCTTAGAATTTTTTGCAATTCCTTCCCAGCCAGTAACTCAAAAATACAAGCCCTTTTTCTTTTATAAAATGGACAATGTATTGAGCAATCTCGGCCGCAGTATGGGCATTTTACTTGAATTAGCCTCTGGGCAGTAACAGCTATAAGCGCTTGTTCAACTTCATAATCTTTCACCCCTAATTCCAAAAGACGTGTTACAGCCCCTTTAGCATTTCTTGTATGCATGGTTGTCAAAACTAAATGCCCAGTTAAAGCAGCACGGACTGCAACTTTTGCTGTCTCTTCGTCTCTTATTTCCCCAACCACAATGACATCCGGGTCATGGCGTAATATCGCCTTTAATCCGCTTGCATAAGATACGCCTGCCTTTTCATTTACCTGAACCTGCAGAAAATCAGATGAGGTTTTTTCAATAGGATCCTCGAGCGAAATAATATTCCGTTTCAGCCACTTAGAAGAATGTTTGAGAAGAGTATATAGAGTTGTTGATTTACCGCTCCCAGTGGGTCCAGTGAATAAAATAAGACCATGGGCATGCTTTAAAAGGGAAATTAATTTTTTTGTGGTTGAAGGGAAGAGAGCTACTTGCTCAATCGGAATGGCAGTTTCCTGAGGAAGAATCCGAATACTTAAGCTTTCAGAAAATGATGTGGGAAGGGTAGAAAGCCTGAGAGAAACTTTTAGGTCATCCAATACGGTTGTATATGCACCGCTTTGTGGCTTTCTTTTTTCACCAATGTCTAATCCGGCCATAAACTTAAAATGGGCAATCAGCCGGCTTGAGTCTTCATGGGGAAGGTCTTGAATAAAGCGTAAAATATGCTGCAGGCGGAAGAATATTTTAGAGGTCTTTTCTTTAGGGACAATGTGAATATCACTTGCATGGAGGGAAAGTGCTTTTTTAATTAAATTCCGGACCTGTTGCTCTATCATAGCAATTGGATCAACTTCCTTTCTCTGTTTTTCTCCGGCACTTACATTTTCGGTACTCACATGAAAAATTCCTTTAGAATTTTAAAATTTTTTTGCTTATTGTTAAAACCACTAAAAACCATTAACATGACAGCGTTTTCTGAAATTAATGGTGCTGCCAAGAATAATTGTTATGAAACTGACACAAACTTTCCTTGAGGAAATATTTACATTGCTCATCACTTTTATATATAATGTTGTAGTAGCATAGTGGGCACGAAGGAGGGATACATATGGATCGAATGTACAGAGTACTTGGCTTCTGGACTGGAATTTTTGCAATTATGTTTTTCTTAGGAGATATGGTCGAAATCTCTTTACTTTTCTTCGGTCAAACGGCCTTTTTCGTTTTCTTAGGTTATTTAAAGCTCTCAGAGAGAATGTACATTTACATTTTTGGTGCATATCTAACGGTGTTCTTCGCAGGTTTTACTTACTACACAACATTTATGATGACTCCTGGGGCCGGGCACTAAGAAACATAAGCATATCCATAAGCTGTACAAAAAAGAGCTCCTTTTCCATCCTGAAAAGAAGCTCTTTTTATTTTTCAAAAATTAATACATGAAAATACGGACTCATTCCTCCCGGTGAAATTAAAGACTGGACCGCCCGATTCCTTTTCGCCACCGGATGGAATGGATCTGAAATGGTGTGGTTTTCCAGCTTCTCCAAAATCCCATTTTTTAGTAAGAATTCATCTTGCCTCGCCGATTCTGTCAGTATAAACCCATTTTCCTTTGCAACCGCGATAATTAACTCAATTGGCAGATGATAAGTGATATCCATATCACCAGGAGTTTCAAGAACATTTTTCATAAGCTGATGATTTTTAAATCCCCTTAAACTCCCATCCATTAATGCAGGCGTATTCCATTCCTTAATCGGATACATATAATCAATCAGGATTATTTTGCCCGACCCAAGTTTCTGAGACAGGATCGGGAAAATCGACTCAAGTTTAAGCGGAAGTTCGATCTTGAATCCTTCTTTTGGATCTAACTGATATTTTTCAATAAAAGACAAAAGTTTTTCATCCTTTATAGGTTCATATCTTTGATAAAGCTCTCCTCTATTTTCAGCCACAACTGCTTCACAGATAGTTCCCTCGTATTTTGTTATAACTTTTGCAGGCAGCGCATCCAGCCATTCATTTGCAAAAATAACACCATTTATCGGGGAAAGTGAGTCGAGCTCTTCCAATACCTGAATCTGAAAAGGGTATTTTTTTAATAATTCCCGATGATACGGACTTGATTCAATCGCATAATAACAGACTTTATTTAAGCGATTTTTTAATCTTTTTGTTGCATAGGTAAACCATCCGCTTAAAAATTTCCCGGTTCCTGCACCGATTTCGCAAAAATCGAACCTGTCCCATATATCTAGATTGTGTAAACAATAATCGAAAATAATTTCCGCAAATACATCCGAAACAAAAGGGGAAGTATAAAAATCTCCATTCTTCCCGATTTTTTCTCTGTTTTTTTTGTAATAACCTAATTCAGGGTAGTAAAGCGCAAGATTGATAAAATGATCCAGCGGAATAGAGTGTGTTTTCTCTTTTCTAATTTTATTTATGATTAAATTATTTAGGGTATCCATATATAGATGATTAGCCATTTATTATGTAAATTCCTGCTGATGTACGAAAATAGAACTATTTTAAAAACGGATTATGTTCCTTCTCCTGATTAATCGTCGTTTCTTGATCATGACCAGGAAGGACAATGGTATCATCAGGCAAGGTTAATAATTTTTCTTTTATACTTTTTATAAGTTCTTTATGATTTCCCCCTGGCAAATCAGTTCTGCCGATACTTCCGTAAAATAAGGCATCGCCTGAAATAACAAAGCAATCATCCTCAAAGTAAAAAGAAACACTTCCTGGCGAATGACCAGGAGTCTCAAATAAGGTAAACTGAAAACCTTCTACATCAAGGGTTCCTTCAGTTGTAAAAAAGCGGTCTGCGGGCTTACAGCGAACTGTTCCCAAATTAAATAACTGCGACCCGTTTAATGCAGGATCCAACAGCCACTTCGCTTCATTTTCATGTACATATACCGGGATTGAATAAGATTGGCGAATCTCCTCGAGAGCCGCGATATGATCAAAATGACAGTGCGTTAATAATATCGCCCGAGGTGACAGGTTTAATTTTTTTATGGCAGCCCTTATTTTTTCATCTTCACCACCCGGATCAATAATCAGGCAGTTTTTGCTCTCATTCCATACTAAATAACAATTGGCTGCAACAGGTCCTACTGGTGTTCTCTTCCATTTCATCAGTTAATCATCCCTTACTAAGCATATTTATAAATTATTATAACAAAAAAAGAAATCCTATTAGGCTGGGATGATTTAAGCCTTCTGAGAAAACAGCAGATGGTTTCCAGCATGGAACTACTTTTGTCGATTCGTTAAAAAAGTCAGGATTAGTATCGACAAATAGTAAAAAAACTTATAAAATAATGAGGGAATGATAAGGGTATTATATACATATCTAACTTTTGCCTGATCGAAAGGAGCTAATAGAATGGGCTTAGTTATTATTTTTGCTCTCGTGACTATTCTAGGTGCGATTGGAACTTTTACATCATTTAAAAACAAAAATATTTTAGGAATTGTGTTTGGACTAGGTACTTTTCTCGTAATTGGCTGGTTTACAATTATGACAATTCTTAATAGCGGTTACCCCGCTGTACACTAAAAAGCAGATGCTTAAAATGCATCTGCTTTTTAGTTTTCTTCTTCTTTGACCAGCGGTACAATTTTTTGCTCTTCGACTAATAAAATGTTCTCTAATTGATATCCATACATACAATAGCTTCCATTTGGCGAACACTCAATCGGTAAATTCTCAAGTCCTTCCATTAAGGTCTGTCTATCACCGCTGTCTACATGGTAGGAAGACAATAAAAACCCTTTGTTATATAAATCTGCAGCCCCGCCTTCAACTGGCTCAAAGAAAAAAAGTTCATTTTTTTCACTGGCAACATCATAATATGGAATAAGCCATTCAGAGTAGCTATTAAGATGAAAGACTTCGATTTGATCAAGATCTTTTCCATCAGAACGGTAGAAATGATACGTGGCCTTATCGTCTGACTGTTGAGAAGGAGAGAGAGTAAAAAACCATTTTCCAAAGGACTTAGAAAAATACACATCTTCTGCTAACGTCGTTATTTCTCCAGAAAAATCTATTTGTCTTAAAGGGGCGAGCAGACTAGGCTGATTTTCGTCCCAGTCTATGTAATGAAGAGTACTTTCACTTCCCCACCCAGCAAAAGGATGATTCAGTTCAATTGACTCTAGCTGAGAGTTTCCTGTGTCCCAAATATAACTCTTATAGCTCCAGTCTTCTGAAAAGGCTGTAACCAATATTTTCGATTGATTGATCTGATTCCAGTTTGTATTAATTTCAACTGAAGGAATGGTAACTGTCGACGTTACTTTCCCGTTTACATGAAGAATGGTTAATGCTGCTTCATTTTCATTTGATGAATATTGAATCAGTAATTGGTCCCGTTCCGGACTAACCTCAACGAGCTGAACAAATCCCGCTGTCACAAACAATGGTGTTTTTTCTCCAAAAGAAAGATGATATTTAAAAATAGTTGATTCTTGATTTTTGTGCTCGATATAGATTACTTCTTCATTAGAGATCCAATCAACAAACTGAATTTGGTCACTGTCCGCGACCGATAATGGAGTAACCACCATTTTATCAGCAGATTCTTGAGCAGTTTCGCTTTCAGATGGCGGTGGAGTTTCTGAACTTGGTTTTACACGGCTTGAATCTTCACATGCCGTTAAAAACAAAAATAATCCTAATATCAACCCAATAGCTTTTTGCAAATGGTGTCCCCCCCTTTTATATACAAATAACCGCACACATAACTCCCTAAGTATATAGACGATTGAAAAGAAGAAATGTTTCAGATTGTAACAATTTCTTTACTTTAATTACTAAATTAGGACATTCGTAATATAAAAAGAGTTCGACCTGTTAATTCTTAATGTTGGACTAATTTACTAACCGCCTCCAAATACTTTGTTTAATCAAGAAAGAAAATAATCGAATTTACTAAAGGTGCCCTCTTGCTGAGAGAACACCTTTGCCATTCCTATCTTCTATATAAGGCGACTAAGAAAACCCCAAGCATATCCTGATAGATTTTATCAAATTGAGTAATTGGAAGCGGATTAACCCCACTCCCCAATTCAAAAGTAAATCCTGGCCGACGGTAAATATAAATAAACCAGTCCCGGAAACCTGCGTGACTGTCGATATATCTTATCGACTGATATCCGCTTACTCTTTCAAAAACCTCGGCTAATTCTGCAGAGACAGGCGGTTCATATCCTAAATAGCCCCAATAAAATTCTTCACCTTGTGTGTGAAGGGCATACACTTGATCAAACTGCCTGCTCCCAGTTAATTCAGCCATTGCAATCGCTTCGGGCTCTGTAAGCGGAGCCTCACCAGGGAAATCACGCGGACCAGGTACTTGAGGCTTTCTCGCCTGCTCAATTTCCCAATTGGCCGGGTATTGATTATTTAAATCAACACCTCTTATATTAGCTTTCCAGCCGTCAAAGTTCATACTTCCATTGTTCAGCTCGATTACCTCATCTCTTACTGATTGAGGCGGTCCGTTCAAAACTAAATCAACTCCATCCGGATTCACCAGAGGGACTGCAGATAGCGTATTAAAATTGTATAGCGGCAACGTTTGGACTCCTCTAATCGCTTCTCCATTCGTCAAGGCTAAGGCATAATCGTTAATAAAAGTCATGAGAACCGGTGTCGTAATCCATTCATTGGCATGAAAAGAAGCATTAAAATGAATCACTCTGTCTCCTCTGCCTATTCTGAGTTCAGTTAAGGGTTTCCCCATTACACTCTCGCCGATCTGTTCGGTTTTAATAAACGGATAGATTTCTGCTAACGCTAAAAGATCCTCCTGAAACCGACTAGAATTATAGTTTACTTTTCCTTCTATTATTCTAGAAGTAACCCTTTCAGGAAGCCCGATCGTTTGTCCTGGCTGTAATTGATTTGGGTTTACAGCAGGGTTCAGTAAAAGAATCGCATCTATGGAAATTGAACGTTCGTTAGCCAGTTTCCAAAAGCTATCCCCAGATTTTATCGTGTAGCCTACTGAGATAAATCCAGGAATTTGAACTTCGCTGCCTGCTGTAATTACATTGGGATTTAAGCTAGGATTGGAATCAAGAAGAAGTGGAAGCGGGATGCCGAATAATTGACTATAGTACCACAGCGTATCTCCTGGACGTATCGTTATTCTCATTAATTTCCCCCCTACTATACACCTACATATTTAGGTGTATGAACACCGACTAAAAAAATGCACGTACTATTGGAGGGGAAACATGATAATTTATTGGAAATAGAAAAAGGGATTCCCTGAAAGGAACCCTTTTATTTATTACTGTTCGTTTGATCTTTTATCTGTTTGTTCTTTTGAGGCGTTTTCGCCATAGAACCGGAGCAGGTCGCCATAAATAATCTTATCAGAGTAATCTAATTCCTTTGCTGTCATGTCAATATAAGGCTGACACTTGGATATATCAACTGGCTCTTCGGTATTCTTACTGTAGCACACATTTTCAGCATACAGATAATCTTTAGTAACGAAGCTGCCATCCCGTTGCAGTGCATAGTCAAGACGGTCAAGCGCAAATAGGTCAGAACCAAAGTCAATATTTCCTTTCGTTGAAATTCCGAGCAAGTGCAGTAAAGTTGGTTTTAAATCAATTTGACCGCCAACTGTCTCCATAGTTTTCCCTTCCATTCCTGGGATATGGATGATTAACGGAACACGTTGAAGCTGAGTATGAACATATGGAGTTATTTCTTCTCCCAAAAGCTGGCTCATTGCCTTATTGTGGTTCTGTGAAATACCATAGTGATCCCCGTAAATAATGATAATGGAATCTTCGTAAATTCCCTCAGCTTTTAATTGTTCAATAAACTGCTTAATCGCTTCATCTGTATAGCGGACCGTTGGGAAGTAACGATTTAATGTTCCGCTGTTTGAGTCATACTCGTCAATCCATTTATATTCTTCCGCAATTTCAAATGGATAATGGTTGGTCAGAGTAATAAATTTTGCATAAAAAGGCTGTGGCATATCTTTTAGATGATCAATGGATTGTTCAAAAAATGGAATGTCTAATAATCCCCATTCTGTAGTTTCATCTTCAGGAACCTCGTAATCTTCTACATCATAAAACCTTTTATACCCAAGAGACTGGTACATAACATCACGATTCCAAAAGCTGCTATTATTCGCATGAAGGGAAGCAGTAAAATATCCATTTTCGTTTAAAATTTCTGGCATTGCTTCATATTCATTTCCGGAGTGGGTAAAGAAAACAGCTCCTCGGCTTAATGGATATAATGAATTATCTACCAGAAATTCAGAGTCAGATGTTTTACCTTGGCCTACCTGACTATAAAAGTTTTCAAAATAAAAGCTATCCTTAATAAAATCGTTTAAAAATGGAGTAACTTCTTCGCCATTAATCTTTTCCCCCATGACAAAGCTTTGCGTAGACTCCATAGAAATCACAATCACATTTTTGCCTTTTGCTGCACCAAATAATTCCGGATTCGGCTCTTTGTAATTGGCTCTTACATAGTTTTCAATATCAGCAAGCTCACTGCCATCAGCTAACGCTCTTTGAGCTGAAGTCTTAGACTGAAGAAAAATGTCATATAAGTGATAATTATAGGTTCCAATATTTTTAACTAATATTTCACGGTCGAATGTTCTTGTTAGCAATTGCGGCCTTTCAGCCTCTGCCAATCCCAGATTAAAGAAGGCGATAGCAAATGCCACTAAAAAGTAAGCTCTTCTGACTCTTTTTGAGTAAAATGGCCGTGTAATAAAATTGGGCTTATACCACATAATCAGAGCGAGAATGACAACATCCACAAAATATAGAAAATCAAGCGGATGAATTAGTGTTACGATACTGCCTCCCAGATCACCGAGGTTGTCAGTTTGGAATAAAAGCGGGAGCGTAATAAAATCATGGAATTCTCGGTAGTAAACAACGTTGGCATACAGAATGACTGATAATAGAGAATATGTTATAAAAATAAATCTGCCCTGATTCTTTTCTTTCAAAAACATGCTTAATCCAAACACGATGAGCAAGAAACTTAGCGGATTTATAAAAAGAATGATTTCTTGGGTCACATTATCGATTGGAATTGAAAAGCTAGTTTTATAGGCGATATACGTTTTAAGCCAAAGAAACAAAGTAGGAATGGCAAGCAGAGAGATCTTTGGCCATTTTACGTTTCGCATAATAATAACCTCCTATAAACTACATCCCCTGTAATTTATTTATAGTTTTAGCAAAAAAAGGATTTGAAATTGAACCTTGGATAATCTTAATACGTTCTTAACAAAAAATCAAATGAAAATTTACACACTGTTAGAATAATAATTTAGTGTAAATTTTGTTACCCCTATTATAGACGGTTAAAACCATAAAATGGTTTCAAACTCGTCCATTTTTTTAAAAATGATACAATTGACATGTAGTCTTAAGTCACATTTGAATTTAATCCTAGGTTAAATATCTATCATTCGACATTTTTTGAAAAATAATTGCTTATAGGAGGAGGGTTTTTATTTATGAGCTAGCCATGCCGCACCATATATGCCTGCATCATTTCCAAGGGTGGCCACACTTAAGCTAGTCGATTCCTGAACTGTCGGAAATGAAAAACTGTAAAAATATTGATTGACTGGTTCAAGCAGCGTATTTCCTGCGCGGGAGACTCCTCCGCCTATAACAATCTTTTCTGGATTTAATGTATTTCCAAGATGACTTAATGCCCAGCCAAGATAAAATGCAACTTTTTCTACTACTTGTTTAGCAAAGGCATCCCCTTTTTCTGCTGCATCAAATATCGATTTCGCACTAAGATCTGCTCTATTTAGAATGGTTTCACCCGTAAAATCTGCAAGACTCTGTTTAGCCAGCCTTACGATCCCTGTAGCAGATGCGACTGTTTCTAAACAGCCTGTCTTCCCGCAATTACATGGAAGTCCATTCTCAGGGACAATCGTCATATGCCCGATTTCGCCGCCAGCACCTTTTATGCCATGCACTACTTGGCCATTTGTAATGATCCCGCCGCCAACACCTGTACCTAGGGTTACAC
The DNA here is from genome assembly GCF_900207585.1 of Bacillus oleivorans. Taxonomy (GTDB): domain Bacteria; phylum Bacillota; class Bacilli; order Bacillales; family JC228; genus Bacillus_BF; species Bacillus_BF oleivorans. Next base: position 119,250 of record NZ_OAOP01000002.1, on the reverse strand, counting down.
ATACCATGTCTTTTGCGCCTTTTCCCGCACCCATCCACATTTCTCCAAGAGCCGCACAATTAGCATCATTTTCGGTCGTGACAGACAATCCTATTGCTTTTTCTAATTCTGCTTTCAATGGAAATTGCTTCCACCCGAGATTTACTGCCTCAAAGATAATTCCCTTCTCAACATGAACGGATCCTGGTGCTCCAACCCCTACACCGATTACCTGATTTTTTTCAATATGTAATTTTAAAAGCTTCTCTTCTAGCGAATGGGCAATCGACGGAACAATTTGGGTTCCATTGTTACTCAAGTCAGTCGGGATATCCCATTTATTCAGCAATTCACCGGTTTGAGAAAACAATCCCATTTTCGTTGTGGTACCCCCCAAATCCACCCCTGCTAAAACGTTTTCATTCATTTTTCCTTTACCCCTTTCTCCGCTCCAACTCTTTTGTAATTTCACTTCTAATCAGTAAAATCGCACTTTGATAATCTTTTGTTTCAATTAACTGTGACTGGTAAAGCTCTTTGAGTTCTTCTTCCATCAGCTGCAAATCAGCCAAACGGTCTCCTATATAAATAATAGTGCCATATTCTTTTAAGAACTGCTGTACATCATATAATGTTTTCATATTTTTTACCCTCTTCTTTTTCTTCCATTAAAAGTATACGGAAAGGAAGAAATCTACACAAGTAAAAACAAAAGCGGAAGCACCCGTTTAGAGACGTACGGACAGGGCTGAACCGCAGGTAACAAATTTGTATTATCTTTATACTATTTTCTTATCAGAGAAAAAGACAGGATCTTTCTCCTGTCTTATCTGTCGGGATCTCTTGGATGAAGAAATCTTGGTCTCCTATTTTTTAAAGGCAGCGGTGAACGAATTAAAACGTCTCTAAACGCCTTATAATTAAAGGGGATAAATGGCCACATGTACGGAACATTAAATGAACGGACTGAGGTTAGCCATAAGATCCAAATGGTTGTGCTCAAAACGAACCCATAAACCCCAAATAATGCTGTACTTATTAAAATAAAGATCCGTACAAGCCGATTAGCCAAACTTAACTCATAACTTGGTGTAGTAAATGTTCCTATTGCAGCAATCGATAAATAAAGAATCACCTCATTAATAAATAGTCCTACCTCTACCGCTACTTGTCCAATCATAAGGGCTGCAACCAATCCTAAGGCAGTCCCTAATGCATTCGGAGTATGGATCGCAGCCATCCTCAATATATCTAATCCTACTTCAATGATTATGAACTGCATAAGAAGAGGCATATTCCCCGTATCTTTTGGTCCGATAAATTCAAGCGCATCTGGCAGTAATTCGGGATGGATTGAAAATAAATAATATAATGGCAATAAAAATAAGGATCCCCAAACTGCTATAAAGCGAACTAGCCTCATGTAGGCTCCTACAATTGGTTTATTGCGATATTCCTCAATATGCTGGAGATGATGCCAAAACGTTGTTGGTGAAATAAGAACACTCGGAGAGCCATCGACAATGATACAGACATGTCCCTCATATAAATGAACAGCGACCGTGTCTGGTCTTTCTGTATACCGTACGACCGGATTGGGATTCCAGTGTCGCCCTGATATGTATTCTTCAACCGTTTTCTCAGCCATTGGCAAGCCATCGGTATCAATCTTCTTAATCGATTCCCGAACCATTTCCACAAGCTTGGGATCGACAATTTCTTCAATATAACAAATCGCGATGTCGGTTTTTGATCTTCTCCCAATTTGTAAATATTCCATTCTTAATGATTTATCTCGTATTCTTCTTCTTGTTAAAGCCGTATTAAAAACAAGAGTTTCCACAAATCCATCCCTTGAGCCGCGTACGACTCTTTCTAAATCCGGCTCTTGAGGCATTCGGGCCGGATAGGTTCTGGCGTCAATTTGGATTGCTTCCTGAACACCATCCACTAATAAAATAGATGGACCTGCCAGGACTGTATCCGCAGCCTTCTCCAAATCATCAATCGTATCTATTTCTATATAGGGGATAAACCGTTTTAAAAGAAGCTGAAGCGTATCACCATCCAGCTGAGATTCTTCTAATTTAGACAGGTACTTCATAAGCAAGTGCAGAATATCATCTTTTGCAAATCCATCAACTAAATATAAAGCCATATCCTTATTTGCGTAATTCAAATCAAGGCGAATCACGTCAAAACTTTTATCTACTTGAAGCAGGTCGTTCATCGTTTTGACATTTTCTTTTAAATCATTTGAAACCGGATATTTCTGGTCTGTCTTTGATTCTGTCATAGTAGTCAACTCCCATTATCCGAACCATTCATACTATACATTTTTGGCCTTCCCATAAAAAAACATACATTTATTTCGGCCAAGCCTTCATAACTGGGAATAGACAAACATATAGTGTTGAGAGGTATGCTGTTAGGGAGGGAGATTAGCTCATGCTAAAAAATAAGTGGGTCTTCATTACAATCACAGCCTTTATCCTTGCATTTACAGGCTTTTACTGGCATATATCAAATAAGGCCGAAGAAAGCTTCACCTATTTTCCTCCCGATCCCACAGCACGGTATGACTCTGGCTACACAACCTTAACCTTAAATCAAAAAAGTCCTGATGGACCGTATGAAATTAGCTGGAAAAGTCAATCCTCCTTGGATCAAAAGGCCTTTTACCGGCAAGATGTTGCTCTTCTTTTTGAAGGCGGAAGGCTAAAGGGGAAGATGGGAGAATGGAAGCAGAATGTGAGTGATATTTTACAAGAAAGCACCTTATTTTTTAAGGATTCACAATTGATTCAAGCAATCACTTTTCACTTTTCCGAAATTCACCGAGGTGAAAAAATCGGAAGTGCTCAAAAGCTTTCCAGCGATTTTCTCTATATTATTGATTCTCAATTTAGTCCTTTTGAAAGCTTCAGGCATCCTGAGAATGAAGAAGAGGAAAAATGGAAAAACACCATTGATCAGGTCGTGAGAAATAGATTAGAAAAAAGCTGGAGAAAAGCTGCTGACAAATTTAATATAAATCTCGATCAATATCAAGCTTTTCCTTTAATTCAAATTGCTCAGTTTGATGATAGGCCATTACCGGGTTTTTCTTTGCTTGAAACAAAAAAAATCGTCGGACAATTATGGGAGGGACTTTACAAAAATTATTATTTAGGAATTAAAAAGCCAGACGGTTCTTTAGAAGATGCATTGGATAGTATTATGCCTCTTATTTTAGTGGCAAAGGATCGAACTCATCTCTTCGTTTTAACAGAAACAAAAAGCGGAGAATCTATTGTTCTCCGCCAACAAATTGACTAAGATCATCTGTCCATTGCTTGTATTGATCATTGCCAGGATTTATCTCTCTTGCCTGTTTAGCCCATTCATACGCTTCTTCTAACTGCCCAAGGTTATAATATACAAGCGATAAATTGTAGTAGGCCTGGTGATAATCTGGGCTAATTTCGATTACTTGCTTTAAATGAGAGCCGGCTAAATCATATTCCTGCCACTGGAATTCGATATAGGACATGATAAAATAAATATCTGCAGAGGGCTCCCCATTTTCAAGGTCATAGGCTTTGACAAGTTCATAAGCTTTTTCATAGTTTTCCTCCTCTGCATATTGTTGCGCGATATGAGCAAGATAGGTTCCTTCCTCCTCCTGAACACCCTGCTGGGCTCCCGCATAGAGCAGGCCAGCTCCTATCCCAAGAGTGAGGACAAGAAACAGCACTTGAGTGGATAAACGGAATTTTTTTGGAAAGTGAACAATCCCCGTTGCCGCAAATCCCCCGATTAGACCCCCGATGTGGCCAGCGTTATCAATACCAGGGATCGTAAATCCTAAAGCTAAATTGAAAGCAATGACAATAAAAATGTTATACCCTATTGTCCTCAAGAATAGTTTAGGCTGAAGCATTCCGAAATATAAAAGCGCACCAAAACAGCCAAATATAGCACCGCTTGCTCCCGCCGATAGAGTAGGGCTAAACGCGAAGCTAGCAATTGAACCCATAATACCTGCAATCATATAAATTATGAAAAAGCGAAGGCTTCCAAAAATCCTCTCCACAATAGCCCCTAAATAATATAATGCCACTGTATTCATAAGTAAGTGGAAAACACCGATATGGATAAAAATGGGCGTAATTAAACGGTACCATTCTCCTTCAAGGATGAGCGGATTAAATTTAGCCCCGAATTCAAGTAATGTTCTGGGATCCTGACTTGACCCTTCCATCTCCATCCAAGCAAACACAGCTAGCTGAATCGCCATAAAGAAAAAAGTGAAAATAGGTTTACCGTGTTGAAACGTTTTTTCTTCTGTTTTTCTTTGTTGAGCTGCCCATTGTCTCGTGTATTCCTGGTACTGTAAAACGTCTCGTTCATCAGGAGTTTCAAGGAAAGGTTCCTTCCATTCCAACCCGCACAGCTGTGCAATCATATCAAGAGACTTGCCCTGATCTGCCTGATCTAAAATCATTGTATACCAGGACAATCCCGGACTATTAGCAGGCTGGTACCATTCCGATACAGCATCGAAACCATCATCAACGGGTGGATATGGCGATATGTAAATATTTAAAACAGAAACCGTTTTTTTATATAATCTTGTGTTTATTTCTTGAGCCTGTTTAATCGACAGTTCATTATGCTGCCTTAGCCAATACGACCAGTCAAGATTATATTGATTAAGATGAATGAGATCTGCCTCTTTCCCCTCCACCTTTTCTAACCATATTTCTTTCCCATTATTCGATTCAAAAATAAGCCTATACCTGCCAGAGGATGTTAATTCATAGGCTATTTTCCAAAACAAATACGATTCCCGAAAACTCATGCGCTTGCACCCTCTCTATAACGAAACAAATTCGACCTGATTATCCATATTCTAAACTGAATACAGGCTCTTTGTCTTAGAAAACAAAATTAATAGAAGGAAAAATATATAAAAAACAGAAGAGCAATTCCTCTTCTGTCAGCTGGTATTACATCTTAAATGTAGTTTGCATCAACCTGTCTCGTAAAAAAGGGAGCTGCATGGAATATCGAACCATCAGCTTTCGGATAAAATACTGTCCTAATAACAAATTCACAATCTTATACCGATTTCGGTAAACAGTTAAAACTGCTAGACAAGCAACGATCCATTTGATTAATGAAGACATAATCATCCCTCCTACCCTTAGTTTGGCAAGAGAACGAAGCTTTATCCTTCTTTTTTATATTGTTTAAGCCATGCTATTCTCTGTCAGTTTGAATAATAGTCCCTTCTGTCACAATTTGCTGTATTTTTCGGTCATATGGATCAGCTGGTATTGAGTCCATAAGCTGTTCCTTAAAGGCTAGAGAAAGTGTTTTTCCTGGGAAATCAACTAAATAACGGTCATAGTACCCCCCGCCAAAACCGATCCGGTATCCGCTTAAAGAAAAGGCTAAACCAGGGACGATTAAAAGGTCAATCTCCTTTTTTTCAATTGACTCTGTTGCGGCAGGCTGGGGCTCCCATAAATGAATATACACATTTTCCAATTGGGTAAAGGAACAAAGCAGTCTAAAGTCCAGATGCCTGCGTTGGACAATACATCTGGGAACGGCTACCTGTTTCTTTTCCAGCCATGCTTGTTTGATTATAAAATATGTATCGACTTCAGGAAAAACTGAAAGTGTAATCCCAATTGTCTGTGCGTTTTTCCAATCCGGTTGCTTTATTAGCGTTTCTGCAATCGAGTAAGACTTTTGTTCATAAACCGGTTTAGTCAATTGCTTAAGGCATGTCTTCATTTCTTTTCGAATCAATTCTTTTGTTTTGTCCATAGTGATCCCTCAATACAATAAGTCATAAACACAATAAGATAAAAAAATAAAAAGCAGCGAAGATAAATATCCTGCTGCTTACTTAGTTTCACGATGTACTGTTGTACGCTTTTCTCTTGGGCAGTATTTCTTTAGCTCAAGACGATCTGGGTTCGTACGCTTGTTTTTAGTGGAAATATAGTTACGCTCACCACATTCTGTGCAAGCCAATGTAATATTCACGCGCATTGTTTTCCCTCCAAACTATAAATGCATCTTACACGACTTTTCTATGATACCATTTTTTTTAGGACAATGCTAGTACGTTTTTCTTGATTTCATCATTCCATTGTAAAACCTCATGATTCGTCTTCCCCTGAACTGCCCAGGCCCAGGCAGTTACGGATTCACCTTGCGGGATTTCTGTTTCTAACGAGAACATGGAACTGATGGCGCCTCTGGCAATCGGCTTATATTCAATCTTCCCTTTTTTTAGATTTGCTTTCATTTTCTTCTTTAATTCAAATGCCGGGAATACAGCACATTGCTTTATGGGCTCCCCATTAATGGTACCATTTACTAATTGGATATTTTTTTCATTGAAAATAAAAATACAGTCATTTTGGGGAGAAATATAAGCGTATTGCTGATATTGAGGAATAAATTCACTTTCAAAAAACAATTTAACATGTCTGGTGATCGATGAATGGTTAAACATTTCAATCCGTAATACTTTTCCCTTTGTTCCAAAGGAAAAACTTTCAGTTTTCCAATTTATTTGGCTTAGTGTGTTTGGCCCGGAAGCGGTTAAATTGAGTACCCCATCAGACCAAATATAGCTTTTCAGCACACTCTTTAAATCACGGCATTGACGTGTATCTGGCATTGACATTAAATCTGAAAAAAGATTAAGATTTGCTTTCATATCCCACCATTTCCTTCTGCTTATTTTTAAATCATTAGCTTCTCTGCAAAACAGCTTGTACTTTTATTTTCAGACACTCTAATAAAAAAACCCTGGTAATCGACTGTCCTTGTTTTTGGTTAACAAAAGATTATAGTATGCTTAGTTTTTTTTGTTTATGTCATCTTATATATATGGTAGCACCTGAAAAATATTCAGACAATAAACACATTTTGTCGTAAAATGTTGGTCCTATGACAGTTCTGACCTTAGGAAAGAAGAAAAATTTCATACAGGTTAACTTTCCATGTTTCTGATCAAATTTCTATTGTTTTTCGTTTATTTGCGACAAAGAATATTACAATTTCATGTAAGTTTGACGAAGTTTCGTCAATTTTGTTCCGAAAATAGACTTGGTATGTTATAACTATTTTAGACTTACAGCAAAGGGTGGAATAATATGGATTTTCTACTTTATATAGTAATGGCCGCATCGATTTTAATATTCATTGGTTCCTTGTTTATGCCGAACCGTATCCAACAAATGGAAACCGAGTTAGAAGAGCTATCTTACCAGGTTATCCAAGATTCTTATCAGTTTAAAAAAAGATTAAAAGTATTAGAGGAAGAACTCTTAGTAGATCACAGTCCTTCACCATTATCAGCGAACTCTGTAAAACCAAACGAAATTATTGTGAACCAAGTTCTTTCCTTACATAAGCAAGGGGTTCCGATCAAACAAATTGCTTCTCAATCTGCCTTAAGCCTAGATGAAGTAGAAAAGATTATTGAAGCCAAGGGTGCAGAAAGAGGGGCTTTTTAATGCAGCGGCAACTCATACAAGGATTCGCAATCGGTATGTTTTTAACAGCTTGTATCAGTTTACTAGGGTTTTATAATTTAAATATAAATGAACAAAATATCGATCCTAAGCAGGCAATTGAGGAATTGGAGCAGAGCGGATATCAGGTTTTATCAACAGCTGAATGGAATGATTTGCAAACACAAATTGTAAATAACAAACCGCAGGAAGAGGAAGCAGCTGAAGAAGAAGAACAAGACGAGACAGAAAACTCCAGCGGACAAACAACGCAATCAGATGAAAAGAAATCAGACACAAAATCTTACACATTGACAATAGAAGCGGGGATGAATTCAAGTGACGTTTCTGAAAGATTAGAGGAAAATGGAATCGTTGAAGATTCTTTTGTGTTCCAGCAATATTTAATAGACCGGAATCTGGACGGGGCGATCCAAATCGGATCCTACCAGGTATCTAGCGATATGTCTTTTGAAGTCATTACATCTATAATTACAAAGGGACGATAAAAAGTGAGGCTGCCCTCCATACGGATGACAGCCTCACTTTTTTAAGGCATTATTGGTTTAAATCATATCTGCGACCTTTTACTAAATAAAATATATATTCAGCAATATTGGTTGCATGGTCAGCTGTTCTTTCAAGGTAGCGGCAAACGAACGATAGCTGCGTGATTTGCGCGTGATTTTCTGGCTGTGTTTGCATTAAGGAAAGTAAATCTTGAATTGTTGAACCGTAGAGATCATCAACAACGTCATCTAAATCCGCTAATTCCTTCGCTTTAACCAGGTCTTCCTCGGAGTATCCCTCCATAGCTAACTCAATCATCTTAATTGTGCTTTCATGCATTTTTTTTATGGAATCGATCGGCTTGACTAATGGCTGATTCCCGATTCTAATCGTTGATTTTGCTAAATTCACTGCAAAATCAGCCATTCTTTCCAGGTCAGATGCAATCTTAATCGCAACAATAATTCTCCGTAAATCAATCGCAACTGGCTGCTGCTTTGCAATCAGTAAAATAGCGGTATCATTGATTTCATCTTCTAGTAAATCTGCTTTTACATCCTCATCCATAATTTCTAGGGCTTTTTCGACATCTTGGTTTTCCAAAGCATCTAATGCTTTAATTAAAGCCGCTTTTGTAAAATTGCCTAATTGGATTAGCTTATCCTGAAGCTCTTTTAAATTAATTTCAAATTGTTCTCTGACTGGCATATGCCTACCCCCACATCAAAATGAAATATCAGGAATGATTATATTTCTGCAATTCTAATGAACTGCCTCTTATCCAAAACGGCCAGTAATATAGTCTTCTGTCCGTTTGTCATTAGGATTGGAAAAGATGACATCAGTTGGAGCAAATTCTACTACTTCGCCATTCAAGAAGAATGCTGTTTTGTCTGAAATCCGTGCAGCTTGCTGCATATTATGGGTAACGATAATAATGCTATATTCCTTTTTCAATTCTTGAACAAGCTCTTCCACTTTGAGGGTAGAAATTGGGTCAAGGGCAGATGTCGGTTCATCCATTAGGATAACATCAGGCTCAATTGCTAAGCAGCGGGCGATACATAAACGCTGCTGCTGTCCTCCTGATAATCCATATGCGTTTTCGTTTAATCGGTCTTTTACCTCATCCCAAAGGGCAGCACCGCGGAGACTTTTCTCAACGATTTGATCGAGAATCTTTTTATTCCGAATGCCGTGGATTTTTGGTCCATACGTAATGTTATCATAGATCGATTTTGGGAAAGGATTTGGCTTTTGAAACACCATTCCTACCTTGGTACGCAATTCCTCCACACGGTATGATTTATCAAAAATATTCTTACCGCGATAATTAATTTCACCAGCCGTTTTTACACTTGGGACTAATTCAATCATACGATTTAATGTTTTAATATAAGTTGATTTACCGCAGCCAGATGGCCCGATAATAGCTGTCACTTCATTTTCTGAAATATCTAAGTCAATATTTTTTAATGCATGGTTATTTCCATACCAAAGATTTAATTGTTTTGTTTCATAAACTAATTTAGAGTTCATTTTATCCTCTTGGTTCGTTATTTCATTTTTCTCTATTTTAGCCATAGTTTGTGGCATATTGAAAACCCCTTTCAATCCTCAATATTAATATCTCTTTTCAAATCTATTCCGAATCCAAACAGCAATGGAATTCATGAAAATGAGAAAGATTAGCAACACAATGATTCCCGCTGCAGCCAAATCGTGAAAATCAGTCTGCGGTCTACTCGTCCAGTCATAAATTTGCATTGGCAATGCCGTAAATGAATCTAATATCGATTCAGGCAAAAATGGTACAAACGTTGGTATTCCGATAACAATCAAAGGAGCTGTTTCCCCGACTGCCCTGGATAGAGCTAAAATTCCGCCAGTTAGAATTCCTGGAATTGCTGCAGGCAGTACAACCTTGACAATCGTTTGCCATTTGGTTGCTCCCATTGCATAAGAAGCCTCTCTTAATTCCTTTGGTACCGCCCGAATGGCTTCTTGTGATGCAACGATAATAACTGGTAAAATCAGAAGACTCATCGTTAATGATGCAGATAATATACTCGTTCCAAATGCTAATGCATGAACAAATATCGCCAGCCCCAACAAGCCAAACACGATTGATGGAACACCGGCCAAATTGGAAATATTAATTTGAATGAGTTGAGTCAGTTTGTTTTTTTGAGCATATTCTTCCAAATAAATGGCTGTACCTACTCCTAACAGTAAAGAAATAGGGGCAACCACAAGCATTAACCAAATCGAACCAACTAAAGCTGCTACAACTCCCGCATTTTCAGGAATTCTGGAAGCAAAACTAGTTAAGAAATCGATATCTAAAAAACCAATTCCTTGAGTGAATATCCGATATAGAAGAATCGCTAACACAAGCAGTCCAAAAATAGTTGCAAATAAGAACAAACCTTTTAATAAAATATTCTTGGTTAGCCTGAGAGAAATTCGCTTCGTTACTTTTGTATGATCGATCAAGTTCATTAGTATTCCTCCCTAAAGCGACGTGAAATATATTGAGCGAGCATATTCATCACCAGGGTGAATACAAATAGGGTAAAGCCGACTGCAAATATACTATAATAAATCGTTGAACCTAGTCCTGCATCCCCTGTACTAATCTGAACAATATATCCAGTCATCGTTTGAATAGATCCAAGTATATTCCAGTCAAAGGTTGGAGTCGATCCTGCCCCAATCGAAACAATCATCGTTTCACCAATTGCTCTTGAGACAGCAAGTACAATCGATGCAATAATTCCTGACAACGCAGCAGGAAAAACAATTTTTAAAGCCACTTCGAAACGGGTTGCACCCATCGCATAAGCACCTTCACGAATCGATTTAGGAACTGACCCCATTGCATCCTCTGATAAAGATGCAATCATTGGGATAATCATGATTCCCACTACGATCCCGGGACTTAAGGCATTAAAAATTTCCATATTTGGAATATACTCTCTTAGCAGAGGCGTTACAAAAGTAAGCGCAAAAAAACCATACACAATTGTTGGTACTCCCGCTAATACTTCTAAAATCGGTTTGATTATTCTTCTGGCACGGTCTGAAGCATATTCACTCAAATAAATGGCAGCTCCTAAACCAATCGGTACAGCAACGATCATGGCAATGATCGCTATCTTTAGTGTTCCACTAACTAATGCTAATACACCATAAGATTCTTCATTTGAAAATGGGTACCATTCTGTACCTGTTAAAAATGCCCAAAACGAAGTTTTCGTGAAAAATGTAATAGTTTCAAAGACTAATGTTAAAACGATTCCGATTGTCGTTAAAACCGATACACTCGCAATAACTAATAAGATCCAAGGAACTGCTTTCTCTATCGTCGTACTTGTATTTCTTTTTGATTTATTCTCTACAATCATCTGTTGAATTGAAGATTGTTTTGTTTTTTCCAAGATGAAAACCCCTTCCATCCAAATTACACCAGGAAAAGCGCTTCGAAAAAAGCGCTTCTCCCTAAAGTTATTATTTTAATGTTTCAAGAAGTTCAAGCTGTTCTGTATAATTTTCTTCTGGAAGACTTACGTAACCTACACTAGCTGCTAGTTCAGCAGAGTTTTCAAGCAAGAACTTCACATATTCGTAAACCGCTGGATTTTCTTTAATCGCTGCATTGTCTACATAAGTGTATAGCGGACGAGATAATGGAGCATATTCTCCAGTTTCTACAGTTTCAGCGTTTGGTTCAACTGGACCATTTCCGCCATCAACTGGAACTACTTTTAGCTTGTCTTGATTTTCTTGGTAGTACGCATAACCGAAGAATCCAATCGCATATTTATCGCCAGTTACACCTGTTACAAGAACGTTGTCATCTTCAGAAAGTGTCGCATCTTTAACCATTGGCTCATCTTCTAGAATCACTTCATTCCAGTAGTCATATGTTCCAGAAGCAGTACCAGGAGAGTAGAATTTAATCTCTTCATCTGGCCATTCTGGACGAATATCAGACCATTTTTTCACTGAACCATCTTCGATCCACATTTTTTTCAATTCTTCTACTGTTAAGTGGTCGATAAAATCATTTTCAGGGTTTACAACTACAGATAAACCATCTTTAGCTAATTCAAATTCAGTATATTCAGTACCTGCTTCTTCAAGAGCAGCTGCTTCTTCATCTTTGATTGGGCGAGAAGCATTACTCATTTGTGTAGAACCTGCGATAAACTTTTCAAATCCTCCGCCAGTACCAGAAAATGCAACTGTTACTTTTACATCAGGATTTGCAAGAGTAAATTCTTCTGCTACAGCTTCCATGATTGGATAAACGGTAGAAGATCCATCAATTGCGATTTCACCAGAAAGGGCTGCATCATTTTCATCGTCAGCACCTGCTGCTCCGTTACCTTCTCCGTTTTCATTATCTGTTCCACATGCTGCAGCAAATAACATTACAGCTGCTAAAATGGCTAGCAGACCAAATTTTTTAAAGAAGTTCATTAAAGAATTCCCCCTAAGACTTTTATAATTTGTTGTCCTACATGTTCTAGAATACAGACAGAGTTTTAACTCCGTATAAACGAAATGTTAACGTTTTGTAAATCGCAAATAAAATAGGCATAAATCGTGGAACCCGCTATTAAACCGTGTATTTAGTATTATCTTTATCAGCCTGAAATATTATAGAACCTGAGTTATTACGAGTCGAAAAAAATACAGTATTGGGCTGCAGCAGCTTTTATTTCCTCATAAAACGACAAAAAACCTGATGTGAATGTAATTTCACATCAGGTTTTTTTATGGCGTAACGATTTCTTCTTGAGGATCATCCTCTTCGGCAATACCCTGTTCATTTTCTTCACGAATGGTTTCTTGCCCCTGTTGAACTTCTTCAATATTTTCGATTCCTTGAACAGGGTCATTTTGAGTGCTGCGGCTTTCTTTTAACTCGAAGTAAGCATCAAATACTTTTCTGCCAATATCTAAATTCATATTGTGCTTAGCATTGCCTTGATAAGCAGATGGAACCACTATCGCAATTGCAATTTCAGGATTCTCATATGGTGCATAACCGACCAATGAAAGATTTGTAGTTGGAACAGCTCTTTCTAGCTCTGGATCATATATATATGTTTCAGCTGTTCCGGTCTTTCCCGCAGGTTCATAAGGAAGATCGCGGAATGAACGCGCAGTTCCTTCTGAATGGTTCATGACTTGATAAAAACCAAACTGTACCTGATCAATTTCTCGTTGTGACATTGTTAAACGGTTTAACACAACAGGATCAAAGGTGTCAAGAATTGGCCCTAGATGTTCTTGGTCTAAGATAGGTTCTCTTACCTCTTTGACTAACTGCGGTTTCATCCGATACCCATCGTTTGCAATAGTGGATACATATTGAGCCATTTGCAGCGGAGTATAGGAGTCATATTGTCCAATTGAAAAGTCTAATACAAATCCAGAACCGAATTCACCTTTATATCCGATTTGCTCGTTGGGCAGATCAATTCCCGTAGGAACACCCAGTCCAAATTGGGCAAAGTTCCTTCTGAAAATGTCTAAAGAATCTTTTCTTAAAGGCAATGGCTGGTTATACTGATAATTTCCATCGCCGATTCCAATCGCAATTTTATACATGAAACCGTTAGATGATCTCCGAATAGCTCTTAGATCATCAATCCATCCAAGTGCCCCATTAAGCGTACTTTTTTCAGGGGTTTTTGCAATTTTAATCACTTCATCATATAACCTTCCGCCAACCTCTAGGATATCCTCTTCATAGCCGGTAAGGACGGTTGCCCCTTTGACAGCAGAGCCCATTACATAAGAGGTTGATATATTGCCTAAGGCGAAATCCTGCATCTCCATTTTGCCTGTTTCTTCATTCTTTTGATATAGTTTGCCGGCAATAGTTAATACTTCGCCTGTATAAGGATCCATAATTACTACAAACGCACGGTCCAAATAATCCGTCCCAGATTTCTTTTTCTTTTCAATTAATTCTTCTTCAAGAATTTTTTCAACTTTTTGCTGTAGTTCCATATCAATGGTCAAGACTAAATCTTTTCCGCGTTCCCCTTCAGAAATAACTTCGGTATCAATAATGTTTCCATTATTGTCTGTAACGGTTTTAACTTTAGCTTTTTGCCCATGCAAGAGATCTTCATACACTTTTTCCAAATAACTTTTTCCGACCCTGTCATTTAAACTATATCCGCGCGATGTATAATAGTCTAATTCTTCACGAGGTATTCCTTCTTCAGCTGACGTTACCTTGCCTAACAAAGATTGCAGTGTATCTCCAAAAGCATAATATCTTTCCCAGTCGGTTGTCGTATCTACACCTGGAAGAGCTTCTAAGTTCTCACTGATAACCGCGAATTCCTCAGCGGTTACATTTTCGTTCTTTACTATTTGCGGAGTCAGAGCATATCCTCCGATAAACTCAAAGTAAATCGCAGCGACTTCTAGTTCTTCGTCAGTAAGTTGTTTAATATGATCTTCAGTCACTCTTTCTAATTGAACTTTATACAAGCTGTCAATTATCTCGTCTTCAAAATCTTGACGGTCCTGATCAGTTATAAGTGCTTCGGCTTCCTCTGGATGTGTCATCAGCCAAAAATCTTTCTTTTCCCGCTCGGTTAAATCTTTACTATCTTTTTCAATTAGCAATGCTAATCGCTCCGCAACCTCGAGCATTTCACTTTGATCAGCGAATTGCTCTTGCGTGTACGTAATTGCATTTAGCGGAATATTATCAACAATTACCTTCCCATTCCGGTCAATCATTTTTCCCCGCGGTACAGAATTGTTTACCGTAATTTCTTCTGTACGTTCGATGGCTTTTGAATAATCTTCCCCATTTACGATTTGAACAACTCCAAGCCGAAAAATGAGGGCAGAAAATAACAAAAACACACAAAAGAATAAAATATTTAAACGAAAGGGGATATGGGTTTTTTTCTTCTTTTTTCCCATAAGCTTTCACATCTCTCTCCATTTTTGTTCTTTCTTTATTGTAAGGAATATTGTACAGGAATTCTAGTAATAACTATATTTTATTGAGCAATTTTTTGCCATAAAAAAGAGAACCAACCCGGTTCTCTTAATTCGATTGGAAGTAAACCTTTCTGACACAAAAGTAAATAATCAGATGTCCTGCTCCTAAAATCATTAATAAGAAAGGTACACTTTCGGTGGGGTTGAAAAAGCTAACGGTAACGAGGAAAGCAAGAATCGAGACAATTCTTCCAAGATTAAGGAAGAGCTCACGAACGACGATATATTCAATCCTCATTTCAGCCGCCTTCCACCCGCTTCCAATCACATCATAGGTCATAGAAATATAAGGAACAAGCAAGGTTGGATAGGCAATCGCAATAATTCCTCCATATATAAGCAACTTCAGATAAGAAACATCATAAACAATCAAGAAAATGGCAGCATATAAAAGAACTCCACCAAGTAAAATCGCTCGTTTTCTATGCTTTGTTTTGATTACACGGGAGATTACATAATAGCCCATAAACGAAATGGCAGAATTGATTAACCCGTATGTTCCTAAGCCTAATTCACTCCCTGAAGACAGGTAAACAAAAACGGAAATCACGAATATAAAGGTTCCCTCACGAAGTCCTTGAAAAAAATGGGCATTCGTTATGTATTTCCAGTTTTTATTAAACTGCCTTTCTTTAATGATCCTTATAAAAAGATACCTTCCAGAAGCTGGGCGCCTCTGCAGAAAGAAACTCAGCACAACCGCTAAGACAAATAGCCCTAATGAAAGCGAAAAAATAATCGTGTATCCGGTAAATTCGGTTAAATTTGATATGATATAGCCAGATGCGATTGGCCCAATCATACCGCCAGAAGATGATAAAACACCCATAAAGCCATTAAAAAAGTCCCGTGTATCCGGTTCTGTTATCTCAAAAGTTAACACATTAAAGGCGAGCCAGTAAAAACCGTACCCGATTCCTAACAATGCTCCCAGCAGAAAAATAAATTGTGAGGCGTTTTCACCAACAAGCAGGACAGTCGTATAAAAGATGGCTAAAAAAGAAACTCCCATTCTTAGGACAATGACCCGGTCCACTTTTTTTGCCCACCGTCCTGCGAGAATGAAAGTTAAAGGCTGTAATACGACAACGGCTAAGTTGTATAACCCTAAATCGACATAATTCTCTGACTGTTTCCATAAATAAATATTGACAAAAGTATTGGATAAGGCGACGCTAAGCGAATATAATCCTCCTATAAATAAAAGGAGGAGCAAATCTTTGGAAAGATCCACATCACCGATCCATTTTTTAAAGTAACTCATGATAGGTCTCCCCTTTTTCATAACCTTATTGTTTGAATTAAGCGGAGACATTATTCATTTTTCGCGGGAAATGACTGAAAGTGACATGTGGGTGGTTAATGGTTGATTTATACAGCGAATCCTTTGATATTTAACATAAATCGGCTGATAATCAACAAAAATTCGTGAATTAAATGTGTAAACCTTTGATATACGAGCGATATTTATCATATCAGGTCTTTAACATCCCTTTTCAGCAAAAACAGTCAAAAAAAATAGAAGGGACCAGAAAATGATCCCCTCTCGTCTTCTTCTATTACTTCGCTGCGTTATAACGTTTGTTAACTTCGTCCCAGTTAATTACATTAAAGAATGCTTTAATGTAATCTGGACGGCGGTTTTGATAATTTAAGTAGTAAGCGTGCTCCCAAACATCGAGTCCAAGAATCGGAGTTTTACCCTCCATTAATGGAGAATCTTGGTTAGGAGTGCTTGTAATTTCAAGCTCGCCATTACTTACAACCAGCCAAGCCCAGCCAGAACCAAAACGGCCTGTAGCAGCAGCTGTAAATTGTTCCTGGAATTTTTCGTAGCTTCCGAATTTAGAATTGATCGCATCAGCAACTTCACCAGTTGGAGCTCCTCCGCCATTTGGAGAAAGAATGGTCCAGAATAAAGAGTGGTTAGCATGTCCGCCGCCATTATTTCTTACTGCAGTGCGGGCAGCTTCTGGAACTGCATCTAAATTAGAAATAAGTTCCTCTACAGATTTGCTAAGCAACTCATCTTTACCTTCTAAAGCACCATTTAGATTGGTTACATAAGTATTATGGTGTTTCGTGTGGTGAATATTCATAGTTTCTTTATCAATGTGTGGCTCTAGAGCGTCATACGCATAAGGTAATTGCGGTAATTCATATGCCATCTTAAAATTCCTCCCAAATATGTAAATTTCATTTCTCAGAGTTTGGAATAATTTGAGAAATGTTGAATCACCATTAGATTACCAAATCTGAATGGGACTTTCAATTATAATGCACGAGTTTCGCATAGAAAAATTAAAGTACAAGCACAAGAAAGTAAAAAACCATGGCTGCCATTATAATCCCTTTCACAAATACGCTTCCGATAAATCCGGTAACAGACCCAAGCCCGATTTTTATCGCTTGTTTGAATGGGGTCTTTGAAACAAGCATTTCTCCCAAAACTGCACCGATAAATGGCCCCAGAATGATCCCGGCAAAAGGAATTATAAACGGTCCTGCTAAAATTCCAATCGTACTGCCCCAAATACTTGCTTTTGTTCCGCCAAACTTTTTTATGCCCAATGCGTTTGCTACATAATCAACAATAAATAATAATAGGAAAAAACAGCTTTGAATCATCCAGAACAGCCAGTTAAACGAATCGAAACTAACAAACCAGCCATAAATCAAAAAAGAACCGAATATCATGACTGAGCTCGGAAGAATTGGATAAATTAACCCTATAAAAGCGAGAGACCATAGTACGATTACAATAGCCCATGTTAAAAATTCGATTTTATTTCACCTCATTATAGTATTTTTCCGCTTCTATTATATAATTCCACTCACACTGATTATAAATAAAAGCATCAAAAAGGCGCTACCCATTCGTGTAGCACCTTTTAATCAAATTAATGTCTTTCTCCCAGTACGGCTTCAGCAATATTTACACTATGATCGCCAATCCGCTCTAAGTTACTAATAATATCAACAAAAACAATACCAGATTGGCCCGAGCATAGACCTTCATTCAAACGCAATATATGCTGCTTGCGCAGCTTTCTTTCTAATTGGTCAATCTGCTCTTCTTCATCTTTTACCTTTTTAGCCAAATTTAAATCGTTGTGGTCAAGGGCCTCAATTGCATCTTTTAACGTCTTAATAGTTAGGTTAAACATACCTTCAAGGTCTTGCATAGCGTCATCCGAAATCATCACTTTATTAGCTAATTGGTAATCAACCAGTTCAATGATATTTTCAAAATGATCGCCGATCCGCTCAATATCTCGAACTGTATCCATTAATAAGGAGTGTCTTTCCGATTCAGTTGCAGATAAAGAGCTGCGAGCAAGATCGACTAAATAATCCGTAATTTTTTTATCTAAATTATTTATCGCGTCCTCTAACTGTAAGGCCACTTCTGAGTGTTTTGATGCTTTTGTTTTTAAGAAGTCAAATGATTCTTCTAATCCTTTAATTGCCAGCTGCCCCATACGCAAGACTTCCTCTTGTGCCTGACCTAATGCAATGGATGGGTTTTGTTCAATAAAAATCGGATCTAAGTGCTTAGCTTTATACTCAACATACGTATCTTCACCAGGAACAAGCTTTGTAACAGCTTTTGCGATATAAGCTATAAACGGTAATTGTATGATTGTATTAACTATGTTAAAGGACCCGTGTGCAAAAGCAATTTGCATTTTTGGACCTAGGTCGAGGACTTGAGTTAAATATTCGATATAGATCGTAAATGGTTTGAGTAATAGTAAAAAGATAATAGTCCCGATCACATTAAACATAACGTGACTGGCCGCTGTTCGTTTTGCAGCTACCGAAGCCCCTATAGCTGCAATTACAGCCGTAATGGTTGTACCAATATTATCACCAAATAATACAGGTAAGGCGGCATCTAAATTCACCAGGCCTTGTTCATATAATCCTTGAAGAATACCGACAGTCGCAGATGAACTTTGGACAATCACAGTAAATAATGTACCTACTACAACCCCTAGGATTGGTGTTGAAGCCATTTCTACTGTTAAATCATGAAAGGCTTCCAATGAACGCAATGGTTTCATACCGCTGCTCATGAGTTCAAGTCCATAGAATAAGGCACCGAAACCGAATAATACTTGACCGAGATTTTGCCATTTACGACTCTTAAAGAAAAATAAAAACACGACTCCAAGGAACAATATAGGTAAAGCATAGGCACCGACATCAATCCCAATAATAAACGCTGTTACCGTTGTCCCAATGTTTGCCCCCATTACAACACCGATAGCTTGTCTCAGAGTCATAAAACCGGCACTTACCAGTCCGACGGTAATTACGGTGGTTCCAGAACTTGATTGGATTAAAATGGTTACTAACATCCCTGCGAGAACACCTAATATTGGATTTGATGTCCATCTGTCAAGAATATCACGCAATTTATCACCAGCAGCTTTTTGTAATCCCTCTCCCATGAATTTAATTCCTAAAAGGAAAATACCAAGTCCGCCTAAAAATTCAAATATAAGTGCTTGTAAATCGATCCCTTCCAAACGATTCAACCCCTTAATTTACACAAAAGTGTTTGTCTAAAAACCCCATACAATTATTAATGATTTATTAAGGAAAAGTAAATAGTGTTTACAAAAAATTAACATTTCGTTTACTTTTGTAATATTGCTCATTTGCAATTAGTTGATTTCCCGCTTTTGCCAGTCTAAACTATGTAGAAAGACGATGAAAGGGAGACGGCATTATGAATATTTTTAAACAATTTTATAGGAGTTTATTTTCGCCGGGTGATATCGCCAGTTTTCGTATGCAGGGCATTGGTAAAACTATTTTGTACGTATTCTTTCTAGCGCTGCTTTCCGTTATTCCCACTTTTTATAACCTGCAAGAAGGCATAACTAAATCAATTGATGCTGTTGCTGATACGATTGAAGATGATCTTCCAGACTTTACAATTGAAAATGGTACGTTAACATCAGAGCGGAACGAGCCCTTGATTTTAGAGAAGTATGGTTTAACCCTAATTTTCGACAGTTCCGGAAATACGGATGTTAATGATTTGGATACCAATGAGGATGCGATTGCCCTATTAAAAAATGAGTTTGTATTAGTATCTAATGGAGTCGTCGATAGCTACCCTTACACCTTATTTGACGTGGCAGCTATTTCAAAACAGGATGTTCAGGCACTGATTCAATCATTTGATTCTATTTCAGTGATTTTCTTACCTATTCTTTTTGTCATTATGTACGTCTTTTCAGCTGGAATTGATTTTCTTGAAATTACGATTCTCGCAGCTATTGGTCTTATACTTGTCAGTTCATTAGGCAAGAAATTAAAGTATGGCCAGGTATGGCGGATGACAGCCTATTGTATTACCCTCCCAACCGTATTCTTTATGATTATGGGATTTTTAAAAACCACTGTACCCGGGGCATTATTCATTCACTGGGGCGTATCGATTATTTTCTTGTACTTAGCCGTTAAGGAAATTCCTGAATCGAAAGCAACCGAATTATAATAAAGCGAAACAAACAGGGACTGCGCCTTATTAAGGTGTAGTCCCTGTTTGTTGCTCTATTTCAAATTTCCGAAGCAAGTGGGTTAGTCTGGCGGATAGCTCAGATAAGGTTTCAGCTAGGTACACGTTCGTATCCAGTCTCTCTCCAAGCTTTGTAAAATAAAGATTCATATCATCGACAGATTTAATTGTTTTTTCTGCTATAATATTTACTTCTTCTGTTCGGATTTCAATAGTTGGGAGGGTTGATACTAATAAGTTTACTTCTTGTCCAACATCCATCGTCCATTCCATAATAATACGGAGATCATGTAAGAGTTTATCAAATAACTCAATACTTTGATTCGCCATCACATCCTGATTTTCGAATTCCTTTTCTAAAAGAGAGAATTGATTGGTTACTTGTTTAGCTTGCTGGTCGATTCTTGCTGTCATCATGCCAACTTGTTGGACAGCATTTGATGAATGTTCAGCCAGTTTTTTAATCTCGTCCGCAACTACCATAAATCCTGTACCTGCATCTCCTGCCCGAGCTGCTTCAATCGCTGCATTTAAGGATAACAATTTTGTTTGTTCTGCTATTTTTTTGATCGTTAACAAAACATCTCCTATTTTTGAAGTATGGTCTTCCATACTTTTGATTGCATGCGACATATTCACCATTTTACCTTTCATTTCAATCGTTCCATGAATCATCGCATCCATGGTTGACTTCCCTTCTTCTGTATAAGAAGTAGAGCCTTCTGTTTGCCTCATCATTTCATTAACTTTACTTGTAACGAGGGAAACAGACTGTGCCATATTCTTTTGTTCCTTTGTCGTCATATATGAGCTTGCAGCTGTTTCTTTAGCACCGATATGTACATTTTGCAAAACCTCTTGAACATGATGCTGTTCCTCTTTGAGAATTTCTGCATTTGATTTTAATTTCGATTCGGCTTGAATTAAATGACTGCTTGTTTGCTGGATTTCCTCAATCATTTTTTTCATCTGGCCAATCATAATGTTATACGTTCCGACGAGATTTTGTATTTCAGGACTGCTGCGTTTCTCACTGATTTCCAGTTCAGAAAGCTGGAGTTTAGTTCCATTCATTTTAGACATATGCTGGCTTAAAGTATGGATGGGTTTTGTTATTGATCTTGTAATTAAAAAGATGATTAAAAAAATAACGATACTGCTGACGATTAAAATAGATAATAAGAGCTCTCTTAACTCATAGATGGATGACAAATATTCATTCTGGGGAATTAAAATCGCATATTTCCCTCGAATTTCTTGAATTTCTTGAAACCCAATCGTAATCGGATCGCCGTTTATTTCATCATGAATGACACCGCTTGTTTTGTTTTTCATCTCCCCGAGCACTGATTCAGTTGGCTTATAAAGAGAATTACTGGAGCCAATCGGTGATATGGTTTCATCTCTTACGAAAAAAAAGTCCCCCCTGTATCCATCTTGCGAAAAATTGGCATCCTGCCTTTTTATCGCCTTTTCGAGTTCTCGATTAAAAGAATCTGGATCTCCAACATATTGATACATTAAACTTTGAGATGTCTCATAAATAAATTGCAGTTCCGTTTCTAGCCGTTCTTCCATTAGTTTAATTCCATTTTCCATTGCCTGGTTATAAGTGATTAAAGTAGTAACACTGGCGCTTAATAAAAATAAGGGAAAAATCAGTAATACTAGACGCGTACGCAATGACAGTTGTTTTAGCTTAAACCCTTGTAATATAACATTTAGAGATTTTTTTAACATAATCTGCCTCTTTCAAAGTCTGTTATATATTTCTTCACATGTCTCATTATGGCAGTGTTATGTAAAGGTAATGTTAAAAAAGTATAAATTTAATGTTGAAACAAGTCATAAAAATTTTCCTTGGTCATATATATGGGACAAGCAGACCAAGGGAGGTATTTTTGATGAAACGAGTCGCAGCTATAATCACAGTCCTATTGTTCCTACTATCTCTTTACTATGATTTAAAAGTCGGTACACTTCCCCTAAAGGCAACAGCGCAGATGGAAACAGCAGAAGTAAACGCAGCAAATACAGGAGATATTGCATATGTTGAGCATATTGTTAGCCGCGGGGAAACAGTTCTATCCATTGTAGAAAGGTATACAGGCACATTACCAGTCGAAATTGATACAGTTGTACAAGATTTTATTTCATTGAATCAAATGGCGCCTGAACAAATTCAGGCGGGAAAAATATATAAAATCCCTATCTATCGTGATTAGTCCCTTATCCTTGTCAATTTCCTCAATTGACTGGTACAATGAATGGGTAATTAGAAGTTCTAATTGACGAAAGGGAGCGAATGACTCTTGAGCGAACTCATTCATCGTACAAAGACAAGACCAGTAAAGGTCGGTAATTTAACCATTGGCGGAAGCAATGAACTTTTTATACAAAGTATGACCACAACGAAAACTCATGATGTTAAAGCTACGGTTGAAGAAATTCACCGGCTTGAAGAGGCTGGATGTCAAATCGTCCGGGTTGCTGTTCCGGATGAAAGAGCAGCCGATGCCATTCCGGAAATCAAAAAACAAATCAACATTCCATTAGTAGCTGATATTCATTTTGACTATCGCCTTGCCCTAAAAGCGATTGAGGGCGGCGTTGACAAGATTCGAATAAATCCAGGGAACATTGGCAGAAGAGAAAAAGTAGAAGCTGTTGTAAAAGCAGCAAAAGAACGGCGAATACCAATTCGAATTGGAGTAAACGCTGGTTCTTTAGAAAAGAAAATCCTTGAAAAATATGGCTATCCAACTGCTGATGGCATGGTCGAAAGTGCCCTTCATCACATCAAAATTCTAGAAGAACTGGATTTTCAGGATATCATCGTGTCGATGAAGGCTTCAGATGTCCAATTAGCCATTGAGGCCTATGAAAAAGCCGCTAAAGCCTTCGATTATCCGCTGCATTTAGGTATCACGGAATCAGGAACACTTTTTGCAGGTACGATAAAAAGTGCTGCAGGCTTGGGAGCGATTCTTAGCAAGGGAATCGGAAATACCCTTCGGATTTCTTTAAGTGCAGATCCGGTTGAAGAAGTAAAAGTAGCAAAAGAGCTTTTAAAAGTATTCGGTCTCGCTTCAAACGCGGCAACATTAATTTCTTGTCCAACATGCGGAAGAATTGAAATTGATTTAATTAGCATTGCGAATGAAGTGGAGGAATATATCCAAAAAATTAAAGCCCCCATCAAGGTTTCTGTACTTGGCTGTGCGGTCAACGGACCAGGAGAAGCGAGAGAAGCAGATATTGGAATTGCCGGTGCAAGAGGCGAAGGGCTCCTCTTTAGAAAAGGAAAGATTGTCCGGAAAGTGCCAGAAGAAACAATGGTGGATGAACTGAAGAAAGAAATTGATCAATTGGCTGAAGAATATTATAAAAAACAGGCAGAAGCCCAAAAAGCTTAAGAAAAGTAAGAGCTTGGTCTAAAAAGACCAAGCTCTTTTCTTATGCTCCTAAAGGCTTAACCGTTAAAAAAATGGGGCTAGAAAAAGGCTTAAAATGATCGCCGCAGCACCAATTCCAATGGCTGTTGCGCCGATTCCTTCTGCTCCTCTTCTTCTTGCGATAAATCCTAAAACAATGCCTGCAGCTCCAAATAAAACAGGAAGGACAAACAGTGCAAGAATAGATAAGGCAATTCCAACATACCCTAATCCTCTGCCGCCTGTTTCTGTGTCTTCTGTATTAGCTCTTTCATTTCTCCGAGGTCCGGCAAAAGGAGCTGCTACCTCTGTAGATGCTTCCTCTAAATAATCCCCATTGTTAATTCGTTGTTCCATAATCTCTTCATTGGTATCTCTTACATCAATATTATGATCAATGAATTTTCTCTCGTCTGCCATTTACATCCCTCACTTTCAAAGTAGGAGCACTCATATTTTTTGCAAAACTTCTGTTTTTCCTCATGTTAATCTTTAACAGCTAAATTAATTAATGCTGTAGAAAACCATAAAGGTGTGATACACTTCTTTTTGTACGCTTTAAAAGAGGCTTATAAGGAATATTTGACAATGAATTGGAAGGAAGAGACACGTGAATAAACCATTACGCTTTGGAATTGATATAGATGGAACTGTAACAGACCCCAATTCGATGCTTCCTCATATAAATAAAGCATTTGGATTATCGTTAAAATTAGAGGATGTTACTCAATATGATTTGACAAAAGCAGTAAAGGTAAGACCGGATGAATTTAATCAGTGGTTTGTAAAAAAAGAACCTGAGATTTATCAGAGTTCACCTTTAGCCGTTGGGGCACAAGAGGTTTTAAACGAGTGGAAAGAGCGATTTGAATTATATTTTATCAGTGCAAGAAGTTCACATCTCTTAGATGTTACAAGACAATGGTTTAACGAAAAAGATCTATATTATCATCATATTGAATTAATCGGTTCGCATGATAAGATTGGGGCTGCTCAAAAATATGATGTTGACCTTTTTTTAGAGGATAAGCATGATAATGCTGTGAATATTCATTTAGAATGCGGGATACCTGTATTATTATTTGATACTCCTTATAACCAAGATCCAATTCCAACTGGTGTTATTCGCGTTAAGTCATGGGATGAGGCTAACCAGTGGGTACAGGAGTGGATACAGATAAAATCGTAAAAACCCGTTAAGCGCGCGTTTGGAAAATCCAGAAAAAGAGCATGAACCCTCCTGGGCTCATGCTCTTTTACATTCGGGACACTTCCCGTATACTTCAAATTTATGGTCATGGATGGCATATTCTTCAAAATTACCTGGCAGTACTTCCATTGGACATAATTCAATTTCCTTCGTTTTTCCGCATTCGAGACAGATAAAATGATGATGATGGTGATGATGGTCACACGTAAACCGAAACCTCATCTCCCCTGAAAACTCTGTTTGTTCTAAAATTCCGAGCTTTGAAAATAATGATAAATTTCGATAGACCGTATCTACACTAATACCTGGAAAATCCGATTTCATCAATTCCATCACTTCTTTTGCAGATAAGTATTTATTATGTGCTGCAAGACTTTCCAGCATGAATTCACGCTTATCCGTATATTTAAAGCCATTTTGCTTTAAAAGATCGATTGCCTGTGTGACATTCACAATTACCACCACCTTCCTTTATTTTATCATATTCTTTTTAGCTTTGTTTTGATTTGTTTATATCCAATTGAAAAAAGCAGAATGAGTACTGAAAATATTACAATCGTCCCGCCAGGAGCAAGATCTAAGTAATAGGCGCTTACCAGCCCTCCGAGAACGGAAATCTCTCCAAAAAGAATCGATAAAAACAGGGATTGTTTAAATCCATTTGCAATGCGAATACTAGCCGCAACAGGCAAGGTCATTAAGGCGGAAACTAAGAGAATGCCAACTATTCTCATTGATGCGGCAATCACCAATGCAACAAGCAGAATAAAAAGAACATGTATATAAGCGGCCTTTAGTCCAGAAGCCTTTGCATGTTCTTCATCAAAGGAAAGTAAAAATAATTCTTTGTAAAAGATAATAACAGTTGTAACTACGATCAGACTGATAAAAAGAATTAATGTTAAATCAGATTGTGTAACCGCACTGATACTTCCAAATAAATAATTTAGAAGGTCTGTATTAAAACCATCTGCCATGGAAATAAAGATCGCACCTAGCCCAATTCCTGTTGACAAAATAATAGGAATGGCAAGCTCTTGGTAATGTTTATATACACTCCGCAGCCTCTCAATAAACAAAGCACCCGTACAAGAGAACAGCACACCCATATATAATGGATTAATACCTGCAAACCAGGTGAATGATTTACTTAAAAGCAGGCTGAAAGCAATTCCTGACAGTGTTACATGGCTTAGTGCGTCAGCGATTAAAGCAAGCCGTCTTACAACTATAAATACCCCCAGCAAAGGAGCAATGATTCCAACTATCACACCGGTTAAAAAAGCATTTCTTAAAAATTCATACTCCAAAATACTTGATATCATTATATTTCTTCCCCATTTTTAGTGTTGATGCGTTAACAAATGAATGTCATGTCCATAAAGACCTGAAAGAGCGGTTTGCTCTAGATTTTCAAATTCCTTAACTAACCCATGAAAATGTAAATGCTTGTTTAAACAGGCAACATGGCTGACTTTACTCGTAATGGTTCCGACATCATGAGAAACCAATATCATGGTGATTCTTTTATCACGGTTTAATTTCTCTAATAAGTCATAAAATCCATCGACTCTCTTCGTGTCAACACCTACTGTCGGCTCATCAAGAATCAAAAGCTCGGGCTCACTAGCTAATGCGCGAGCAATAAAAACCCTTTGCTGCTGTCCGCCTGATAATTCACCTATATTTCGATATAAAAAATTATCCATTTCAACAGCTTGAATCGCTTCTATTGCTTTTTGTTTATCTTGTTTGGACGGAAATTTAAACAGGCCGATCTTTTTTGTAAGTCCGCTTAATACTACCTCCAAAACGGTAGCGGGGAATCCGCTATTGAAAGAGTTCGCTTTTTGGGACACATAACCAATTTTTTCATACTGCGTAAAGGATTTTGAATCGGTTCCAAATAATTGAATCGATCCCTGCTGCGGTTTGAGGAGTCCAAGAATTAATTTAAGCAGGGTTGATTTACCAGAACCGTTTGGGCCAACCAGTCCTAAAAAAGACCCTTGGGGAACCTCTAAATTTATATGTTCTAATACGGGTAAATCATCGTATCTATAAGATAAGTTCTTTATTTCTATTGCGTTTTGTGTCATATTAAATCACTCTTTCGTAATCATTCCGATTTAGAAACTTCAAATCGTAGTATACACAATATAAGGATATCTGTAAACAGAACAAACCTAATCATTCATCATAAATATCAGATAACATACTATTATTGGATGGAGTAAGAAAAGAGCACAGTAAAAAACACTATGCTCTTAGTGAATCGCTGATTTAAAGCGGCCGCCCTTTGTTTCTTGTGTAGCCATGATTGTTACGAATGCATGTGGGTCTATGTCATTGATAATCGCTTTTAATTTTGTAATTTCTAATCTTGTTACTACCGCATATATGACCTCTTTTTCATTTTCAGTAAAACCACCCCGGCCTTGCAGCATTGTTGTCCCCCGACCTAGCCGGCTTAAAATAGCTTCAGAAATCTCTGTATAATGATCAGACACAATAAAGATAGCTTTTGTTTCATCAAGACCCTGAATCACAACATCGATTGTTTTAAATGCAATGTAATAGGTCATGACAGAAAACATTGCCTGCTCCGGTCCGAACACAAAAGCGGCCCATGCAAAAATGAAAATATTAACGAACATTACAAACTCTCCGACAGAGAAAGGAGCTCGTTTCGTCAGCATAATTCCTAAAATCTCAGTACCATCCATCGCACCGCCATGACGAATGACAAGACCGACTCCTCCTCCTAAAAGCAATCCTCCAAAAACTGTAGCTAATATGACCTGGTCGGTAAATGGATCTATATGGTGCAGCAGCTGTTCGATTACAGCTAATGCAATAATGCCAAACAAAGAGGAAATCATAAAAGTTTTGCCGATTTGCTTATATCCAGCTAACATGAACGGCAGATTTAAAACAACGACCAGCACGCCAAAACTAATGAAGGGGAATATATCAGTAAATAAAAAATCTAATATTAATGAAATCCCGATAATCCCGCCATCAATTATTTGATTAGGAACAAGGAATAGTTCAATTGATGCAGCAGCCATGGCTGCTCCGA
The DNA here is from genome assembly GCF_900207585.1 of Bacillus oleivorans. Taxonomy (GTDB): domain Bacteria; phylum Bacillota; class Bacilli; order Bacillales; family JC228; genus Bacillus_BF; species Bacillus_BF oleivorans. The sequence continues at coordinate 90,932 of NZ_OAOP01000002.1, read as the reverse complement.
TTAATATCATGATAAAGCGATAGATTATATGCGCAATCGATTCTTTTTTATGTATTTTTCCAGCCACCGTGATATTCCTTTCTTTTGTTGTCACAAAACAACTTAATCATACATATATTTTGTGAGGAGGAGTGATAATATGAAATTATTTGAAAATGTCGTGAATTATAAAATTAATAATATAACCCCTGAAGATATCTTAAAATATAGCAAGCAATTTAATATTTCTATTAATTCAGATCAGGCAAAACAAGTAGCCCGCTTAGTTAAGGGCAGAGGCATCAATATTTTCAACGACAAGGAACGTGCCCAATTAGTAAAAGAAGTAGCCAAGATTACCGGACCAGATGTGGCAAAAGAAGTTAATCAGCTATTTATCCAATTTACAAAATAGGAAAAAGGAAAAGTCAGAGTAAAGACTTTTCCTTAATCTCCTTAGCGTTATGCTTCTTGTGCCATTATATCTTCCAGCAATTGTTCATTGAAGCTTTGACTCCTTAACATTTCAATCTCCTTTTTATAAGGAGGTTTTTTATTCGCTTTATCTTCTCCTACATACGGTGTTTCAAGAATTTTAGGAATGGAAGAAAATTGAGGGTAATGAACAATATAATTAATCGCTTTAAATCCAATCTGTCCAAAACCAATATTTTCGTGACGGTCCTTTCTAGCCCCAACACTATTTTTACTGTCATTAATATGAAGAACCTTTATACGGTCTACACCTATAATTTTATCAAATTCTTCCAGCACACCATCAAAATCATTAACGATGTCATATCCGGCATCATGAGTATGACATGTATCAAAACAAATAGACAGTTTTTCGTTGTGGGTGACTCCATTAATGATTTGGGCTAGTTCTTCAAATGTTTTACCGCATTCAGAACCTTTACCTGCCATTGTCTCAAGCGCAATTTGCACATTTTGTTCTTTACTGATTACCTCATTTAGCCCCTCAATAATCTTTTTGATACCTTTTTCTTCTCCTTCTCCTACATGTGCACCTGGGTGAAGGACGATTTGTTTTGCGCCGATGGCCTCCGTTCTCTCGATCTCTGAACGCAGGAAATCAACGCCCAATTGATAGGTATCAGGATTAACAGAATTTCCAATGTTGATGATATACGGAGCATGTACAACAATTTCTTCGATGCCATGTTCCTTCATATGGGCCAGTCCAGCTTCGATATTTAGATTCTCTATTTTTTTTCTTCTCGTATTTTGCGGTGCGCCCGTGTAAACCATAAATGTGTTGGCTCCATAAGAAACTGCCTCTTCACTTGCAGCTAATAGCATTTTGTTCCCGCTCATGGATACATGAGATCCGATTAACATATTCAACTCTCCCTTATGATTTCTTTTTTGCGATTTTTCGCTTTTCTCTTTTTTTCAGCTTTTCTAATTCAGCTTTCATTTTCTTTTTATACCCGGGCTTGACCTTTGCAGGTTTTTTTACTCTCATTGAACTTTTCTCCGGGATGTCTTCTTCTGTGCGCTCTCTCTTTTTTCTTCGATTCCGATCAGGAATATCCCTCCATTCACCTTTTACTAAATCCTTCGACTGAAATTGAATCCCCTTCTTTTCCAGTTCATTTAATGCATGTTCATCTGAGGGTTCATATACGGTAATAGCTATTCCAGAAAGGTCTGCTCTCCCTGTTCGCCCGGTTCGGTGTACATAAAAATCAAGATCGGTCGGCAGTTCCATATTGACAACATGGCTGACCCCTTCGATATCGATTCCCCTTGCTGCAAGATCGGTTGCTACGACATATTGGAATTCCAAATCCCTGATTTGCTTCATGATTCTCTTTCGTTCCCGGGGATTGAGGCCGCCATGAAATTTCGCAGTCTTCAGTCCTTTTTCAGAAAGAGCATCTGCAAATTCGTCAACTTTTTCCTTCGTATTCGCAAATACAAGAGCTATGTATGGATTAATCGAAGTTAGGATGTCGTATAGAAGATTTTCTTTCGTGCGTGATTTCAATGGAACGAGAATATGATCAATTTTCTTAGGTGACGTTGTTTTTGGATCAATTTGCATATACACTGGATTTTCCATGTACTTTTTTAAAAACGGCTTTAGTTTTTCGGGGATTGTAGCAGAAAATACTAAGATTTGCAGTTTTTCCGGCATTCTCCCTGCCAGTTGGTCTACCTCGTGAATAAACCCCATATCAAGCATTATATCTGCTTCGTCAACGACTAGCATAGATGTTTTATGGAAACTTAAGGCTTGTTCTTTGACAAGGTCTAATATTCTCCCCGGTGTCCCAATTACAACTTGTGGCGGAGTTCCCAGTTTTTCTATTGTTCGCTGTTTGTCTGTTCCGCCAATGAGGCATTTCCCTGTAATTTTTTCATTGTCAGGTAAAGCAGCTGTCAGTTCTTTAAAATTCTCAAAAATTTGCAAGGCTAACTCTCGGGTCGGAGCTGTAATCACAGCTTGTACAGCCTCTAATTCGGCTTCAACCATCGATAGAACAGGCAATAAATACGCATGAGATTTCCCAGTTCCTGTCTGGGATTGTCCAATAATACTTTCCTTTTTAAGTACGAGCGGAATGACCTTCGCCTGAATGTCTGTCGGTTCATAAAACCCTTTTTTATCAATCACCTGAACAAAAGCAGGATGAATATTAAACCTTTCAAATGGATGTTTTTTCATTATTAATTCTCCTTTGTGAAAATCCCAATCTACATTATACTTATAATTTTATTATTTCTCCACCGAAAGACGATAAACATATATCTTGATTATTACCAAAATCCTATTTTTCGCATATTGTATCAAGAGAATCGAATACAAGAGAGGAGGGTCATGATATGCCTCCAAGACAGGTGCCCCCGATGATGGGACAGAGAGGGTTGTATGGCAGAAATCCTTATATGATGTATAGACCTCAAATGGGACAAAACATGCGAACAAGCAACTTTTCATTAAGAAGAGGCGGATTTGGAGCAAATCAAGCCAGCAGAGGAGGATTTGGCGCCAATCCGTCGAGAAGAGGGACTGGAGGTTTATTAAGCCGGATTAAAAATCAACCTGGTCAAGGTAATCCTGGTGGATCTGGCGGTCTTCTTTCCAAACTGTTTAAAGGCGGCGCAAGAGGAGCAAACACAGCTTCCGGGTTTGAGGGGGCTGCAAGAAGCAACGGCCTGCTTCAAGCAGCATCTCAGCCTAGCGGTATAATGAACATCCTAAATCAGACTCAATCGGTTATTCAAGCAGCATCTCAGATACAGCCTGTAATAGAACAATATGGACCTCTGGTACGAAATCTGCCTGCAATGTGGAAGCTATATCGAAGTTTAAAAGATGATAATGAAGATTCCAATGAAAAGGATACCACTCATAACGGTAAAGCGAAAGCACAAAGTGCAGAGCAATCCAAGGAAAAGCAAAAAAAACAAAAAAGCACTTCAGCTAAAAAAGCGAGTCATACAACTGCATCAGCTGCTTCCAAAGCTTCGAATAATCGCCACCGTCCAAAGCTGTATGTTTAGAAAGTAATGGTTCCTTTTTGTCTTATTACGAATCCTCCTTTATAATAGAAGAGTATGAAAGTATCTATGATAATCTAGGAGGATTGGACTTTTATGAATGTCTTAAAAATTACCCCTAGAGGTTATTGCTATGGTGTCGTTGATGCGATGGTCATCGCACGAAACGCAAGTTTAGATCCTACATTACCTCGTCCTATCTATATTTTGGGGATGATTGTCCATAATAAACACGTTACAGATGCCTTTGAAAAAGAAGGGATTATTACATTAGATGGTAAAAACAGAAAAGAGATTTTAGAAAAAGTCGATAAAGGAACAGTTATATTTACGGCCCACGGTGTTTCTCCAGAAGTCCGTGAACTCGCTTCGAAAAAAGGGTTCGTCACCATTGATGCAACCTGTCCGGATGTTACCAAGACACATGACTTAATCCGGGAAAAGGAAAAAGAGGGTTATGAAGTCATTTATATTGGTAAAAAAGGACACCCTGAACCAGAGGGAGCAGTTGGAGTAGCCCCAAATATTGTCCATCTTGTTGAAACTGTTGAGGATGTGGAAGCTTTAAATATTCAAGCAGATAAAATCATTGTAACGAACCAAACGACAATGAGCCAATGGGATGTAGCCCATATAATGGATAAAGTAACAGAAAAGTACCCTCATGCTGAAAAACACCGTGAGATTTGTTTGGCAACTCAGGTAAGACAGGAAGCGGTTGCGGAACAAGCAAAGAATGCCGATGTTTTAATTGTTGTAGGTGATCCAAAAAGTAATAATTCGAATCGACTGGCACAAGTGTCCGAAGAAATTGCGGGTACGAAAGCCTATCGGATTTCCGATATTAGCGAGTTAAACATTGATTGGATTAAAGATGCTGAAACGGTCGCCGTTACGGCCGGAGCTTCTACACCAACACCCATTACAAAGGAAGTTATTACTTTCCTGGAACAGTTCGACCCGAACGACTCATCTACCTGGGGCCGTGAGAAAAAAGTTCCGTTAGAAAAAATTCTGCCAAAAGTAAAAACACAAAAGACTTAAAAAGCTCGGGATATCCCGAGCTATTTTCTTTATACAATATGAAATGGATCTGTATTCACTTCTGACGGAAGAAATTTAACATCCCATTGTTCTGGAGCTAGCTCTGTCATTTTTTCTGCAACGCCCTTTATCATTACCTTTTCGACATGGTGGCCGGGGTCGATTACATTTAACCCATCCTGCAAAGTATCCTGAGCCGTATGAAAATAAAGATCTCCTGTTAGATAAACATCTGCCCCATTACGGATTGCATGTCTATAGTATTTATTTCCGTCCCCACCCAGAACAGCAACCTTTTTAATGGTGTCCTCCAGCTTTCCAACAACCCGAACCATCGAAACATCTAACTGTTTTTTCACAAATTCTGCGAATTCTTTTAAACTCATTGGCTCTTCAAGGGTGCCGATTCTTCCAAGTCCTAACGGTTCCCCCTTCAGATCCAATGGATAAATATCATAGGCCACTTCTTCATAAGGGTGGGATGAAAACATTGCATTTAGTACCTGTTTTTCAATGGAAACCGGGTAAATCGTTTCAATTCTTTGTTCAGCTACCGTTTCCAGCTTCCCAATGGTCCCCAAATATGGATTGGACGCATCTCCGGGGAGAAATCTTCCTTCTCCATTGGCAGAGAATGAACAGTGACTATATTCACCAATATGGCCTGCACCCGCTTTTCCTAATGCGTTCCGTACCTCATCGGCGTTTTCAAGCGGAACAAAGACAACCAATTTCTTCAAGGGAATATCGTGAGTTGGAACTAAGACCTTTGTATTCTTTAAACCTAGTCTTTTACTTAATAAATCATTAACCCCTCCTACTGCCACATCCAAATTCGTGTGAGCAGCATATACGGAGATATCATGCTTAATTAAACTTTCAAAAATGGAGCCGCCTTCTATTCGCTGAAGCGGCCTAAAAATGGGAGGGTGGTGGGCTATGATTAATTGAACGCCTTTACGAATCGCTTCTTCTACAACAGCCATAGTAACATCTAAGGTGACCAGTACCTTTTCTACTTTTCGGCTTAAATCACCGATTTGCAGACCGATTTTGTCACCTTCCATTGCGTATTTTTTTGGAGAAAACTGTTCGAAAAGCTCGATAATCTGATGGCCATTTACACTTTTCACTGGCGTAATCCCTCCTCAATTAAATTAATTTCGTGCCGGATTCTTTCCTTTTTCTCATTTGTTTCTTCTGATGGCTTAGCTAAATTTAAAGACTGTAAAACTCTTACTAACTGCTCTTTTTCCCCTTGCCACTTTTGGCGAAAGGCCTGATTTTTTTCCTTAATTAAAAAAGGACCCATTAATATTTCCAATTCAGTTAATCGTTCATTCTTTTCCTTCAGAAAATCGGCACAAATGATTTCATAGATATGTTCATCTTCTTCTAAAATATTTTCGTTTACGATAGTCCACCCGTTCCTTTCCAGCCATTTTCTGACCTGATTGCCTCCAATATTCGGCTGTAAAATCAATCTTGTTTGCTCAGTTAATTTATCTTTTCCTTCTTCAAGAATCCGGGTAATTAAGGCTCCACCCATGCCAGCAATCGTAATACAATTGACTTCACCCGGACTTATGACAGCCAAGCCATCGCCCTTCCGAACATCTATTTTAGTTGATAGATCGGCTTCTATAACCTGATTCAGAGCTGATTGAAACGGTCCTTCCGCTACTTCTCCTGCAATCGCACGAACAGCTCTGCCCGTTTGCACAGCATAACAGGGTAAATAGGCATGATCTGAGCCAATATCAGCGAGAACTGCCTGAATGGGTATGTATTGGTAAACAGCATCTAATCTTTTTGAGAGTTGTTCTATGTTCAAAAGATACCACCTCCTATCCTATTATTCCATTCTGTTGCCTGTATAACAAACGATCCCTTATTTTCCCTTTCTTCCTGCGATGATGGACATTTCCACCGCGCTTGCTATTCACTTTGTCCTTCAAGACAAGACGCGAAAACTCTAAAAATGTACTCTGTGTACAAAAAAAGTCCTTTACTCAGCTAAGCAAAGGACTCCTTTCTTATTCTAATGTTAATAGCCATTCAGCCATTTCGTCCAATTTTTCATTTGGTACTAGTCCTGCAGGCATTCCGCCAGGTAAACCATTCGTTAGAATTTCTTTAATATCGTCAGCAGAATACTTTTCTGAAAGCCCTATTAATGATGGAGCCGAACCATCAGAATAGTTTGTTCCATGACAGGAAATACAGCCTGCCTCTTGATAGAGTTGTTCCGGTGATAATTCTAATAAAGCATTATCTGTTCCTTCTTCGTCACCTTGAGCACGTTCCTCCCTGTTGTCTAACCCGATAAATGAGAGGAAGAAAATAAGACCAATTCCAAATACCATGATTAGAACGAAGGGAATAATTGGATTTCGATTCATTCTTGATCCTCCTTATGTATGAAACAGTAGTTCTGGTAGGAATAAGTACAAACAATACTTATTTTACTTGAAAACGCTATAAAGTGAAAGTAGATTTACCATTTTCTTTATATTTTCACGAAATAGACAAAAATACTACCGTCCATAGCATATGGGGGAAAATATTTAGTTATGCATTTTTAAGAATTTCACGTGCAATTACGATTCGCTGAACCTCTGACGTCCCTTCTCCAATCTCTAAAAGCTTTGCATCTCTCATGTATCTTTCCACATGATAATCCTTCATATAGCCATTTCCTCCATGGATTTGGACAGCCTGACTGGTTACTTCCATGCATATTTCGGATGCGTATAGCTTACACATTGAAGCTTCTTTCGAAAACGGCTTCCCTTGATCTTTTAGCCAGGCAGCTTTATACACCATATTTCGTGCCAATTCAATTTTCATAGCCATATCGGCAAGCTTAAATTGAATGGCCTGGAAGTGACTTAATGATCTTCCAAATTGCTTCCTTTCGGCTGCATATTGGAGGGCTTTTTCAAAGGCAGCTTGTGCAATCCCGACTGCCATAGCACCAATCCCGATTCTCCCGCCATCCAATGTAATCAGAAATTGACGAAATCCTTCCCCGCGTTTTCCTAGTATATTTTCCTCGGGAACCCGAACTTCTTCTAAAACTAATTCGGTTGTATTAGATGCATGTAACCCCATTTTTTCGTAAGAATCAATGACTTTAAAGCCTTTTGCATCTGTTGGGACAATAATCGCTGTAATCTCTTTTTCTCGATCGTTTTGTCCGGTTACAGCCGTTAAAGCTAAATGCTTTGCGTAACTGGCATTGGTAATGAAGCATTTATTTCCGTTTATTACCCACTCCCCAGATTCTTGACGTGCAACGGTTTGCGTTCCCCCTGCATCCGAACCTGCATTTGGTTCAGTTAAACCGAAGGCTCCCATCGATTCCCCTGTACAGATCGGAACTAAATATTTTTGTTTTTGCTCCTCGGTTCCGAATAAATGAATGGGAGCTCCGCCCAAAGAGATATGAGCTGAATATGTTATACCTGTAGAACCGCAGGCACGGCTTAATTCTTCCGTTACAATTGCAAAGCTGATTGTATCAGCTCCGCCGCCTTCATATTCTTCAGGAAACGGGAGTCCCATTATGCCTAATTCGGCCAATTTTTTCATAATGGAAAGAGGAAATTCCTTTTTATTATCTCTTTCTAATGCTCCGGGAGCTACCTCTTCATCAGCAAACTCTCTTATCATTTTTTGTATCATTTGCTGCTCTTCCGTTAGTTCAAAATTCATATTATACCCCTCCCTTTGAATGCGCTTACATCATATAATTATATGGGTTTATTCCCGTTTACACAACATTTAAACTTTTTAGTATTATATGTTCAATTTCCAATATCTTCGATTGCAAAATGACTGATAATTCAGTAAAATATAAGTAAGAAATGAACGAAAAACCATGATCTTTATACGAATAACTGGTTTTTTAGGCAAAAAAAAACTTACTCAATAGACTGAGTAAGTTTATTCCAGAAAATCTTTAAGTCTTTTGCTTCGGCTCGGATGGCGAAGTTTTCTCAATGCTTTTGCTTCAATTTGGCGAATCCGCTCACGTGTTACACCAAAGACCTTTCCAACTTCTTCAAGTGTTCTCGTGCGTCCGTCATCTAGTCCAAAGCGTAGCCTTAATACGTTTTCTTCACGATCTGTTAATGTATCGAGAACGTCCTCAAGCTGCTCTTTCAATAATTCGTAAGCAGCATGCTCAGAAGGTGATGTAGCTTCCTGGTCCTCGATAAAATCACCAAGATGTGAATCATCCTCTTCGCCAATAGGCGTTTCCAATGAAACTGGTTCTTGGGCGATTTTCAATATTTCTCTAACTTTATCAGGAGTCAGATCCATATCCTCTGCAATCTCTTCCGGAGTTGGTTCGCGGCCTAAATCCTGTAATAGCTGTCTTTGGACACGAATTAATTTATTGATCGTTTCCACCATGTGAACAGGAATACGGATTGTTCTGGCCTGGTCTGCGATTGCACGAGTAATAGCCTGACGAATCCACCAGGTAGCATACGTACTAAATTTGAAACCTTTCCGATAATCAAATTTCTCAACCGCTTTAATAAGACCCATATTACCTTCTTGAATTAAATCCAGGAATAACATACCTCGGCCAACATATCTCTTGGCTATACTTACCACTAACCGCAAGTTTGCTTCTGCAAGGCGTCTTTTCGCTTCTTCGTCACCTTGTTCAATTCTTTCGGCAAGTTCAATTTCTTCATCTGCTGAAAGAAGATCGACTCGACCAATCTCTTTGAGGTACATTCGGACAGGGTCATTTATTTTTACACCAGGCGGAACACTTAAATCATTTAAGTCAAATACCTCTTCATCCTCTTTTGGCTCATCATCTGGACTTGTATCTGCAGCCTCATCATGATCCCCTAACAAATCTACACCCTGATCTCCTAAGGTTTCATAAAATTCGTCTAATTGCTCGGAATCGACTTCAAAGGAAGATAATTTATCTGCTATCTCCTCATAAGTAAGGTGCCCTCTTTTTTTACCTACTTCTATTAGGTGGTCTTTTGCTTGTTCAAGTGTTACCTCATTTTCAACTTCTTCTCTGGAACGCGCTGATTTTTCAGCCAATGCGGCCCCTCCTTCCAACTCAAAGAACAAAATCCTATAACGTTTTGCGCAGCTGCAATATTTCCATTGCAATCCTGGCAGCCTTCACATAATCCTTACTGCTTTCTGCTTCCCTTTCTTCTCGCTCTTTTTCTTTTATCATTAGCAATTTTTTTTGCTTTAACACCTGCATAATATAATCATTCAGTTCTGGTTCTGTCAGTTCTTCTTGGATTTGAATCAAGCTGATCTCAGTTACCAACCTTTTTATGGATTGGTCTTTTATAAAATCCAAAAATTGACTGACATCAGGTGAGTTCCCTTCTTCATAGTATGCAGCAAGATAGGTAAAAATAGCTTGATGTTCATCTATATTAAATGTTTGATTCTGAAGAAGCTTCTGGATCTCCCATACTAACTGGTCATTTTGCAGCATGTGGGATAAGAGCATTTTTTCAGCAGTTACATAAGCAGGTGCCAACTTTTTTTCCTTTTTGCTAAAAGTAGAAATTTGTTGGGGCATCACTTTTTGTTGCTTGCGAAGACTTTTATCTTGTTGAATCGAATATTGTTTTTCTTGTTCCTTTAATGCCTCTAATGATAATGAAAATTCATTAGCCAGCTGCCTTAAATAGTGGTCCTTCTCAATTGCACTGCTTTGCTTTGAAATTTCTTTTAGTACTTCTTCTATATAGAGAAGCCTTTCTCCTTCATTCATGAGATTTTTCCCTCTCCGTAAATAGGAAAGCTTAAACGACATGAAGGTCTGGCTTCGGTCTACCACTTCTGTCTGAAACCTTTCACCGCCATATTGACGAATGAATTCATCAGGGTCTAACTGATTTGGAATACTTGCCGCTAAGACAGTGATTCCATTTGCCTCTAACAGCCTTCCAGCCCGATAGGTTGCCTCAACCCCGGCATCATCTGAGTCAAAACATAACACAGCTGTCGAAACATTTCTTTTTAAAATTTTTATGTGTTCATCCGATAATGAGGTGCCCATTGTGGCGATTCCATGTTTAATTCCGGCATGGAATGCTGAAATAACATCGGCATAACCCTCGAACAGGATACAGGCATCCTTTTTGCGGATTTCTGGTCTTGCCCGGTGAAAATTATAAAATATATTTCCTTTTTTAAAGATAGGGGTCTCTGGTGAATTCAAAAATTTAGGTTCATTTCCGTCTGTCTCCATGACTCTTCCGGAAAAAGCAACTGTATTTCCGCTGTGATCATGAATCGGAAACATGATTCTATTCCTGAACCTGTCAAAAGTCCGATCACCTTGTGTACTTTTAACGATGATTCCGGATTCTTCAATAATGGAATGAGAGAATCCTTTCTTCTCTAGGTAGTTTTTAACAAAGTCCCAGGACCCGGGAGCATAGCCGATTTGGAAGGTGTCAATCGCATCTTTGGATATCCCTCGGTTTTCTAAGTAAAGATAGGCTTTTTGACCTTCTTTTGTATTTACCAGTAAATGATGGTAAAATTTATTTAATAACTCATGTAAATCAAAAAGCTGTTTTTCTTTTTCAGTTTTCGGACTTGCGTGATCGGTTTGGACAGATAGAGCCGGAATGTCTTTTCCTGTTCGTTCCGCAATTTTTTGAACAGCTTCTATAAAAGACAAACCATCTATATCCATTAAAAAAGAAAACACATTTCCCCCTGCTCCACACCCAAAACAATGGAAAATTTGTTTATCTGGGGCAACAGAAAAAGAGGGGGTATTTTCCCCGTGAAATGGACAAAGACCGAAGTAGTTTCGTCCTTTTTTCTTTAGTTGGACATATTCACTTATTACATCAACTATGTCTGCCGAGGCCCTAATTTCATCTATTAATTCGTCCGATAATCGTTCAGACATGATCATCAACTGCCTCTTTTTTATATAAATGATGTAATGCATTTTCATAAACTATAATTCGATAAAAAAATTCAAATTCCTGCAAGCTTCGACAAAATCTGCTCAAATTCTTTACAGAACTTTTGCCTGTCTTGTTCTGTGAATTTTTTTGGACCTCTTGTTCTTTCACCACCTCTTCTTGCTTTAATGGATGCATATCGAAAAAACAAGATTGAATCTAGGTCCTTATCGTTAATTACCTTCCCGCGAGGGGTAATTGCATGAACCCCTTTTGGAACAATAGAGGCTGCTAACCCCATATCCTGTGTAACAACACAGTCACCTTTTTGTGAGTGATTGACGATGTACAAATCAGCTGATTCTTTGTCCGGGTCAACAAACTTCCACTCATTTACATCATCATTTTGATGATAATGGGCATATGATGCAATAAATTTAACCGGGATTCCATATTGCCTTGAAATCTGTCGAATTTCATTTTTTACTGGACAAGCATCCGCATCAACAAGAACAATCGGTTTTTCCAGGTAAGGAATACATTCTACGTCACGTCCCATTATCCTTCTTTTACTCACCTTTTCTATACAAAACTCCGGGGTTTTGTCGAATTTTTTATACGGTTTCCCCTTGACATCCACCAGTAATAAGTTTATTCTTTCTTGCTTGACCTTAAACCTGCTATAAGGTTTTTTTATCACAATTTTTTATTATAGTACATTAAAATAGGTATTTCCATTATTTTTTACTCTTTAAAATAGTAAATTTGACCTGTTGGCATTATTCCCTATACAAAAGCAAAAGACCGTCTAAACAGACGACCTCTTCCTTTTATAGTCTTTTTTGCTGAATCTGATTCATAATAATATTGGCGGTTTCCTCAACTGCTTTATTCGTTACATCTATAATGGGACATCCTATTCTTTCAACTACCTTATTAAAATGGTCAAGCTCACTTTTAATTCTGTCTAAATTTGCATAGCTTGCCTGGTCATTTAAGCCCAATGTTTTTAATCTTTCTCTTCTGATTTGATTTAATTTTTCCGGACTGATTTTTAACCCAAAGCATCGGTCCTTTTCCACCTGGTACAGCTCATCAGGAGGATCAATTTCCGGAACAAGCGGTACGTTTGCTACCTTTAAACGTTTATGGGCTAAATATTGAGAGAGTGGTGTTTTCGAAGTTCGGGATACTCCAATCAACACAATATCTGCCTTTAATAGTCCTCTAGGATCCCTGCCATCATCGTATTGAACAGCAAATTCAATCGCTTCAACTTTCTTAAAGTAATCATCATCTAACTTCCGAACTAAGCCTGGCTCAAATAACGGTGTTTTCCCATATTGTTTATGAAAGTGATCCATCAGCGGACCAATTACATCAAATGCAAATATCCCTTCATTATCTGCGGATGCCTTCATATACGTCCTCATTTCAGGCTTTACAAGGGTAAACACAATCATTCCATTATTGATTTTTGCCAGCTGGATTACTTCATCGATCGTTGTTTCATCTTCTACATAAGGAACCCTTTTTAAAACAGAACCAGATCCGTTAAATTGACTAATAGCTGCCTTTGTAACCAGTTCAGCAGTTTCTCCAACAGAATCTGATACGATATAGATTACTGGTATTTGCATCCGTTTCCCCCCTATCTGTCATCATCCCTGCTTAATGTAACAAATGCCTTCGTGATATTTGTTTTCGTGATTCTCCCAATCACCTCAAACCCATTTTCGGTTTTTTTAACAACAGGGAGGGCATCAATTTGCCTTTCTATTAACCGGTACGCTACATCGCGGAGCGTATCTTCCTTTTCACACCAAGTAATATTAGGCATTCTTGTCATAATAATATGAACAGGCAGCTGATTTAAATCCTGCTTGCCGATACTTGCCCTAAGCAGATCCTTTCTGGAGAGGACGCCCGTTAAAATCGATTTATCATTTACGACGAACAAGGTTCCAACATCCTCTAAAAACATGGCAGTGATTGCATCGTAAACAGAAACATTTTCATTGACTACAACGGGAATCGATTGATGGTCCTTTACCAAGAGCTTATTAATATGATCTGAAAGCAGCTGGTTACTTGATTTTCCCGTATAAAAATAACCTACTCTTGGGCGTGCATCAAGGAAGCCCGCCATCGTTAAAATAGCAAGGTCCGGTCTTAATGTAGCACGGGTTAAGTTTAACTGTTCAGCAATTTGCTCACCTGTGATAGGTCCTTGTTCTTTTACGATTTGTACGATTTGTTCTTGCCTTTTATTTAGTTCGATCGTCCTCACCACCTGACTCTAAAAAGGTTCCACTTATAAAGATTGGTATAGCACCAACCTAATCTATTAATATAAATAACCATTAAAACATGCTGATCCCGACTTAAGCCGGGATAGCATCTTACCCTATACAATTATTATATATCATGAAACCTTTTTGAAAAGTATCTTACTTCAAGTAAAGATCTATAACGTCTGTTTAACTTGAAGTAAATTAACATTTGCAAATTGAAGAATGAGATCACTTATTTTTTTCATAAGAGCTAAGCGATTGGCCTTTATTTTTTCATCTGTGCTCATAACCATCGTGTGATCAAAATATGGATCAATCGTCTGCTTCAATTGGGCTAATCGGTTAAACCGTTCCTCTTCGGAGGATAAATTTGTCCACTCATTCTTAATTCCGGTATAGGCTTCTAACAATGCTTTTTCATACTCATTCTCAAATAGGGATGAATCAACTTCTTGGTCAAGCTCTGCTTTTTTAGCGATATTAATGACTCTTGATAAGCTTTCAATGATTTCTTTAAAGTCCTCGTTTTCCCGTCTTTCATTTAATATCCGGGCTCTGTCAACCAATGTAGAAACGTCCGCGTTTGCTTCTGATAGAACCGCGTCCACAACGTCATAGCGAACGCCTTGTTCCTGTAAAATAAATTTGATCCGCTGTGCAAAGAAATGCAATACTTCCTGGACTGTATTTTTCTCTTTTATTGGTACTCCGCTAGCCTGAACATTTTCAAATGCTTTTGTCACTAGATCCTTAAGTGAAAATGACCAATTTCTTTCTAAAAGAGTTACCACAACTCCCCATGCTTGCCGTCTTAATCCATATGGATCCTGAGAACCTGTCGGGATAAGCCCTATCGCAAAGCAGGAAACAATTGTATCGATTTTGTCAGTGATACTAACGATAGAACCTGCTACAGTACGAGGAGCAGAGTCGTCTGAATGACGAGGCATATAGTGTTCATAAATTGCCTTGGCTACATCTTCGTTCTCATTTTTTAATCGAGCATATTTTTCTCCCATATAGCCTTGCAGCTCTGGAAATTCATATACCATATGAGTAACTAGATCATACTTACAAATTTGGGCTGCTCTTAAGACCACTTCCTTCTGTTCTGGTTCAAGTCCTAACTTATCAGTTAGCTGCGTTGAAAAAGATACTATTCGTTTTACCTTTTCAGCATATGTCCCAATTTGTTCCTGATATACAATTTTCTCTAATTTGCTATTCCACTCATCAATTGAGAGCTTTTGATCTTCTTTAAAGAAAAAGTTGGCATCTGAAAGTCTTGCGGATAGAACTTTCTCATTTCCTTTTGCTACCTTCTCAATATGACGGTGATCCCCATTTCGAACGGTTACGAAATATGGAAGTAAGGTACCGGATGGATCCTTTACAGGAAAGTAACGCTGATGCTCTTTCATAGAAGTAATTAGAACTTCAGACGGCAGAGATAAAAATTCTGGATCAAATTGGCCAAATAAGACAGTTGGGTACTCGACAAGATTTGTGACCTCTTCTAAAAGTTCCTCATCAATTGGTATGATCCAGCCCTCTGCTTCAGCCAGTTTTACTAATTGCTGTCTGATAGCTTCCTTCCGCTCATCATAGTTGACTAATACGTATTGTGATAAAAGCTTTTGCTCATATTCCTCAGGCTGTTCAATTTCTACTTCTTCCCCAAGAAAACGGTGGCCTCTTGTCAATCGCCCAGTATTTACATCGGTAATTGTAAATGGAATTACCTCTGTCCCAAATAATGCAAGAATCCACTTAATCGGGCGAACGAATTTAAAATCATAGCTTCCCCATTTCATATTTTTTGGGAAGGTTAACGAAGTGATAACTGTTTGAATTGACGGAAGCAATTCAGCTGTTTTTAATCCTTTTTGCTCAACTTTTACAAAACAATATTCCACTCCATTTACTTCTTTAAAATAAATATCATCGACCGATTTTCCTTGGCCCTTGGAAAATCCAATCGCCGCTTTCGACCAGGTTCCTTCATTGTCTAAAGCAATATGTTTTGCAGGTCCCTTTGCTTCTTCCACGATATCTGATTGTGAATCGGAAACATCCTCAATCCGGACTGCTAAACGTCTTGGTGTTGAAAAAGGAACTACTTTTGCAAAGTCGATTCGATTTTCCTTCAGCCAGTTCTCCGTTTTTTCTTTGAACTGATTCATCGCACCTCTTACCATTTTAGCAGGCATTTCTTCTAATCCGATTTCAATTAACACATTACTCATTTACTATCCACCTCCTGATTCTTTAGGATTGGGAATCCTAGCTTTTCTCTCTCTTCAAAATAGGTTTTCGCTACTTTACGGGCAAGATGTCTCATTCTGCCTATATAACCTGTACGTTCTGTAACTGAAATCGCTCCTCGTGCATCTAAAAGGTTAAACACGTGAGAGCACTTTAAAATATAGTCATAAGCAGGGTGCACCAGTCCCTCTTCCATTTGCTTGTGAGCTTCTTGTTCAAAGGTTTCGAACAGAGAAAATAACATGTCTTGATTAGATGTTTCAAAGGTATATTTTGAATGCTCATATTCTGGCTGGCCAAAGATATCCCGATAGGTGAAACCATCGGTCCATTCCAGTTCAAACACATTATCCTTCTCTTGAATATAGGAGGCTAACCGTTCAAGACCATAGGTAATTTCCACTGACACAGGACTGCATTCTAACCCCCCTACCTGCTGGAAGTAGGTGAATTGGGTAATTTCCATCCCATCAAGCCATACCTCCCAACCGAGTCCAGCACAACCAAGTGATGGGTTTTCCCAGTTATCTTCTACGAAACGAATATCATGTTCTAACGGATCAATCCCTAATGCTTTTAAGGACTCTAAGTAGATTTCTTGAATATTATCTGGTGAAGGCTTCATAATCACTTGAAACTGATGATGCTGGTATAGCCGATTCGGGTTCTCCCCGTAGCGGCCGTCTGCCGGTCGTCTGGAAGGTTCTACATAAGCAACATTCCATGGTTCTGGACCTACAGCCCGTAAGAAGGTATAAGGACTCATCGTGCCAGCACCTTTTTCTACATCATAAGCTTGCATTAAAATACATCCTTGCCCGGACCAATGCTTCTGAAGCGTAATAATCATGTCTTGAAAATTCATTACAAACACCTCCGCAAATTTCGAAAATTATAGATTTAAAATATTTTTCTGCATACCCTAACGATTCATTACCATAGAAAAGGCCCAAAACAAACAAAAGACCCGTCTCTATGCACATGTGCATAGGGACGGGTCTTTACCCGCGGTTCCACCCTATTTGCCAGATTTGAACGAAACCCGGCCTCTTTTATATAATCAAAAGCTCCAGAACGCCTTCCCTAACTGTCTATACCCTAGCTTACACCATCCTAGGTTCGCTTTTATAGCAACATTAAGTACTACTTTCCTTCACAGCCTATATTCATTTTAATTCACAGTGTAACGAAATCAGCTATCGTTGTCAACTTCTAGTCCTGAGCTGGCTTCCATACTTGCTTAATTTGTTTTAAAACCCCTTTACTCTTGAGAAATAGCCCCGAATACGTATCATAGTATTGTTCCATCACTACATCTAATTCCTTTTTCGTCTGGTCCTTTACTTGAATCGAGCCAATTTGCTCAAGGTTAATTCTTGCAAATTGGCTTAAAAGCCTTGTGGTCGAAGGTGAAATCGGAATCCGATAAGGATCTATCTCAAAACAGCGATGACAGAGAAAACCATTCTCCCTCACAGAAAATGAGAATATTCCCTCCTTAGCTTTACAATGAACACACTCATGAAAGACAGGTTTTAATCCTAAGATCGGCAGCATTTTTATTTCAAAAATAGTTTTAATAATATCAGGATCATACGCCTCCTGTAAATACTGTAATGACAGAGCAAGCTGTTCATACAGTTTTGGAATCGGTTTTCTCTCATCTGTGCCCTTCTCAGCTAATTCGACAATGTAGGCGGCAAATGCAGTCAGGTAAATATCTTCCCGCAAGCCCCTCATAGATTGAATCGTTTCGCCTTGATGAAGCATTCCTAACCCGCGATTGAGCTGAAATAAATAAGAGCCAATCGTAAATATTTGCGAACAGCTTGAAAGCTTACTATTCGGTTTTTTAGCACCCCTCGCCATTACACCGATTTTTCCCCAATTTTTCGTGAGGAGGGTTACAATCTTATTCGTTTCTCCATAGTCGGTTGTCTTTAAAACAATTCCTTCTCCCTTATTAAACATCCTATTCCCCTCTGTTTAAAAGCTTGATTACATATAAAAACAAGCCGACTCTTATGGCCGGCTCTACATCATATAAGGGGTAAACCTACATCATGGGGAAATCTATTTCTGCTAGCTCGTGTTCCTGCTCCTCCTTTTTAGGAAAGGATTGTTGCTCCAACTCTTTGTAAAGAAGATAAGTGTCAATATTCCCAGTTTCAGAAAATACCTTCCAGGTAAATTCTAACATTTGATACCCACCTTTCTAGGATTGAACTAGCTATTTAATTCCCTTTAGCTTACTATATAGGTTGACCAAGACCACGCAAATAATAAGACGAAATATTTACTAAAAATTTTCCGAATAAAACATAGAACTTTAGTACTCGTCTTCCCTAAATCCAAAATCTCTTAAGTGAAGCGCTTTATTTCGCCAATCTTTTTGTACTTTTGCCCAAAGCTCTAAAAATACTTTTGAGCCTAAAAGGTTTTCAATATCAACTCTGGCCCTTTGTCCAATTTCCTTCAGCATGGATCCCCGTTTTCCGATAATAATCCCCTTTTGCGAATCTCTTTCGACGACGATGGTAGCCATTACATGAATCAAATCCTTATCTGGATCTTTAGAAATTTTATCGATTGTAACGGCAAGAGAATGGGGAACTTCTTCACGTGTCAAATGAAGTGCCTTTTCTCTTATTAATTCTGAAATAATAAAACGCTCAGGATGATCGGTCACCTGATCGGCGGGGTAATATTGCGGCCCTTCAGGAAGAGTAACTTTAATGACGTCAAGAAGTCGTTCGACATTCTGGCCCTCTATAGCTGAAACAGGTACAATCTCAGCAAAATCATACCGTTTCTGATAGCCTTCAATAAAGGTTAAGAGTTCATCTGGATGAACCTGATCTATTTTATTGACCACTAGAAAAACGGGCGTATTAATACCCTGTAATTTTTCTAGAATCATTTGTTCGCCTTTCCCGAACCCCTCTTTTGCATTAACCATGAAAAGAACTAAATCTACTTCTTTTAATGCGTTCGTTGCAACTTTCATCATAAAATCTCCAAGCTTATGTTTCGGAACATGAATCCCTGGAGTATCAATAAATATCATTTGTGCATCATTTAATGTCAAAACACCTTGTACTTTATTACGGGTTGTTTGTGGCTTATCACTCATAATCGCTATCTTTTGCCCAATAATTCGGTTTAACAATGTTGATTTTCCAACATTGGGTCTCCCAATAATAGAAATAAAACCTGATTTATATCCTTCAGTCATTTAAATCACTCGGAGAAAATGCTCCTGGCAGCAGCTCTTCAACCGTTAGTTCAGCTACATCACCTTGGAGGTTTGTTAAATAAATTTTCATATCTTTTGGGCATAGTTCAGAGATAACTTGACGGCACGCACCGCATGGAGGAACCGGTCTTTTCGTGTCTGCCACAACAACTAGTGCTTTAAACTGTTTAACACCTTCAGAGTAGGCTTTAAATATGGCGGTTCTTTCAGCACAATTTGTCATACTGTAGGCCGCATTCTCAATATTACAGCCGTGGTAGACGGTGCCATCGTCCGCTAAAAGCGCTGCACCTACCTGAAATTTTGAATAAGGGACATATGCTTTATCTCTTGCTTTATTTGCTTCTGCAATTAATGACTGGATTTCCAAAGATCTTAGTCTCCCTTTCCGATTTTGTATCGTATTCAAATTTTATCCGAATACACCCGTGTTTTCAAATATAGTGTATGAAATGAGCTGGATTTCGTGATATAACAAGAGGCTCCATATCTTGGGAAGAAATACAATCATTCCAATAATGACAGCATATACGGCAAAGAGGAATACCGCACCACTTGCCATATCCTTGGCCGCTTTTGCTAAATCATGATAATCCTCTGTAACTAAATCAACCACACGCTCAATACTTGAATTGAGCAGTTCAAACGTAAGCACTCCAAAAATGGCTGAACAAACAAAGAACCACTCGATCCAAGAAATAGAGAAGATACACCCAAAAATAATAGCAATTGCTGCACACACAAGGTGAAACTGAAAATTCTTTTCTTGTTTACTGACTAAAAGAATTCCAGAAATCGCGACTTTAAAAGAGCTGAGAAAGGTTCTGTTTCGAAACCTTCTATCTTTTGAGACCATACTCTTCCAATATGCTTTCTTGTTTTGAAAACATTTCCTTTTCTTCTTGTTCAGTACCATGGTCATACCCAAGAAGATGAAGTAAACCGTGGACCGCTAAGAAGCCTAATTCTCTT
Source organism: Bacillus oleivorans (assembly GCF_900207585.1). Lineage (GTDB taxonomy): Bacteria > Bacillota > Bacilli > Bacillales > JC228 > Bacillus_BF > Bacillus_BF oleivorans. The sequence goes on along the minus strand of NZ_OAOP01000002.1, from coordinate 70,662 downwards.
TCAAAGGAATGTCCGTATTCTTCTGCCTGTTCCTTCGTTTTTTCTATCGAAATAATGATATCCCCTAATACTCTTGTTTCGGGGGCGCCCATGATGATCTCTTCCTCATCTCCTTCTTCAAGCGCAAATGAAATTACATCGGTTGGCTTATCCTTTCCTCTATACTCTCTATTAATTTCTTGGATTTTATCATTAGAAACAAACGTAATCGAGATTTCACAATCTTCCTCTACTTGCTCTTTTTTTAATCCAATAGTTATTAAATCTCTTATCAGTTTTTCTTCTTTCTCTGTTACAGAGTTAGTCTCGTCTAAGAAATCAATTTCTACATTCATTTATTTTCACCCTTTTGTAATTTTTTCATATCTGGATACTCTATCCGTGAATGAAAGATTCCATTTAACGTTTCACATAATGCGTGTGCTACAGTATCAAGTTCCTTTAGGGTAATATTACAATCATTTAACTGGCCATCCTGAAGCCGGTCCCGAATAATACCGTTCACTATCTCCTTAATTTCTTCTGGAGTTGGATTATTTTTAGACCGGACAGCGGCTTCAACGCTATCTGCAATATTTATAACAGCCGCTTCTTTAGACGAAGGACGCGGACCCGGATAACGGAACTCTTCTTCTTTTACATCTGCTCCGCTCTCTACTGCTTTGTGATAGAAAAATTTGAGCAAGGTGGTCCCGTGATGCTGTTCCGCAATATCAATGATTTCCTTAGGTAGCTTTGCCTTTTTTAACATCTTTACTCCATCTGTTACATGGGAGATAATAATGTTTTTGCTGGCAATTGGAGAAATTTGATTATGCGGATTCTCAATATTCATTTGATTCTCAATAAAGAATTTTGGCCGATTTGTTTTTCCGATGTCATGGTAATAGCATGCAACCCGTGCTAACAGACCATTCGCCCCAATTGATTCACAAGCTGATTCAGCAAGATTCGCAACCATTACACTATGATGGTACGTACCAGGTGCTTCTGTTAATATTTTTTTTATTAATGGGTGGTTCGGGTTAGATAGTTCAATGAGCTTCATTCCCGATAAAATATTAAAACCCGCTTCAAAAAACGGCAGCAATCCAATTGTAAAAACGGATGCCGTTACACCGGATGCAATCCCCATGAGCGCGTCATAGCTAAAATCCAGGCTTGGAAAAGGACTGTTTTTAATAAGATAAAAGCTTAGAATGACCACCATATTTAATAAAGATACTAATAAACCAGACCGTAAAATTCTAGAACGCTGATTGTGGCCGGTTAAAAATAACATACCGGCTATTCCGCTTAACAATATATAGACACCGATATCAAAATTAATCGCACCTGAAACATCACGATTAAAAATAATCGTCGAAACGATCGCGAGTAAAATCGTATTGATGATGGCTAAGCGGTCATGAATTAAAATCTTGATAAGCATGCTGCTCATCGCAGCAGGAAATATGTAACCGATATTTTGTGAATTAATTGGCTGTAATAAGCTGACAAGCTTCATAAATATAAGCGAGATGATAAAGATCAAACTGTAAATTAGCAGTTCTGAGTGTTTTCCATCTGAATGGCTTTCTCTAAAAAATAAGCTTAAGCCTCCAACCAAGATAATGACTAGGGCACCTAGCCCAATAAATGGTCTAATTTGGTCCTCATTGTTCAGCAATCCGACAAGCTCCAGCTGACGGTATACTTCTGCAGTAATCATCTCACCTTCTTCAATGATTACTTCACCCTGTAGAATTTTGACAGGTTCTACACCTTCGACTGCTTGTTTTTTTAGCTCTTCCGTTTTTTCTAAACTAAAAATTTCATTTTGAATCACGCCATAGCGCCCAAGTGCTATCGCAGCATCTTTTAAAGGCGGAGACAGCGGCGCATACTTAAGCTGCTCTTCTACCTCTCTTTTTGCATTTTCTACCTGATTCGCAGGAATCCGATTGCTCATTACATGATTAACAGCTGTAATTGTTAAGTCTTTTGTATTGTTTAATTGAGTTGGCGTTGCCTGGAGCAAGGCGCCTAAAACACTATCATTAAGTTCTGAAGAAACATCGCCAGATAGTTTTTCGCGATACCGCTCTATTTTTTCTTCTAATGTTGGTTCTTCAACTTTGGGCTGTTCTGCACTCGTATCTCCAGAGGATGTCCCTTCTGTATCTTGTTTTTCTTCTGCTGTTTCAGCCGCCTCTTTCATTTCCTTGGCAATTTCTGCATTCACTTCTTCAGCGAGTTCAAAAATACTTCTAATTAAATTAACCTGGTTTTCAGAGTACTCTGTTTTTAAGTCATATACATCCTGTACTTGTGACCGAGCTTCTTCCTTTCTTTTTTCAGTAAGCTCTTTATCTTCAACCTGTATGGGTGCCCTGATCGTCTGCGGAGCCGTCTGAAAAAGAGAAACGTCAAGCTGTTCAGGTTTTACATTGCTAAACATAACAGCGTATAGGACAATACCGAGCAGGATAAATAACAGGGCACGGACAAGTGTATTTCCAAGCGAGTGTTTGATTTTTGCAAAAAATTCTTGTAAACGATCCACGATTATATCCCTCCTTTTGAGAGGATGATTAGGTACTTTATGTAAAATGATAGCAGTTTTCAAAGCAACATGCATCCTATTTTGCGTGTTGACGGATAACTTGTGTGTCTTATCTTCTAACGCCCATGATCTAACCATGAAAAAAGCCTGCATTGTCGACAATGCCAGGCTTTATAAATTATTTTTTTCATATGCATCAATAATTTTCCGAACTAATGGGTGCCGGACTACATCTGATTGCTCCAGATGAACAAAAGCAATGCCTGGAACCTCTTTTAAGATCGATTCTGCAATAAAGAGACCAGATTTAACTCCTTTTGGCAAATCGACTTGTGATTGATCACCGGTAATAATCATTTTTGACCCAAATCCAAGTCTCGTTAAAAACATTTTCATTTGCGCTGCAGTGGTATTTTGCGCTTCATCTAATATAACAAAGGCATCGTCTAATGTACGGCCCCTCATATAAGCTAATGGTGCTATTTCAATTGTTCCTCGTTCCATCATTCTAGTGGTATGCTCTGCCCCAAGCACATCATGTAAAGCATCATATAATGGCCTTAAATAAGGGTCTACCTTTTCTTTAAGGTCCCCTGGCAGAAAGCCTAACGACTCGCCTGCTTCAACCGCAGGGCGGGTTAAAATTATTTTTTTCACTAATCCATTTTTGAGGGATGTCACCGCCATTACAACAGCTAAATAAGTTTTTCCTGTTCCAGCTGGCCCAATCCCAAAAATAAGATCGTTCTTTTTTATCGCTTGAATATATTGCTTTTGTCCAATTGTTTTAACTCTAATGGCTTTTCCTTTAACATTTCGTGCGATTTCTTCTGTATATAAATCCAAAAGTTCTGCACTTTTTCCATCGAGAGCTAATTGGGAAGCATAAATGCAATCTCTAGGTCCAATATGGATTCCCTTTCTAATTAAAATAAGAAGTTTCGATAGGGCATCCGACAGCATGCCAATCTTTTCTTCTGGCCCGCTCACTAAAACTCTTTCGCCTCTAGTAACAATTGAAACTCCTAATTGTTCCTCAAAAATTTTCAGATGCTGATCTTCAATACCAAATAACTCTCGTGCTTCTTCTGGTCCTTCAAGTTCAATTGAAATTTGTTTTAAAGCTTCTGACATTCGTTAGTCTCCTTGAATTATCGGTTGTCCCTTCGCTATGTTTTCAATGACCTGGAAGAGAATAGTCAATTTTACTTTACCATTCTGTACTTCCTTGTGCAAAATGTTTTCTCCTTTTATTTTGGCTTCCTCCCCTAAATTTGATAACAAGTCTTTTTTGGCTATTTCAATACCAGTTTTAACTGCATCACTTTCACTTATTTGATGGACTGCTTTTTCAATCTCGTTTATTTCTATCTCTTTATAGCTGATTGGCAGCTGCCACCGTAAAAATTGAAAAGGATGAACCGTCGTATCCTCTTCATATTCCTTAAAATCGGGTTCTCCAAACCCCCAAATCTGCAAATCCCAATTGCCAAATTGAATATAACGTTTATCCTTTTCATTCCCAGTCATCACCGCAAGTTCCTTTTTTAACGGAACTGTTACTTCTGCTCTGTACCACGTCTCAGCCATAATTTGACCCTCCGCTGCTATATACTGCATCTTATCCTCTGTTCCCATTACACCAGAAACTAGCAGCTGTCCTGGTCTGACGAAGTCATTTACAACAATCATCGGCTGACCTTTTTTAACATACATGCTTACAATCGTTCCTTTTTTTGTAGCGACCAGATGTTGCGGACCTGTCTCTAATTCACGTTCAGGTTCATTTTTTTCTACTACCCTGAGTCTGTAAACTGTACCATCCAGTTTAACCCCTACCCACGTAATTGCAGGAATATTGTTAGTTAAGATTCTTTGAATTTCTTCTGGCGAGTCTGTTAAAAATTGAAGGCTCCCAACCTCAACCCCCAGCTTGTCCAGTTCTTTCGAAATTTGTTCCTCTGTTTTTGGTCCGGCTCCTTCAATTTGGATCCCCCAGATCATATTAGACAAAAGGAATAACAAAACAAAAAAACCTACAAATCCAACTAGAAATCCACTATTAAAAAATAGCCGTTTTAATAAAAAAGGGAAACCATGCTTGTCTATAAAATGAACAGACAAATTACTTTTCCTTACGGCTCGTCTTAATGGGTATAGTTTATTGAGTACCAGTTGAAAGGTTATTGTATCTTCATCTATTCTTCTTACATTCCAGATCAGGATACCTTGTCTTGAAAGACGATTTAAAAATCGCTCTAATCCTTTTCCCGTAACTTTTGCTGTGACATATCCGTAAAAAAAATGGATCCATTGATTTTTCACGACTTCTCCCCCTATTTACTATCCAAATATGAAACCTGACTGATTCGCCCTTCAAGCAAAATCTCTTCAGGCAGGATCGCTTTAATAACAAATCCTTTTCCTTTAATGAGTAATTGTCCATTTTCAAGTAAAACGCGAATCTCATTTTCAGCAAATGATAAAAGTCCTTTATGATTTTCTATGTATATATGAAGCTGACCAATCATCGTTATACGGGGTAAATCCATCATGACATCTGGGGGTAAGTCTAACTTTGTGGTTAAAAGATTTCGGAGTGCTGCTTTTAGCTTTTGTGCCATATAATGAGGCCCCCTTTCATCTCATATGTATGTTACAAAAATGAGGATTAGCACACTTTATCGGGGGATTGGAGCAAGAAAAAGCAATAAAAAAGGGTCTGGTCCCTTTCTATAACAGTTCGATCATGAATGATCTCGTTAATTAAAGGACCAGACCCTTTAGCTTAAATATTTCTTTTTCTTTTAGCCTTTGGCGCAGCTAATACTTCAGCCCAAATCAAACCTTGCAGAACTTGATCGGACTTTGGATCCAGCTTGTATTTCTTTTTTGTTAAATCGCTATGTTCTACTGCGCCAAGTTTAATAAGATTTTCGCTCTCCTGCTCTTTCCTCATCTTTGCTTCTGCCAGCTCAGCCCGCTGAATTAATTCGTTTGTTTCAGCAGATATGGTAATAGGTTGTGTATTTTGAGCTTGAGTTTGAGCTTGAGTATGAGGAGGAGGTGAAACCCTTTTTCTCTCCGCCGCCTGATTTCGATTAACTGTTCTTTTCGGCGGAATTCTCTCGTTCCTGCGTGTTGGTTCTGTATGCTTCTTTTTAGAAAACAGCGAGGAAAGTATCCCCATTATCACTAAAATGATAATGGGATTTTCAAAAATAATATCAATGATCGACAAAGGAGTTACCTCCTTCCTTCAATTTTATTTCTTTTTATCGTCTTTTTCACCGGTCATTCTGCCAATTGATTCGCGCATATCCGTATCGGCTGTAATATTTTTTAAGTTCCAATAATCCATTACACCTAAATTGCCTGAACGTAAAGCCTCAGCCATTGCAAGCGGAACTTGGGCTTCAGCTTCTACAACTTTTGCCTTCATTTCTTCTACACGGGCTTTCATCTCTTGTTCTTGCGCTACTGCCATGGCACGACGCTCTTCAGCTTTTGCCTGAGCGATATTTTTGTCAGCTTCTGCCTGATCTGTTTGCAGAATCGCCCCGATGTTTTTGCCGATGTCAACATCAGCGATATCAATCGAGAGGATTTCAAAAGCAGTTCCAGAATCAAGACCCTTTTGAAGAACAGTACGGGAAATCATATCTGGGTTTTCCAATACTTTTTTATGGTCATTCGAGGAACCAATTGTACTTACTATTCCTTCACCTACACGGGCTATTATGGTTTCCTCTCCAGCCCCGCCGACTAAGCGGTCAATGTTTGCACGTACAGTAATACGAGCCTTTGCCTTTACTTCAATTCCATCCATCGCGACACCAGAAATGAACGGTGTTTCTATGACCTTTGGATTAACGCTCATTTGTACAGCCTCTAAAACATCGCGGCCAGCCAAATCTATCGCCGCACATCTTTCAAAAGATAATTCAATGTTTGCTCTTTGTGCCGCAATCAATGCATTAACAACTCTGTCAACATTTCCCCCGGCAAGATAGTGGCTTTCTAATTGGTTTGTATTAATATTCAAACCTGCTTTCGATGCTTTTATTAGCGGATTGATTACACGGCTTGGTATAACACGGCGAAGTCTCATACCAATAAGTGTAAAGATACTAACCCTTACTCCAGCTGCTAAAGCGGAAATCCACAGCATAACCGGAACAAATGTAAATAATACTGCCAAAACAATAATTGCTAGCACAACGGCTATAATTAAAAATAATGTGCCTGCATCAAAAACCATAATGTGTTACCTCCTCATAATCTTACTTTTTGTCTAAACTTGTAATTTCACGCACTACTATTCTGGAGCCCTCAGCTTTAATAATCTTCACCTTTGCCCCTTTTTCAATATACCCTCCTTCAGTCACTGCATCGATCCGTTCATCACCGACTAAGATCATTCCTGCAGGGCGTAAAGAAGTATGTGCAATGCCTGTAACACCAATCAATTCTAAACGGCTTTTATTGGAAATATACCCTTTTTCCGTACTGGTTGACTCTTTTAACACAATTTTGTTGAAAATCTGGATTCGCTTTCGAAAAAATTTGGAAAGAATAAATCCGGCTGCAATTGCAATCACGATCGCAATTAATAAATAGATCCCCATTTGCGTCACACTCTCTCCTGCAATCAATATACCCCACACAACGGCAATGAGCCCTATTGCCCCTAAAATACCGCCCGGGATGAAAAATTCCAAAAGTAAAAGAATGATTCCGACGATGAAAAGAATGAGAGATTCATACCCAGCAAGACCCGCTACTAAATGTCCATAGAAGAAAAGCAGCAATGAGGCAAGCCCCATGGTACCAGGTATCCCAAATCCAGGGGAATATAGTTCTACGACCAATCCTATGCTCCCAATCGAGAGGAGGATAGGCACGACGATTGGATTTGTTAGAAATCGGGCTAATTTCTCAAAAAAGCTCTCTTCCAGTTCTCTAATTTCTACATTTTCAAGCCCCATTTCCTTTAGCACTTGGTCTATACTTATCGTTATTGCTTCTGCATACCCGACTTGGAAGGCTTGTTCGGCTGTAAGAGTCAAGAGTTCAGTTTCATCATCATCTAATTCTGGAATAGTTACGGACGGATCAGCCATAGCTTTTGCATATATAGTGTCCCGATCTTTATGTTTTGCTGCATTCTCCATTTCTGCCAGCCAATAAGCCTGTGCTTTTAAATCAGCTGCATTTCCTGCCTGGTCAATAATCGCAGCAGAACCGATGGTAGCATTCGGGGTCATAAATAAGTAATCCATATAGAGGGAAATGTACGCCCCCGCTGATAAAGCCCGGTTATTAACAAAGGCTGCCGTATCTATATCGGCATGTGCCAGCAGATTTCCAATTTCACTGGCAGCTTCGACTGCTCCACCGGGTGTATTGACTTCAAAAATAATAGCTCTTGCTCCCTCTTGCTCAGCGGTTTCAATCGCCCTTGTTAAAAACGCAGCTAACCCTTTTTCAACTGTATTCTCTAAAGGAACTACGTATACAAAATCCTGATTCGCTTTTACACCAGATCCAAACCCCAATATCAATGGTATAAGTAAAAGAAAAGATACAATCAATCCATACGATTTTTTCAAATCATTCCCCCCTTTCCTTCGCACTATTATATACGGTTGGTTAAATTTTAAGTTTCATCGTTTGGAAAATTTTATTCACTTATGTAAAAAAATATGGATAAAACAAAGCTTTGTCGGTTCCCAGAATTTTTGCGGACACTGGTTCCGTTATTCGTCAAAAAATCGGGGATTTGTGAAATTATAGGACACCGGTTCCGTTATTTTGGTAGACAGCGGTTATTTTTGAGTGATTTTCGGTCAATAACGGATCGTATGTCCAATTGCTTCAACGAAACCGGGGTTTTTAAGCAAATAACAGATTATATGTCCGTTAGCTCCATTCAAGAATTAGTTCATGAACCACTTGGAGCGGAACCCGTAACCAAATTCCAGACCCCATTTATTAAAAAAGACTGCAGCCTTTTGACTGCAGTCTTTTATATTAAGAAAGCTTTTGCATGACTAGCTTGTTAACGAGTGAGCCTTCTGCTTTTCCTTTCACTTTCGGAATAACAGCTCCCATTACCTTACCCATCTCTGATTTAGAAGTTGCTCCTAAGCTTGAAATGACTTCATCAATAATTGCACTTAGTTCCTCTTCAGAAAGCTGTTCAGGCAAATATTCTTCAACAAACCGAAGTTCAGTTTGAATTTTTTCTACTAAATCGTCTCTTCCTGCTTTTTCAAACTCATGGAGGGAGTCTTTTCTTTGTTTGAGTTCGCGAGAAAGGACGGTAAGCTCTTCTTCCTCGGAAAGCTCTGATTTCCCAACCTTAATAGCCTCGTTTTGTAAAGAAGCCTTGAGCATCCTAATAACAGAGAGCTTTTCTTTTTCTTTATTTTTCATAGCTTGTTTCATATCATCATTTAGTCGCTGAACAAGACTCATACATCCTACACCTTCTTAGAACTTACGTTTTCTAGCAGCTTCAGATTTCTTCTTGCGTTTTACGCTTGGTTTCTCGTAAAACTCACGCTTTCTATATTCTTGTAAAGTTCCAGTTTTGGATACAGAGCGTTTGAAGCGACGAAGAGCATCCTCAAGCGACTCGTTTTTACGAACGATCGTTTTCGACATTCTTTATCCCTCCCTCCGAAACACAACACAGTAGAATCAAAGGTGACTCTCCTATCGTTGAAGCAAAGTTGACCCTCTTGGGTCATGTACCTAAAAAATCATGTACCTTAGAATTATAATACACTGTTTGCACTAGGTCAACAAGTGCTTATTATCTTAGTAAAACTTATACTATTTTATTCGCAAAATTTTAAAGCGATTGGACATGTCCCTATCAGAACGGCCATACATTTTAGTTAAAGGGGTGTGCAAGTAATCACCACATCCACTTTCCTAATAGAAGTGTAGAAGGTGTTTATATGCTTTATTTCCTGACCTTTGCGGTCTGTATTGGGCTTTTCTTAAGTGGCATGTATCTAATGCGGAGCGGCTTATTTTCTTTTACAGGAGTAAGATTAAATAATTGGCTTTTCCGGTTTACGAACAAACCTATAAAAGGGATGGCGGCAAGTATTGTGGTAACCGGATTCTTACAGTCAAGCTCGGCTGTGATGGTGCTGACAGTGGGCTTAGTTTCCGCTGGCGCACTTACTTTCTCCCAGACAATCGGAATTATTCTGGGTACAAATATAGGAACGACCTTTACCGCCGAATTTATGACCTTTCCGATTGAACAGTATACCTTTCCACTCCTTATATTAGGCGCTTTCATGATTGGAATGGGGAGGGAGAATATCCGCTCTATTGGTTTTATTCTATTTGGAGTTGGTACAATCTTTACGGCAATGAGAGGATTTAAATGGATTTCTGATCCCTTATCAGCTCTTTCTATTGTGGACAAGGGGTTTCAGCTTATGAATGAGAGCTTGCTTTTTTCGCTTTTATTAGGAATGATTTTTACGGCATGTATTCATTCAAGTTCGGCTACTATCGGAATTCTTATGAGTTTTTTGGTCGGCGGAACCATTCATTTAGACGCAGCAATAGCCGCTATGCTCGGAGCCAATGTCGGTACGTGTATTACTGGATGGATGGCGAGTATCGGTGCAAAAAAAGAAGCCAAATTAACCGCTTATGCTCACATTTGGTTAAACATTATCGGCGTCCTTTCATTTTTCCCGTTTACTGGAATCCTGGCAGACATGGCTTCAGGATGGGCCGTATCTCCTGCTGTCCAATTAGCACACTCAAGCGTAGTATTCAATGTAGTAACCTCTCTATTCGTTCTTCCTTTTTCTCAAGCTTTTGCCATGCTTATTGAAAGAATTCATGGAAAGGGTTAAAAAAGGGTCAGCCCGCCAGCGCTAATACTTTATTGCACTGGTGGGCTGACCCTTACAAAGCATCAGTAATCCGTTTTAGCGGTTAATCCTTTAACAATATCGACTCCAGAGCTCGCCCCCAGACGGGTTGCACCGGCTTCTATCATTTTTTCGGCATCTTGGGCATTTCTAACACCGCCGGATGCTTTAACACCAATATTAGGTCCTACTGTTTTTCTCATTAAAGCAACGTCATGCGCTGTTGCTCCACCTTTAGAGAATCCTGTAGAAGTTTTGACAAAATCGGCACCCGCTTGTACCGCTAATTCACACGCTTTCACTTTTTCATCATCTGTCAAAAGCGCCGTTTCAATAATCACTTTTGTTAAAACATTTCCGGCTGCCTCTACAACGGCCCGAATATCTTCTAAGACCATATCGTATAAACCGTCTTTTAAAGCACCGATATTGATTACCATATCGACTTCGCCTGCTCCATTTTCGATTGCATTCTTTGTTTCAAACGCCTTAACTGCGGGAGTATTGGCTCCTAACGGAAAACCAATAACCGTACATACTTTAACGTCTGAGCCCTTTAGCTGTTCACTGGCAAGCTTCACCCAATAAGGATTTACACAAACACTTGCAAATTTATACTCTTTCGCTTCCGCACAAAGCTTTAAAATTTGCTCCTTTGTAGCTTCTGGTTTTAACAATGTATGGTCGATCATACCTGCTATTTTTTCCATTATAACTGCTCCCTTCAAATCGCTGTCCTTTGCTGTTCTAATTGCTCATCGAGGACTCTGACAAAATTCCCTTCACAATATGGATAACCCGGTTTTGTGATTTTTACTTTTACTAGCTTCCCAACCATATCCTCAGACGCTGGGAACACGACTTTTAAATAATTGCCGGTAAAGCCTTCGTAAAGTCCGCTTTCTGGGTCCTCTTTGTACTTTTCTTCAGGAATCACTTCTAGAACTTCATTTTCAAATTGGGAGGCATACTCTTTGCTTAATTGATCAGATAAGGTAATAAGACGATGAACTCGTTCATTTTTTACTTCCTCATCAACTTGATCTTCCATTCTCGCAGCAGGTGTCCCTGTTCTCTTAGAGTAAGGGAATACATGAAGCTCAGAGAAACGGTGTTCTTTCACAAAATTATAAGTTTCCATAAACTCTTCTTCCGTTTCCCCCGGGAAACCTACAATGACGTCTGATGTAATAGCCAGATTTGGCATTACTTCTTTCAATTTATTAAGTCGATCTGCGAAAAACTCCATTGAATACTTTCTTCTCATCCGTTTCAAAACGGTGTTAGAACCGGATTGAATTGGGATATGGAAGTGAGGTACTAAGATAGAAGAATGACGAATCACATCTATTACTTCGTCTGTCAATTGACTTGCTTCAATGGAAGAGATACGAAGACGCTTTAAACCAATAACTTTTTTCTCAAGATCCTGCAGTAGTCTTGCCAAGTTATAGTCCTTCAGATCTTCCCCATATCCGCCAGTATGAATTCCAGTTAGGACGATTTCTTTATAACCGGCATCCACAAGCTGCTGGGCTTGACGGATGACTTCCTGCGGGTCACGGGAACGCATGAGTCCGCGCGCCCAAGGAATAATACAGAACGTACAAAAATTGTTACATCCTTCCTGGATTTTAAGAGATGCCCTCGTACGATCTGTAAAGCCTGGAACATCTAACTCCTCGTATACACGATTCTTCATGATGTTACGAACACCATTGATTGGCCGTCTTTCATGCTTATATTGCTCAATATAGTCCAGCATTTTTTTCGGTCTTGCGTTCCCACCACAATATCAACGCCAGGGATTGCCATAATTTCTGCCGGTGATGTTTGTGCATAACAGCCAGTTACACAAATAACAGCGTCCGGATTTTTCCGAATTGCTCTGCGAATCACCTGTCTGCTCTTTTTATCACCAGTATTCGTAACTGTACAAGTATTGATTACATAAACATCAGCTGTTTTTTCGAAATCAGTTCTTTCATAGCCTTCTTGCTGAAACAATTGCCAAATGGCTTCTGTTTCGTAATGATTCACTTTACATCCTAATGTATGAAATGCTACGGATGGCATTATTTTCACCTCATTAATTCAAAATGATAAGAAATGGCAGACAAAACATAAAGCGGTGCCGTTTCTGTCCTTAATATTCTAGGTCCTAACCCAACAGAGATAAAACCATTATTCTCTAGTATTGATACCTCTTCTGCAGTTAAACCGCCCTCCGGTCCAAATATAACTAATAGGGAATCACCAGGGGTCATTTTAGCTAATAACGATGCAAATTTTGAGGAATGTCCATTTTTGGCTTCCTCTTCATAAGCAATTACCTTAAACCTATATTCAAGTCCTGTTTCAATCAGTTTCATTAACTCTACAGGCGGGGTAATGCCTGGGACCGTTGTTCTGTGGGATTGTTCTGCTGCTTCCTTTGCAATTTTTTCCCATCTGACCAGCTTTTTTTCGGACTTTTTAGGATCCCACTTTACAATAGAGCGAGCAGCATTAAAAGGGATAAATGTATGAGCACCCAGTTCTGTTCCCTTTTGAATGATCCATTCTAATTTATCCCCTTTAGGCAGACCGCTCCCAATCGCAACTTTTATTGGCAATTCTTTTTCTTCTTGCTTCCATCCCAAAGCTTTAGCGAAGACCTTTGACTCTGCTGTCTGTAAAATTTTACATTGAGAGGAAGACCCGTCTGGCAGTACAGCAATAAAGCTGTCCCCTGCTTTCATTCTCATAACACGTGAAATATGATGTGCGTCCTCGCCGCTAATCCATATTTGGTCATCTTCAACATGGTCAAAGCCAATAAAGTAACGTTGCATTAGATTCACCTAGTCTTATTTTTTCTTAGCGATAAAAGCAACCCAGTCTTCCATCGTAAGTATTTCAACAATCTCAAATCCATCTTTTATCAGGGAATCCTTTACCAGTTGCTTTTTCAGATTGATAATCCCTGATGTAATAAAGTATCCGCCTTTTTTAATACGATTATAGGCATCTTCTGTAAATCGTACGATAACTTCTGCTAATATATTTGCTACAATTACATCTGCTTCCCCGGATACCTCTTCTAACAGATTTCCCTTCCGTACGGTCACAATCTCATGAACTTTATTTAATTTTGTGTTGAGAATGGCAGATTGAACTGCAACTTCATCAAGATCTAACGCTAATACCTGCTTAGATCCCAAAAGTGCGGCCGCCACACTTAATACACCGGAACCCGTTCCTACATCAATTACCGTATCTCCTGGTTTCACGGTTCTTTCAAGTGCCTGAATACACATAACAGTTGTCGGATGTGTTCCAGTACCAAATGCCATACCGGGATCTAGTTCGATAATCAGTTCGTCGCTGCTGACTGGTGTATACTGCTCCCAAGTCGGAACAATCGTAAAACGTTCTGAAATTTTCACAGGATTATAATACTTTTTCCAGGCAGTCGCCCATTCTTCTTCATGAACCTCTGAAATCGTTACTTTGTTTGCCCCTATATCAATATCGAACGTAGTTAGATTCCGAATCGCTTCTTTAATTTCCTCAACGGTTTCGCCAAGGAAGCTATTAACAGGTAAATAAGCTTTGACTAGGACGCCTTCTCGCGGGTAATCATCGGGATTGAGTTGGTAGATTTCTCCGAATTGCTCCTCTCTCTCCTTTACTAATTCGAAAGGATCCTCAATGACAACCCCACTCGCGCCAGCTTCATGAAGAATATTTGAAACTGGTTCAATTGCTTCATTGGTTGTTTGGATACATATTTCCGACCATTTCAACTCTACCAACTCCCTATTTATTATCTAAATGCTTTTTTTACTTTATCAAAAAAACTTTCCTGCTGCTCATCTGTGACGGTACCGCTCAGTTCAGCAAATTCACGCAATAATTGTTTCTGTTTTTCAGTAAGTTTGGTTGGTGTCACGATTTTTACGCGAACATGCTGATCGCCGACTCCATATCCTCTCACGTTTGGAACCCCTTTTCCTTTCAATCGGAATCTCGTTCCTGTCTGGGTTCCGGCTGGAATTTTCAATTTGACTCGGCCATGAAGAGTCGGAACTTCCACTTCATCTCCAAGCGATGCTTGAACAAAGGTAATCGGCATTTCGCAATAAATATCGTCGCCGTCCCTTTCAAAAAACTCATGTCGTTGTACGCGGAATACGATATACAAGTCTCCTGCAGGTCCCCCGTTAACACCCGGTTCACCTTGGCCAGACACACGCAGCTGCTGACCATCGTCAATCCCTGCTGGAATTTTCACTTCAATTTTTTTGCGTTTTTTAACTTTGCCTGTTCCCCCGCAAGTTGAACACTTTTCTTTGATAATTTGTCCCGTTCCGCTACAGTGGTGACAAACACGGCGATTGACAATCCGGCCAAATGCTGTATTTTGCTCCTGGCTTAGTTGACCTGTCCCATGACAATAAGAACATGTTTCTGGTTTGGTCCCTGGTTTTGCCCCGCTGCCGGTACAAGTAGAACATGTTTCTTCTTTTGGGATCTCAATGGTTGTTTCTTTTCCAAAAGCGGCTTCCTCAAATGATAAAGTCATTGTATATTGCAAATCCGCACCCTGTCTTGGCGCATTTGGATCTCTTCTGCGCGAAGAGCCGCCGCCGAAAAACGTTTCAAAGATATCTTCAAAGCCAAAGCCGCCGCCAAAATCACTTCCACCAAAGCCGCCAAAGCCTTGGTTTGGATCTTGATGCCCAAATCGATCATATTGGGCTCTCTTTTGGTCATCGCTTAAAACTTCATAGGCTTCCTTAACCTCTTTAAACTTTTCGGCTGCATCGGCTTCTTTATTAATGTCAGGATGATATTTTTTAGAAAGTTTTCGGTATGCTTTTTTTATATCATCTTTACTGGCGCTTTTATTGACGCCCAGTACTTCATAGTAATCCCTTTTACTCAAGACACTCACTCCCGATTTGTATCACATAAAGAGTATTGTACCATTAATTTTTTGGCTGTGACAATATAGAAAACGTATCGTTATAAGCTTTCTCCACTATAAACCTATCTTAAAGGCTGTTTTCGCATAGATTGTTGCAAATAGCTTATTTCATTCAAAAATGCATCATCAGAAGAACAATCTTTTAGAAAACAGCTTCTTAAAAAAAGCCAAAGCCAGATTTGCCAGCTTTGACCTTTTTGTTTTATGCTAATTACTTTTTGTCGTCTACTTCTTGGTATTCAGCATCTACCACATTATCATCTTTTTGGGCGTCTGCTCCTGCTTCATCTGTTCCGCCTTGAGCAGCCTGTGCTTGCGCCTGTTCATACAGCTTCACAGTTAAATTTTGGACAATTTCTTGAAGAGCCTCTTTTTTGGCTTTAATTTCGTCCAAATCTTTTTTCTCAATGGCCGCTTTTAAAGCTTCCTTTGCATCTTCTGCTTTCTTCACTTCGTCTGCATCCACTTTTTCTTCCAAATCTTTTAAAGTTTTTTCCGTTTGGAAGACAAGCTGATCCGCTTCATTCCGAAGTTCGACTTCTTCTTTACGCTTTTTATCTGCTTCTGCATTTTGTTCTGCTTCTTTAATCATTTTTTCGATTTCTTCTTCTGAAAGTCCAGATGAAGACTTAATTGTAATAGCTTGTTCTTTATTCGTTCCTAAATCTTTTGCACGAACGTTAACAATACCGTTTTTATCAATATCAAAGGTTACTTCAATTTGCGGTATTCCTCTTGGTGCTGGCGGAATATCTGTTAATTGGAAGCGTCCAAGCGTTTTGTTATCAGCCGCCATTGGACGTTCCCCTTGCAAGACATGGATATCAACTGCTGTTTGATTATCGGCAGCTGTTGAGAAAACTTGTGATTTAGATGTTGGAATTGTTGTATTTCTATCGATCAGTTTGGTGAATACGCCACCCATTGTTTCAATACCTAGAGAGAGCGGAGTAACATCTAGTAAAACAACATCCTTGACATCTCCTGAAATAACTCCACCCTGAATCGCAGCACCTAATGCTACAACTTCATCAGGGTTAACCCCTTTGTGCGGATCTTTTCCGATTTCTTTTTTTATGGCTTCTTGAACAGCTGGAATACGTGTTGAACCACCTACTAAAATCACTTTATCAATATCAGCCGCTGTTAGTCCGGCATCTTTCATCGCTTGACGAGTCGGTTCCATTGTTCTTTCAACTAATGAAGCAGAAATCTCATCAAATTTTGCACGGGTTAAAGTAACATCTAAGTGTAATGGACCGCTTTCTCCAGCTGTAATAAATGGAAGGGAGATTTGTGTACTTGTTACTCCAGAAAGATCCTTTTTAGCTTTTTCAGCCGCGTCTTTCAAACGTTGTAATGCCATTTTATCTTTAGAAAGATCGATGCCATTCTCTTTTTTAAATTGTTCCACCAGGTAATCGATGATGACTTCATCAAAATCGTCCCCACCCAGTTTATTGTCACCA
Source organism: Bacillus oleivorans (assembly GCF_900207585.1). Classification (GTDB taxonomy): domain Bacteria; phylum Bacillota; class Bacilli; order Bacillales; family JC228; genus Bacillus_BF; species Bacillus_BF oleivorans. The sequence continues at coordinate 53,766 of NZ_OAOP01000002.1, read as the reverse complement.
GCTGTAGCACGGACTTCAAAAACACCGTCCCCAAGTTCAAGGATCGAAACGTCAAACGTACCGCCGCCAAGGTCGTATACAAGAATGGTTTGATCTTCATCCATTTTATCTAATCCATATGCTAGAGCAGCAGCAGTAGGCTCGTTAATGATCCGCTCAACTTCTAACCCGGCAATTTTACCGGCATCTTTTGTTGCTTGTCTTTGCGCATCATTGAAATAAGCAGGAACTGTAATAACTGCTTTTTCTACCTTCTCTCCAAGGTAGTCTTCAGCATAAGATTTTAAGTACTGAAGAATAATAGCTGAAATTTGTTGAGGAGTATATTCCTTTCCTTCAACTTCAACTTTATAATCGGTACCCATGTGACGTTTAATCGAAATAATTGTATTTGGGTTTGTAATGGCTTGGCGCTTTGCCACTTCACCGATTTGGCGCTCGCCATTTTTAAAGGCAACAACAGATGGTGTTGTGCGATTTCCTTCTGGGTTTGGGATAACCTTTGGTTCGCCGCCTTCTAATACAGCTACACATGAATTAGTTGTTCCTAAGTCGATTCCAATTATTTTACTCATGTCTAACTCTTCCTCCTATCACGTATGTAGATTATTCACTTACTTTAACCATAGATGGACGAATCACTCTGTCTTTCAGTTTATAGCCCTTTTGAAATTCCTCTATTACAGTATCAGGCTCGTGTTCACTGCTGCTTTCCTTCATAACAGCTTGATGCTGGTGAGGATCAAATGCTTTGCCAACTGACTCAATCTGCTCTACACCAGCATTTTTCATAGCTTCTAAGATGCTTTTATACACCATTTCCATCCCTTGAAAAAAAGGACGCAGAGAGTCATCGACTTGATCAGCTTTTAGTGCTCTCTCAAAGTTATCTAAAGCTGGCAAAAGATCAGTTACAAGGCTTTGCGCCTTATATTTTTCGATCATTTGCTTTTCATTTTGGAGGCGGCGTTTAAAATTTTCAAAGTCAGCATGCATTCTTAATTGCTTGTTTTCTGCCTCTTCTAATTTTTGTTCCAGCTCTTGTATTCTTTCATTAGCCAGAGTAAGTGCATCTTTTTCATCTTCTGCCCGATTTGTGGTATTTTCTTCAGGCTTAACAGCTTCTTCTGCCTCATTTGCAGAAGCTGTCTCTTCTGCGTATGATATGACATGTTCCATATTTAGTTCTTGTTCCATTACCGTTTGGTCATGTTTTGCTTTTTTATGGTCCAACGGTATTCACCTCCTCTTTAGTTTGTATAACAAAAGTAACTTAGTGTATTTGAAACTTGATTTTCAAAAAAGTCCATAATGAAGAGCGAGAAATAAATGACACTCGCTCTCCCCTCAAGATAACTTTGTGCAATCTAGGAATGATACAATTTAGTCAAAACGGTTGTCAAGTCATTCCCCAGATAGTTGAGCAATGTAATGACTCGTGAATAGTCCATCCGTTTTGGTCCCAAAACTGCAATCGTTCCTATTGGCTCTTCTTCCACGGTATAGGTTGCTGTAACCAGTGAACAGTTTTCCATCGCAGAGGTATTTATTTCGCGTCCAATTTTGACATGAATTCCAGATGGATTTTTCCGCATTATATGATAGAGTCTTTCGTATGGATTCTCGATGACTGACATTAAAGACTTAAAGGTTTCCACATCATGAAATTCTGGCTGATTTAATATCTTCGTTTTACCGCTAAAGAATAATTTATGATGTAAAGAAACGTTTAAAGTATCCCCCATCTGTGCCAAAATGCCCTCGAAATTTTCGATATGACTTTTTAAAACAATGGATACCTCTTTGAAGAACTTATTGCGCAGATCGTATAAAGGGACCCCTTGTAACTTGTCATTCAAAATATTCATCAGTTTCTCTATCTCTGAATTTTTAATAGAAGGCAGATGAAACAATCGATTCTCGACATGACCTGTGTCAGTTATAATAATAGCCACAGCTGTTTCCTGATTAATCGGAACAATCTCAAGCTTTCTTAGCTTATGTTCTTTAAATTCTGGACCCAGTGCTATGGACGTATAGTCAGTTAAGTCTGAAATAATTTGAGCGGACTTTTGAATAACCTTTTCAAGTTCAAAAATTCGATCTGCAAAGACGGATCTTAATGTTGACATATCTTCCACTGTAATCCGATTTGGCGAAAGCAAATGGTCAACGTAGTATCTGTAACCTTTTTCAGATGGAACTCTTCCAGAAGACGTATGAGTTTTCTCAATAAACCCTAATTCTTCAAGGTCAGCCATTTCATTCCTTATTGTAGCTGAGCTAAAGGAGATTTCTTCCTTTTTCGATAAAGTACGTGATCCAACAGGCTGTGCAGAACGAATAAAGTCATCAATAATGACTTGTAAAATTAATAATTGACGTTCAGTAAGCATGCACATCACCTCTATTAGCACTCATCATTACCGAGTGCTAAATCTATACTTTAAATTATCAAATGGAGCCTTAGATGTCAATGGATTTAATCGAGAATGAACGCTTGGAATACTTCATTGCCTAAGAATCTTCCCTTTTTCGTAAGCCTAATAAAATCGTCGGTCAGTTCGACCAGTTCCTTTTCGGCTAAATCTCTAATTTGCCGGTCGTAAATCGATTCTAATTTTTCGCCAAATTTTTGCTCAAATTGAGCCAGATTTACCCCCGCTGTTTTTCTTAAGCCGAGAAATAGCTGTTCTTCGATCTGTTCCAGTTTACTTAATTTATTCTCTTCGATCACGGGCAGTTTCCCTTCTTTTATATAGGACATGTATTTCTTTAACGGTCCAATGTTGCCTCTTCTGATACCGGCAACATAGCTGTGTGCCCCTGCGCCAAATCCGTAATATTGTTCATTATCCCAGTAAGTAATATTATGTTTACTTTCATACCCTTCTAATGCAAAATTACTGATTTCATATTGGATATATCGATTTCGGTTTAATGCATCAATAATGTAATCATACATATCTGCTTCTGTATCCTGATTTGGAAGTTTCAGCTTCCCTTTTCTCATTAAATTATAAAAAACAGTTTTTGGTTCCACAATTAACGAATATAGCGATAAATGCGGAATCCCAAGCCCTAATGCAATGTTAACGGATTTTTTTACACTATCTAATGTTTGCTTTGGAAGTGCATACATCAAATCGATGCTCATATTCTCAAAACCAATGCTTTTTGCAAGTTCGATTCCTTTAAGGACTTCATCTGTTCGGTGTGTTCTTCCAATCGCTTCAAGAACCACATCATCAAAAGTTTGGACCCCAATGCTTAATCGATTCACTCCATGTTTCTTTAACAGCCAAAGTTTCTCTTCCGTTAAATCTTCCGGGTTCGCTTCAAAGGTGAATTCTCCAGATTCTGCTAAAGGTAAACGTCTCTCAATCGTCACGAGTAATTGGGATAGCTGGCTGACATTTAAAGCTGTGGGGGTACCGCCTCCCACATAGATGGTCTTAAGCGGTTGTTGAACCGGATAATTTTCTAGTGTAAGGTCGATTTCCCGAGATAAACTGGCTACATAGTCTTCAACAGGCTGGTTTTGAATAAAAAATTTATTAAAATCACAATAATGGCAGATTTGATGACAAAATGGGATATGGATATACGCTGACTGTACCAAGATTGTTACACCTCCATCAAATGTTTGTATAGAAAAAGAGGATGGACAATTTTATTCCACCCCCGTTTTCTGCATTACTGCTTGTTTTTGGACTGTGTATCGTCCATCTTTAACACGGCCATAAACGCTTCTTGCGGAACCTCTACCGATCCCACTTGTTTCATCCGTTTTTTACCTTCTTTTTGTTTTTCTAATAATTTTCGTTTTCGCGAAATATCCCCGCCGTAACATTTAGCCAATACGTTTTTGCGCATCGCTTTAATCGTCGAACGGGCAATAATCTTCTGTCCGACAGCTGCCTGTATCGGTACTTCAAACTGTTGGCGCGGAATAAGCTCTTTTAATTTTTCTACAATCACCTTGCCTCGATCATAGGCGGAATCTTTATGAACGATAAAACTTAAAGCATCTACTCTTTCTCCATTAAGCAGGATGTCCATTTTGACAAGCTTAGAAGCTTTGTAACCAATTAATTCATAGTCAAATGATGCATACCCTTTTGTAGAAGATTTAAGCTGATCAAAGAAATCGTAAACTATTTCTGATAGCGGGATTTCATAAATAATACTTACGCGATTTTCGTCTAAATACTGCATATCAACAAAAATGCCGCGTTTTTCCTGGCAAATTTCCATAACCGCCCCAACATAATCATTAGGAACCATAATGGTAGCCTTGACATATGGCTCTTCGACCCGATCAATTTTTTGCGGATCCGGCATGTTAGAAGGGTTGTCGACCCGCACCTCAGAACCATCAGTCATATAAACATTATAAATAACACTTGGAGCCGTCGTAATTAGGTCGATTTTAAACTCTCTTTCAATCCGTTCCTGGATAATTTCCATATGAAGCAGACCTAAGAATCCGCAACGGAAACCAAACCCAAGCGCCTGGGACGTTTCAGGTTCGAATTGCAGGGAGGAATCGTTTAATTCAAGTTTTTCCAATGCTTCACGCAAATCGTTAAATTTGGCGGAATCAATCGGATAAAGACCGCAGAATACCATTGGATTTAATTTTCGGTACCCTGGAAGCGGCTCTACTGCACCATTTTTCGCGTTCGTGATTGTATCCCCTACCCGTGTATCACTTACATTTTTAATAGCAGCCGTTAAGAAACCGACATCACCGACAGTTAGCTCATCACAAAGTGTAGCCTTCGGATTAAACACTCCTACTTCGGTTACTTCAAACTCTGCACCGGTTGCCATCATTTTAATTTTATCCCCTGGCTTTACCGTTCCATCCATCACGCGGATATACGTGACTACACCGCGGTATGGGTCATATAAAGAATCAAAAATAAGCGCCTTTAGCGGACCATCAGGATCGCCTTTTGGAGCCGGAACTTTTTCAACAATTTGCTCTAAAATGTCTTCAATCCCTATTCCCGCTTTTGCAGATGCCAAAACGGCATCAGAAGCATCGAGTCCAATTACATCTTCAATTTCTTGGCGAACTCGTTCAGGTTCCGCACTTGGCAGATCAATTTTATTAATGACAGGCAAGATTTCAAGATCATTGTCTAAAGCTAAATAGACGTTGGCTAAAGTTTGTGCTTCAATCCCTTGCGCTGCATCAACAACTAAAATCGCACCTTCACACGCAGCTAAACTCCGGGAAACCTCATAGGTAAAATCGACATGCCCTGGTGTATCAATAAGGTGAAAAATATAGTCCTCGCCATCTTTGGCTTTATATTTTAATTGAACAGCATTTAATTTAATTGTGATTCCCCGCTCACGCTCAAGATCCATAGAATCGAGGAGCTGGTCTTTCATTTCACGTGCTGTTAATGCATTTGTTTTTTCTAAGATTCTGTCTGCAAGAGTCGATTTTCCATGGTCAATATGAGCAATAATGGAAAAGTTTCGAATCCGCTCTTGCCTTCTGCGTCTGTCTTCGTTATTCATTCGGTTCACTCCTACTAAATTACCGCAAAATACACTATTCTTCATTATATCAGCGTAAAGAAAACTTGGCTAGTACCAAGCCGTAAGGCGCCGGTAATAGCCTAGTTGCACTTATACTTTAAACCTTAAATTGGCAACTGCGTCGAATTACCTTCTTTGCTGTCAATTTATCTTAAAGTGTAAAGAAAACTTGGCTAGTACCAAGCCGCAGAGGGTAGTAGTCTTTGAATATAATGATTCGCTTCTGAAACGGTCACAGAATCTGTTAACTAATGAAAATAAGTAATTTTCTTGGAATTCGCGGACAGGAGATCCGTTATTTATCAATTTTTATAAGAAAATGACCTAATTTGTCCTTATAAAGGATCCAGTGTCCGATAAAACCGAAAAACCTCACTTTTTTCACAAATAAAGGAACCAATGTCCGCATTCCGTCACGATTGCTTAGAAATAAATAGCTTCACTATACAAAAAGAAAAAAAAGCGTCTCATTAAATGAAACGCCTCTCATGAAACTAGACTTAGTATACCCCCAAAAACAGACAGGATCCCCTGAATAAAACCGGTTATAAATTGAGCAAGACCTTTGCCGATTTGAGAAAAGAGATTAAAGGATTTAACTTCTTCAAGCTGTTTCTGTTTCACTTCTAGATCATGAGTAGAAAGAGTATTTCCTAAAAAGGATGCCTCGACCTCACCCGGAGCAGCTTCTTGAAGGGAGAGGGGCTGCTCAAAGCTCGGGTCACTATAGCCCCGCATTTTCATCATACCTTCATTGGCATACTGCATTCCTATCAAAACACCGAAAAACAGGATAAAAACGAGGGTTAAAACTTTTAAAATAAATCTCTTCATACTCAGGACTCCTTTATACCTGATAAGTTCCTTTTATCTCCCATTTATTATTGCTGTGTCTTATCCGTTTCTTCATCCGTATTTACAGCCTCAGCTTGCCAGTAATATTCACTGAAGACTTCTGCAAAAGCTTCTGCGGTATTGTAAAGCTCTTCAAAGTTATTTTCGTATCCTCCCATTTCTATTAATAGAGCATTTCCAAGTAAGTCTTGGTTATATACTCCATCAACTCCGGTTCCTGCCTTTGACACAACTTTTCTGCTGATTCCCGGATAGACTTCGTTCAGTCTGTTGTGAAGTTCTTCAGCAATCCTTTTATTTTTTTCAAAATTTGGATTTTCCCTGCCGATTACAAACATTATTTGTGCATAGGTTTTTCCATTAATTTCAATTGTCGTTTTTCCTCTCGGCTGTGCGTCCCGATGAATATCCATTACATAACTTACATCTCGGTTAGCTGCTAATGCTTCTTGAACTACGGGTCTCGCTATATCGTATGACTCTGTGTAATCTAATCCATCATTGATGATCTTCCCGTAAATATCTGTTTTATCCACAGCGGTCCCAATGCCTCTTTGCTCAAGCTCTTCCTTGAGACGGTCTCCTACCTTTGTGATATTTACTTCAGAATGGTAGGCAAGGTCGGGGTCTGTTACTCCTTCTAAATGAGGCAAAAACGATTCACGATTATGTGCAGAGTAAATATAAACAACGTCTTTTTCCCCAGTTGTTTGCTCTGGAGGAGGGGCTGTGTCTTCTACTGCCGGTGCCGGGTCTATATCTTCGGTATTTTTGACGGGCACATCTTTTTCAATTTCCTTAATAGAAGGTGTAGATTCAATCGGCATATCCGTATAATCACTGCCATCCCTTGGAGCAATAACCTTCTGTTGATACGCATATAAGCCTGGGAGCTCTCTTCCCAAAAAGCTTGTCGGATCTTCAAATTCAATATTAGTAGCCATTGCTATAAGCGGTTTGGCCAGTGAAATTTTCTGCTCACTCTTAGGCAGCCCTTCCAAGAAATAGCGATTTTCGGTGCCCATAACTGCATAAACCATTTCGATGTTAAGGTCTGCAACAGCATTATGAACATTTAATGAAGATAAACGAAAGGAATCATTTAATTTGGTAATGACTCCACTTAAAGAAAAAAGAAGAAACATCACTATTACAAAAATTCCAACGGCTTTTACAATATGAATCCCCTGAATGGTTATAAAAGGACTTTGACGGCGATAAGGTTTCACTATAGTTCTCCTTTCTTCTAAAAACTTACTTCTACCATATGAATTTGATAGAGAAGATAGAACCTTATCGTCCACTTTGTCCTCCCATTTTATTTCGTTTTAAACCCTGCATCGGTTTGATCAACGGCCTCATGAAGAGCTGCATTTAGCGCGTTTGCAACTAGATTTGCCGTATCCTCAATAAAAACATCGACTTCTTTCGGAGTCACCATTAAATTATGGCCAATTGGACCTAATACTTCAGAAATTAATTGCCGCTTTTCATTTTCTTCTAGCGTTCCGATTAAGCCAAGAAATGATTTTCGCTGTTCTTCGCCTGGGAGATCTTCCTCCGTATATACTCTTTTTTCTCCAAAAGTCATACCTGCAGGCGTCAGGGCTTTAGATGGTTTCCCTTGCTCCTTAATCTCTCTGCCAAAATGCTTGAGAATGAAGTCAATCGTATCACTAGTAATCGTCACCGCGTCCACCACAGTTGGAACACCAATGGAAATAACTGGGATTCCAAGAGTTTCTTGACTGAGTTCTTTTCTTTTATTTCCTACCCCAGAACCAGGATGAATTCCGGTATCTGATATTTGAATCGTCGCATTTACGCGTTCAATCGAACGGGATGCCAGCGAATCTATCGCTATGACAAAGTCCGGCTTTGATTTATTAACGACTCCATAGATAATATCGCTTGTTTCAATTCCTGTTAATCCCATTACTCCAGGCGCTAATGCACTTACTGGACGGTATCCCTCATCCACTGACTCAGGCTGAAGCTCAAATAGATGTCTGGTAATAAACATACTTTCACAAACTAATGGACCAAGAGCATCAGGTGTAACATTCCAGTTCCCTAACCCAACGACAAGACAAGAAGCATCCTTTGAAATTCCTTTATCTTCAAGGAATGCACTAAATTCACGGGCAAGGACTTCTTCCACGCGCTGCTGCAAAACCGTATCTTGCTGCCTGATTCCTTGGGCTTCGACGGTTAAATATCGCCCCTTCTTTTTCCCGATTGTCTTCTCTCCGGCTTCGGAAATAATGACTTCCGTTATTTTAATGCCCTCTTCTTGCCTTTCTTTTATTTGAACTCCTTCCAGTTCAGACATCGCTTCCTTTTGCTGCTGATTTTGCTGGTCTACCACCATTTCTCTTGCTTCTACGGCTAGGTCTGTTCTCACCGCATATTTAGAAAGGTCAATCGATTGCTGATCCATTCAAGTTCACTCCTTAAGTTCCCAGATTCTCATTTTCTAGGTTCGCCCTTTTACGGAAACTTCATACGAGTATTCCTGCAAATTCCAGTTCTTCTCATTGATACTTTTTTCACGGATCAAGAGACAAACTGAGGTGAAGTTTAATGAAACTATTGCATTTAGATACTGCCTTTGTTAGAATATCATTTGTTCTTATTTAAAAATCGGTAACTTACAAAGAGTTTGATACAACTCCGAATCCGATTAGGAGGTGACTAGCATGCCAAACATTAAGTCAGCTATTAAGCGTGTTAAAACAACTAATGAACGCAACGCCCAAAACGCAGCGCAAAAATCTGCAATGCGTACAGCCGTTAAAAAGGTTGAAGCAGCCATTGCTAATAAAGACGTTGAAGCAGCAAAAGCATCTGTTGTGAATGCAACAAAAGAGCTTGATAAAGCCGCAACAAAAGGTCTTATCCACAAGAATGCAGCAGCTCGCAAAAAATCTCGCCTAGCTAAACAAATTAATTCTCTAAACGCATAAACAGCGCCTTTTACAGCGCTGTTTTTTTGTTTCTAATTTGATGAATTTGTAATAACAAGAGCTCCAATATTAAATCTTTTTCCATTTTTCCTGTTTTCATCTGATAATCTGCTTGTGCAAATGCCTGCATGATAGCGTACAGTTCATCCTGCTGAAATAGCTGACTTTGTTTTAAAGCGATTTGAACTCTAAATGGAGCAGCCCCTAAAATGGAGGCAATTTGTTTTTGTCCGTACCCTTTCTGTGCATATGCCTTTGCCTGGTATATGATCCGAAATTGTGAAGCCAACAAGGCGATAATCTTTATCGGTTCCTCATTTTGTTTTAATAAATCATGTAAAATCGTAAAGCTTTGTTTCGTATCTTTCCGAACTACTTTATCAACAAACGAAAATATATTATTTTCCAGCGATTTAGCTACTAACATTTCCACCTCCTCAGCCGAAATCATCTTCTCATTTCCTGCATAAAGCGCTAATTTTTCAATTTCCTGCCCTAACATCCAAGCTTGATTACCGCCTAATTGCATTAGCATGTCAATAGCATCCTGATTTAAATGTAACCCGTGTTTATCTAATTGGTCTTTGACCCATTGTTCAAGCTGATATCCGGCAAGAGGCTTTGCTTCAACTACCTCGGCATTTTTTTTAAGCAATTTAGTTATTTTTTTTCGCTCATCTAATTTTTCATACGGTGCTGAGATGACCAAAATAGAGCTGGGGTTTGGAGCCTGAATATATTCTTCAAGCTTATCTAAATTATGCTCTGGGGCATTTAATTTCTTTTCTGCCGTTAAAAAGAAAGGCTTGTCTATTAAAATAATCCTTCTTTCCCCAATAAAGGGAAGTGTTTGGGCATCATCGATCGCATTTTCTAAAGGAACTTCTTCCATATCATAATGGGAAAAATTAAAATCCATGGTTTCTTCATCCATCGAATTTTTTATCAGTAATTGTTTCGTTTTATTCATAATATATGTATCTGTACCACATATTAAATAAATGGGAGCGAATTGCTGTTTTTTAATCTGCTTCCATACATCCACACTGCATCGGTCCAATCCTTTTTCTTTTAATGGTAAGAGAATGCACTCCTCAATGCAAGGAAAAAAGGGATTATGAATTTTAGATAAAACAGCAAATTATTTAGTTCATAGTTCCCCCGTTTTCCTAAAAAAGAACAAAAGGAATTGGCTGCCGGAGGTGCCAATTCCCCTTTATTTAAACGCCAATGAAAAAGACCTAGGACCCTTTTTCATTGGCGGGATCCCTTTGTACTTGTAGTTTGACCCTTCAGGACTAAAGTATTTGTGTAAACTCTTGTCATATTTAGAAATGAGTCCTTTAGTGAAATCAGGTTATTTGGGCAGAAAGGCTAGATTTTTATAAAGCATTATTTTATACTTAAATGGAAATAGGAGGGGTAGTAAGTGAATCAGTTTGAAAAAGACGTCCAAAGTAAACGTAATGATTTTTCAGATTCAATTGTAGGCTTTGTCGTTTCATTCGGTTTCTTTGCAACGATGTTCATTATTGCTACTGTAATTGAGGTTTTAGGAAGATAATGAAATCTTGAGAAAAAAATCCTTTAAGAGACTACTTTGGGTAGTCTCTTTTTCATTTTTTCGCATATGTTGGTCACGTATTATTCTATGGCAAAGTGGTTTGAAGGGTTCCATTCGAAAAAAGATTCAGCTTATATTGGATAGCCCCATTTTGATCTGTTCTAAACACTTTAATATCTTCCTCTTTTAAATTTCTTAATACTTCAGGATCAGGGTGACCGTACCAATTGTTTTTTCCGACTGATATGACCGCATAGCTTGGGCTCACTACTTTTAAAAAAGGGACACCCGTTGATGTTTGACTCCCATGATGGCCTACTTTTAAATAATCTGCTTTTAAGTTGGGATACAATTTGAGTAATCTTTGTTCCTTCTCAATTGAAATATCTCCAGTAAACAGAAATGATTCTTGAGCGATTGCCACATGAAGGACAACGGAACTGTCATTTTCATTTCTTTCATTTCCTTCAGGAGAAAGAATCGCATATTTCCCATGACGGGTAAACCAATAATCTCCTGATTGGACAAGCATGATGGGGATTTCAGCCCTCTTTGCTTTACCCATTATTTCAATTTCCAAATCAGAATACGTTAATTTTTTTCCGATTACTATTTCTTTTATTTTTAAATGATCTATCAAATATGGAACACCACCTGCGTGATCTAAATCACCGTGAGTGACAATAAGCTTATCGACTTTAGTAATTCCCAATGAATGCAAATAAGGCATAATTACGGCCTCAGCCGCTATATATCCAGAATCCTCGATATCGTCTAACTTGTCAGCTCTGCCAGAATCGATTAAGTACGTCCCTTCGTTAAATGGCAGTTGAATCAAAATTGAATCACCTTGTCCCACATTAATGGCTGTAATTTGTCCATCTAGCTTAGGCATAGTCAGGGATAAACAAATAAGGATGCTAATTAAAAGGTATTTAATCCTGTTTTCTTTTTTATCCTCCATCAAAACAGCAATTAAAAGAACTCCCATTATTACAATCGATAAATGAACAGGATGCAGCCGGCCAAAAATAATGGAGGAAAACGGTATTTCACTAATTATAAGCGCAAATGTATTAGCCCCTTGGATCAGTTTATTTGACATTTCCACTAAAAAAGCTGGGGCACTTCCGATCGTCAGCACAAGTATGGCCAGTATCCAGCTAAGAGGCAAGAGGATTACGGAAAAGAGAGGAACATATAAAAGATTTAGCAAAATACTGTATGGGGAAAAGGAAAAAAAATGATACAAGAGGAAGGGGATTGATGCTAATGTAGCTATGATCGATACAGTAAGTGAGGATTTCCACTGATTCATTTGAAAAGATAATATTCGTCTGATTGATATAAGGAGGCTTAACGTAACTCCGTAAGAAAGCTGAAACCCAACGGCATAAATAGAAAAGGGCTGGAAGATGAGTACAGTCATTAAACTAATAAAAAATACCTGATGAATCGATTGCCGAACTTTTAACAGGTAGCAAAGAAGCACAATGAATGCCATCAATACTGCTCTTATAACAGAAGGGGCTGCACCGGACAGGACCGCATAAATTGGTAAGACTGTCAGCAGCAGAATCGTCGTTCCTTCACGGGTAAGTCCAGATCGAATACCAATTCCAAATAGGACAGCTGATAAAAGACCTACGTGTAAGCCGGAAATCGCCAGCAAGTGGACAATACCAAGTTTCTCATAGGCATCTGTTACATCCGATTCCATTTCACCTCGGTTCCCTAATAAAAGGGCCAGTACTAATTCTTGGGAAGGGGAAGGCAAAGATTGCTTTATTTGACTAGTGATATATTCTTGAAGGTGCTGGAGCGAAGAGAAAGAGAACGTGGCTGGATCTGGGGTACAATCACTTTTTTGAAATGATTGGGCCTTAAATATCCAAAATATCCCTTGTGAATGAAGATAATTCCGATAATCGAAAGCATTAAAATTGGTTGCTGCCGGTGGTTCCTCGATCGTTCCTTTAACTCGGCAAACGATCCCAGGCTCAATGAATCGTTCAAGCTGGGCCTCTTTTTCATAGGACTGGAAGAGGAGTTTTGCGTCATTCTCGGCTTTTACGATCGAGGCTTGTACATGTCCATTATTCTCTAAATAATCGGTGAATCGAACCAAAAGTTCTACTCGTTCACCTGTTTTCCAAGCAGTAAGGGGCTCCATTTCCGTTAAAGCAATATATGAAAAAATGACAAGACTGGCCACCATCAGCAATCCATACAGTCTGAATTTTTTAAAATAGACTGCTATGATTCCTAAAAAGAGGGTAAAAACCCATAGAATCCATTCGTGCTCGACATGAACAAAATGGATTGCTATGATGGCACATCCGCCGATAATAAACCAGTGACGTAAAGTCATCAGATGGAATTACGAAGAAAACGCAGACAATACATCTGTTTTCTCCAATTCAACTTTTACAGTTTTAACTCCCGCCTGCTCTAAGAGCTCAAGCGCATATGGGTGATTCTTATAGTCTTTTGCATAGTAAATACACTTAATCCCCGCCTGGATAATCGCTTTCGTACAGTTTAAACATGGAAAATGAGTGACGTATATTTCAGCACCTTCTGTTTGAACTCCAAATTTAGCACATTGAAGGATCGCATTCATTTCGGCATGAATCGTCCGGACGCAATGACCATCAATTACGTAACATCCTTTTTCAGAACAATGCTCCCCGCCTGCGATAGATCCATTATAACCGCCAGCAATCATTCTCTTATCCCGAACAATCGTTGCTCCAACCGTTAGTCTTGTGCAAGTGCTGCGTAATGCTAACAAATGACTTTGTGCCATAAAGTATTGATTCCAAGTGATTCTTTGCATTGATGTGAACACTCCTTTTTATACGTTATAAGCTTATATCTTCGCGAATTTTCGACAAAATTCCTTCTCCGATTCCCGGTACCATTAAAAGATCCTCGACCGTTTGAAATCCTCCATTTTGTTCCCGATATTCAATGATGGCTTCTGCCTTTTTTTCTCCGATTCCGGTCAACTCCATCAATTCCGACTGGGATGCTGTATTTACATTGATTTTTTCCGGAGCAGGCAACTGTGTATTGGAAGGAGGGGAAACGACTTCGGTTGTTTCCCCTTTTACGGGTACATATAGAAGCATTTGGTCCCAAACTTTTAAAGCGAGGTTTACCTGGATTGGATCCGCCTCAGCCGTAAATCCTCCCGCTTTTTCAATCACTTCATGTAACCTAGAATCGCTTGGGACCGAATATACACCTGGGTTGCGGACTGCTCCTTTTATGTCAACAACAACAGATTCTACTGCCTTCATATCTGATTTTGACGTTAACACTTCTGTCCCTGTCTCTCCTACTACCTTATCGTTTTCTGCAGGATCTGACAATGGAGAATTCACGGCCCCAGCTTCATTTATGTTCCAGCTTTCTTCTGCTTTTTGTTGCCCCCAATTGCCTAAAAGAAACAGGAGTAACAAAATTAAAAACAAAAAGGCGAGTTTTTTCCAATTTTCCTGTATCATTTTCAAACGACTGACACCTCCAGATAGAATGGTATAATTGCCTAATTTTGAACATAAAGTTGAAAGAGAATAATGAAGGAGGGAGTACGTATGCGAATCGGCGTGATTGGTACTGGCAACATGGGGAGTATCCTTGTTGAGGCGATGATGGATGCACACGCGATTTCTCCTTCTTGCTTATCGATTCATAATCGGACACGGGCTAAGGCCGAGCAATTACGGCAGGAATATCCTGAACTTCAGATTTTTGATGATGTAGAAAAATTAGTACAAACTAGTGACTGTTTATTTATATGTGTAAAGCCACACGACATTTTTCCTTTACTTCAACAAATTAAACCTCATTTACAACGAGAGCATTGCCTTGTTTCGATTACAAGTCCTGTTGCTGTTGAACAGCTCGAGCTTCATGTAGATTGTTCTACAGCCAGAATTATTCCAAGTATTACGAATCGGGCATTAACAGGGGTCTCTTTATTCACCTTTGGCAAGAAATGTACGGACCGTTGGAAAACACAATTACTCCAATTGTTTAAGGGATTTTCAAAACCTCACGAAATCTCACAAAATATAACAAGAGTAACATCCGACATAGTTAGCTGCGGCCCTGCTTTTTACAGTTATATAACGAGAAGGTTTATTGATGGGGCAGTGCGGGAAACAGAAATAGATACGGAAACAGCAACGGTACTTGTAAGTGAGATGTTAATTGGATTGGGCGAGCTGCTGAGGCAAGGGCATTATACATTGCCGACATTAGAAGAAAAGGTTACGGTAAAAGGCGGAATAACCGGCGAAGGGATTAAAGTGTTAGAGAAAGAGCTGAACGGAGTATTTGAAAAATTATTTCAAGCCACTCATGCAAAGTTTCGAGAGGATTTAGAGAAAGTAAAGGAACAATTCAATGTATAATTTTCGACAAACCCGGTTGAAATCCTTTAAAAAAATTTAATTTTTTATTTGTCTCGGCAGGAGAATTGAAAATTAATGAAGGGCAGTCTGGGTTTGAGAGTGCATCAGGTTTTATGAGCACGAGTTCTGGGTTTGGAGCGGGAATCTGGATTTTTGGAGCGCGGATTTCTGGTTTGGAGCGGGAATCGTCGTTTTTTGAGCACTGATTTTCGTTTTCGAGCGCAGAACGAAACTTTCGGGCACAAAATCTGTTTTGAACGTATAATCCTCGTTTTCAAACGCACAAGGCAGACTCCTGAAAAAGTCTGCCTTTTTATTTTTGTACACAGAAAAAGATTCTCTCAGATGCTTCGTGAGGAGGTTCGTCTGTAAAATCTGCTGTAACGGATAAAATCTTAAAGCCTGCTGATTGTAAAAACCCCTTCCACTCATTCACCTGATACGTTTTTTGACGATGCCATTCATCGAAACGCTGATATTCATTTGTATCAGGATTTAATAAAAAAAAGGTTAAATCGTGGGTTACCTCCAGGGTGTTTTCACCTTCAGAACAGCTCCATATATAGGTTACCTCTTCATCAATTTCATAGAATGGCTCGTTTTCTAAAAATAAATCTATTTTATAGGGGGAATGGGCATCAAGAAGAAGTAGCCCTCCATTTTTCAAGGCAGCGTAGCATGAATGAAAGGTTTGAATAACTGCTTCTTTTGTCGGCAGATAGTTAATCGAATCACAAAAAATTGTTATCATGTCTACTTTCTCGTCCACCTGCAGCTCAGTCATATCTTGCTGAAACAACGGGAACGTCAGACTAAGGTTCTCTGCCTTTCGTCTAGCGATTGTTAGCATGGTTTCGGATAAGTCGGTACCTGAAACATGAAAGCCGTCCTTTTTTAATCGGACGGCGAGTTCCCCTGTTCCACATCCTACATCAACTAGACTGATCTGTTCATTGGATTTATTGAAAAACAGTGCCTGCTGTTTAACATATTCTACCCATTTGTCATAAGGAGCATCTTTCATTAAATTATCATACACCAAAGCCATATTGGCATAACTCATGATGACAACACACTTTCGACTGAAATGGTAGGCGCATCTCCCCATAATCTTTCTAAATTGTAGTAGGAGCGCTCATCTTTTTGAAAAATATGAACCACTATCTCACCAAGGTCGATCAAAATCCATTTTGCCTCATCATATCCTTCAAGCCTTTTTATAGAAAGACCATTTTCATATACCTGATCCTTGATTTCTTTGACAATGGCTTGTACTTGTCTGTCGGAATTTCCGTGGCCAATAACAAAATAATCAGCTACCGGAGATAGCCCCTGCATGTTTAATATCATTAAATCATTGGCTTTCTTATCATCTGCAGCTTTTACTACTGTTTTTAACAGGTCTATTTCTTTCATTCTCAAAGACCTCCTATTTAAGTAAAAAATAATTGTAGGTATGAAAAGTATCTGGGTAGATCGGCTGACGTTTATTCAGTAAAAACTGAATCGTATTTTTTAATGCAAATAAAACAGCCTGATCGAGGTTTTCTTCAGCTAGCTTCCTTGCTTCTTCAACACCTGGGAATGAGCGACCGGGCTCAATATAATCAGCTAAAAAAATGATTTTTTCTAATTCGGCCATTCCAGGTCTGCCAGTTGTATGAGAACGAATTGCATCAAGGATTCGTTCATTCTCTATTCCCACTTCTGTTTTTACTAAGTATGCCCCGACTGGCGCATGCCATAACTCATGATGAAATTGAAGTAAAGTGTCTGGCATTTTTTCCTGAATCATAATCGACCGCATTTCTTCCCTTGGCCGATATTTGGCATAATCATGAAATATCGCGGCCAATTCAGCCTCAAGAGGGTTAACCTGATACCGCTCAGCCAGCTTGATTGCAGTCTCTACTACCCCTAAAGTATGGATATATCGTTCTTCTTTTAATTGCTTTTTCACAACATTTAATGCTTTCTCACGTTCCATAAATACCGTTCTCCTCAATGTATTCCTTTACACAATCAGGAACTAAATAACGAATGGATTGCCCCTTTTGAATCCGGTCTCTAATTTGGGTGGATGATAAATAAATTTCAGGTACATCGAGCATTTGCACAGGATATTTTGATTGGTGTTGATAATAGGGGCGTTTTACCCCTAAAAATTGAACCATTTGAACCAGCTCATCAACCTTATACCAATTTGGCAAATATTCAATCATATCCCCGCCAATAATAAAGTAAAATGCCAGCCCCGGGTTTTGATTAACCAGCTGCCGCATAGTGTCGACCGTATAGGATTTTCCCTCCCGATGCAATTCGATCGTTTCCAGCTTAAACTGAGGATGGTCCTGGATTGCTAACCGAACCATTTGTTCTCTCTCTTCATTGGTTACATGATCTGTTTTATGTTTATGAGGCGGAACATTATTAGGCATAAACCAAATCTCATCTAAAGAAGCCTGGCTTAAACACTCATTAGCGATAATGAGATGCCCAATATGGGGAGGATCAAAGGTTCCGCCTAATATGCCAATCTTTTTTTCCAATTGACTTCATCCTCTAAATAATATTTACGGCAATTGAATTTGCTTTTTCTCTTTTGATTCTTTATACAAAACAATCACATTTCCAATGATTTGTACCAACTCTGCATTGGCACCTGCAGAAAGCTCTTCTGCCACCGTATCGCGTTCAAATTCACAGTTTTGCAATACACTTACTTTAATTAATTCACGGGCTTCAAGTGCATCGGCAACTTGTTTAATTAAATTCTTACTAACCCCGCCTTTACCCACTTGAAAGATGGGATTTAAATGATGTGCCTGTGAACGCAGAAATCTTTTTTGTTTTCCCGTTAGCATGTATTAGCCTCCTAATCGATTAATAACTAACTCTTTCATTTCGTCCGTATCAGGCCATTTTCCCGTCCATAATTGAAAAGCGTAAGCGCCCTGATAAACGAACATGTCAATGCCGTTATGAATATGACAGCCCTTTTCTTTTGCCAAAGTTAGAAATTTGGTTTCAAAGGGATTATAAATAATATCAAACACATGTGTTTTTTCTTTAAGCTTTTGTAACGTTAAAGGAGATTCCTCTATTCGGGGAGACATTCCTACCGAAGTCGTTTGAATCAATATATCGTATTGATCTAAGTTTTCCTCTGCTTCCAAAAGACTATAAGTATTCGAAAAGCTGCTTAAGGGATGGGTGCTTCCGGAAACTAACTGCCTGGCCCTCTCCACGGAACGATTAGCCAAATCAACCTTGGTGAATCCATCTGCTAACAGGCTATAGTAAATTCCTTTAGCCGCTCCTCCTGCACCTATAATTAATACTTGCTTTTGTTCAGCTGTTTCTTCATTGATAGATTGTTTTAATCCTTTAACAAAACCGATCCCATCAGTATTGTATCCGATATAGGATCCGTTTCGCAGGATGACCGTGTTGACTGCACCTATTTCTTTAGCAAGCGGATCTATTTCGTCTAAGTGAGAAATGATCGCTTCCTTATGGGGAATCGTTACATTAAAACCTTCGATCCCAATTGCTTTCATCCCGCGAACAGCAGATTCTAAATCTTCACTATTTACTAAAAAGGCATGGTAGACTGCCTCCATTTTTTCTTTGGCAAAGCTATGATTATGTATGAGTGGTGATAAAGAATGTCGAATAGGATCACCAATCACTCCAAATACCTTCTCCATACTTTCTCCCCCCATTACAACAAACTCATATAGATACTTCTTATATTAAAGATCGTCTTAGTAATACTGAGATTCCTTTTGGAGCATATGCGGCCACCTTGACTCCTTTTTCTTGAATAGTTACCCAGCCTAACCCTGAAAAGACTATATCGGTTTTATCCTCTTTTATCGAAAATTCATGTCTTACCAACGGCGGAAAGTTTTCCTTACTCTCCTGATCAGGAGGGGACAGAAGCTCTCCTAAATGGTTTTGATACAATTCGTCTGCTTTTTCGATTTTCGTGCGGTGAATCGGCAATTCATTTGAAAAATAGTGAATAAAGGAATGCCGTTCTCCGATAATAAAATCAAGCCTTCCCAATCCTCCATAGAAAAGGGTTTGTCCCTCGTTCAGCTGATAGACTTTTGGCTTAATTTCTTTTTTAGGGGTGATCACCTTCAAATCTTTTTTACTGACAACATGAGCCATTTGATGACGATTAATGATTCCCGGAGTATCAATCATGCTTTGCTCATCATCTAAAGGAATTCTGATAAAATCAAGCGTAGTCCCCGGAAAATGAGATGTCGTAATAACATCCTTTGCTCCCGCAACTTGTTCAATTATTTTATTAATAAAGGTAGATTTCCCCACATTTGTAGTACCGACAACATAAACATTGCGTCCATTTCTATGGTGTTCAATTAGCGAGATAGCTTCTTCCATTCCGATCCCCTTATGGGCACTGACAAGGGCAATATCCAGCGGTTTTAGCCCCAGCTCTTTCGCTTGCTTATTCATCCACTGAATTAACTTGCTTTGTTTCACCGATTTAGGAAGCAAATCCACTTTATTTCCAATCAGTAAAACAGGGTTTTTCCCTGCAAACCTCTGAATCCCATTTAGCCAGCTGCCGTTAAAATCAAAGATATCCACAATTTTTACGACAAGGGCATCATCTTGACTTATCCGATGAATCATTTTGAGAAAATCATCATCAGTCAGCTCTACGTCCTGAACTTCATTATAATGTTTTAAACGAAAACACCGTTTACAAACGATTTCCTCCTTTTCAAGTGCAGAAGGGGGAGCATATCCTATTTTTTCTGGGTCTTCAGTTTGAATCAATACCCCACACCCGATACAATTGAAAACTAAGTTCTGTGAATTTGTCACGACCTGTCCTCCCATTGGATATAGCCTTTCTTCTTAAAAAATTTTAATAGTCTTCTTTCTACCATTCGGTTAAACCTCGTAAAAAAACCATCAGATTGTGCAACAGGCACGACTAAGATCGTATGAAACCCTGCCCTGTTCCCGCCAAAAACATCCGTCAAAAGCTGGTCACCAATGACCACCGTTTCTTCTTTTTTTACATTTAAAACAGTTATGGCCCGGTAAAAGGCGCGTGTCATTGGTTTTCTTGCCTGATATATAAATGGTATGTTTAAGGGTTCCGCAAATAAACGAACCCGTTCCTTTTGATTATTTGAAACAATCGCCACTAAAATATGATTTTTTTTCATCTCTTCAAACCATTCAATCAGGCGGGGAGTCGCACTCGGACGATCCCACTCAACCAGGGTGTTATCCAAATCAGTAATGATCGCCTTTATTCCTTTTTCCTTTAGCTTTTCAGGTGTAATTTCAAATATATTCTTTACGTGCTCAGCCGGCAAAAAACTCGTCAGCACTTTATTCACCTCGTTACTATCTATGACTTTCATCATCATACCTAATTTTTCATTTTGTTTCAAAATATTACGTAACAATGATTTAATTTTTATGCTAAACCCTTCATAGTATATACGATTATTGTCGAAATTCGTAATTCCAAAAATATTTTTCGACAAATTGACCCCCTTTTCAACAGTTGTGGATAACTTTATACACATTGTTCACATATATAAATCGTGGAACCCTGAGTTTTACACACAACTTAATAACAGGTTATCCACTATTACCTGTGGATAATAGAACGCTTGTTCTAACAATTTAAATTTGTTAGATTGTATGTACACCAAGCAATCTATTAATATATGCAAAGGCCTTGGTGAATAGAACCCTTATTTCAGCTGGAGGTGAATGTCGATGAGAAGATTATCTGATCAGCTATTGCTTGAATCCTACTACAAGGCAAGAGAATTAAATTTAAGTCCTGAGTTTATTCGCCTCATCGAGACAGAAATTCAGCGTCGTTCTTTAACTCATCACGTGAAAATTAGTTCTTAAAAAAATGACAAGCTCTGTTATCATAACAGAGCTTTTTTTCTTCCCTTTAGTTACTCGCTTTCAATTATGGTTCCTAGAGGATCCCCCATGAAGATGGTAGTTCCCTTTTTTAGCCTCTGGTTCATTTCCATAAATCCTTTTGGAAATAAAAGGACAACAGACGATCCAAAGGAAAAATAACCAAGCTCCTCGCCCTTTTCTACCCAATCATTTGGATTTGTCCACTCAATACTATTCACAAACATAGCCCCTATTTTGATAATCGCGTACTTCCCATAGCCACCATTAATTTCAGTCGCTAACCGGTAATTCTTAGATAAAGGCGATTTACCATAACGGAGACCTAAGCGATTCACGGGATAGGATTTTTTGCCTAGTACATGCTTTGAAATAATTTTTCCGCTGTATGGGGCATGAATCCGATGATAATGCGCTGGACTTAAATAAAGCAGAGCAAACTGGCCGCCAATGTAGTCCATTGCGATTGACTCATTTCCCAGCATTTCCTTAACAGAATAAACCTTCCCTTTAATAACCATTTCGGTGTTTTCTGTAATGACTCCCCATTCTTCAAGAACTCCATCGACCGGGCTGATTATAATATTTTCCCCTTTTTGAATAACGCGTGCCCCATTTTTTAATTTCCGAATAAAAAAGTCCTGAAGCGATGGATATTGCTTAGGCGGGATCATAAGCTCATGAGGATTTATTTTATAGGCTTTCATGTATAATGGAATAAGAGCTCTGCTCCATTTCGACATGGTTATCCTTTGCAAAAGCCTACTTGTTACAGGACCATTTGTAAGCTCAATCATGGTGCGATATAGTTTTTCTTTTACCAACGAACTTCACCTATTTCCACAGAAAAAAATCTTTACCTGTTCTTATAATATCCGTACAATAATGATATTATAATATAATAAGCGTTTACCTTCTATATTTTAGGAGAGTGATAAGATTGTTTTTAGCTCATGTTTTGGATATTACTGTGAAAAAGCTGAAATCACAAGCAGCCAATTTTATCACACTATCCAATCTCTTTTTAGGTGCCTTTGCGATTTTATTTGTGACAAAGGGGCAATTACATCTTAGTCTTACCTTAATCTTTTTAGCTGCATTAATGGACCGCTTTGATGGAATGATGGCGAGAAAGCTGCAAACAGAATCAGAGTTTGGTAAACAACTAGATTCAATGTGCGATATTATTTCCTTCGGAGTTGCTCCAGCCTTGCTATTGTATCATGGGATCCTCTATGAATTTGGTGCTGCTGGAATGTTTGTTTCAATTTTTTATATTAGCTGTGGAGCCATCCGTCTGGCCCGGTTTAATATTTCTGAACAACAGGGATATTTTACAGGAGTGCCGATTACAGTATCTGGGTGCATTGGGACATTACTATTTCTTTTTACCGCCATTATTCCATCTTACGTCTATTTATTTATAACAGTAATCCTGTCATTAAGTATGGTCAGTCCCATTAAAGTTAAAAAGCTTTAGCCTTTTTGGAGCAAATATTTATTGTAAAGGAAGAGGAGGCTCTAACAGAAGCCTCCTCTTTTTTCTTTATTTCGTCATTTCTAAAAATTCTTCTACATCTTTTACAATTGGTTTCAACGCATTTTCCCAGAAAGATTTTTCGGTTAAATCTGCCTGCAAATGCTTTTGCGCTAAATCCTCTACTGTCATTGAGCCTGTGTCTTTTAGTAAAGCAATGTATTTTTCTTCAAAGCCTTTACCTTCCTCTGTTGCTCTTTGGTAAATTCCCATTGAGAATAGGAATCCAAATGTATATGGGAAGTTATAGAACGGTACTCCTGTTATATAGAAATGCAATTTAGATGCCCAGAATAATGGATGGTATTCTCCAAGTGCATCGCAATAGGCTTCTTTTTGTGCTTCAAGCATGAGCTCGTTCAAACGCTGATAAGACACATTTCCACTTTTTCGCTCTTCATAGAAACGGGTTTCAAATAGGAACCGGGCATGGATGTTCATTAATAAAGCAACTGCCCGCTGCAGCTTATCTTCTAATAAAGAAAGTTTTTCTTCTTCATTTTTGGCATGTTTCACTGATGCATCACTTACAATCATTTCAGCAAAAGTAGAAGCCGTCTCTGCGACATTCATTGCGTATCCTTTGTTTAGCGGATGAACCTCCCTTAAGGCATAGCTATGAAAAGCATGGCCTAATTCATGGGCAAGCGTAGACACGTTTGAAGTCGTACCGCTAAACGTCATAAAAATACGGGATTGGTCACTTTCAGGAAACCCTGTACAGAAACCGCCTGGTCGCTTGCCAGGTCTGTCTTCTGCTTCAATCCATCTGTCTTCAAATGCTTTTTGCGTAAATGAGGTTAATTGCTCCCCAAATTCTTTAAAGTTTTGTAAGATAAACTCTGCTCCCTCTTGATAACTTACTTTAGATTCGCTTGCTCCAATTGGGGCATCCAGGTCATACCAGTTTAGTTTTTCCAAGCCTAAAAGCTGTGCTTTTCTTTCAAGATATTGAACCAGGTATTTTTTATACTCGACAATAGTATTCCACATTGCATCTAATGTTTTCTTTTGCATCCGGTTGTATTGAAGCGGTTCTTTTAATACATCTTCCCAGCCTCGGTGCTTGTAAACCTGAAGACGGAAGCCTGCTAGGTGATTTAACGTTGTAGATAGGTAGTCTCCCTGTTCACCCCAAGCTTTTTCCCAGTCCTGGAATACTCGTTTACGTACTTCTCGATCACTGTTGGAAAACTTATTAGAGGCCTGACCGACAGACAAGAGTTTTTCTTCTCCATTTTCTTTGAATGAAATCTGAATGTTTTTTACGATGTGGTCATAGAATTGGCCCCAGCCATGATAACCATCTACACCTAACGAATTAATCAGGGATTCTTGCTCTACAGATAATTTCTCACTCATCTTTTGTCTTCTTTCATTAAGAACAAAAGAGATTTCCCTGAACGGCTCGTTTTGCAGGAGTTCATTCCAGACTGTATCATCAAATTCAGTTAGTTTTTGATCTAGTACAGTTAAGGATGTTTGAAATTGCGCACTTAAATCGTTTAATTTGACTCTCCATTCAACCGCTTTGTCATCCTTTGTATTTTGAGCTGTTAAACAGCTGACAAAGGCACCAGCTTGTCTCATCTTATATGAAACGTTTGCAAAAGTTGTGAGAACTTCATCCAATCCTTCTGAGTCTTGCGCCTGATAGCTTTGAATCTGATTAGTGAAGGACAGAACCTTTTCTTCAAGTTCTTTTATGTAATGTTTAAATTCCTCGGACTCACTGCCTCCCTTAAAAAATACATCTAAGTCCCAAGTTTCCGAGTAAGTTTTTGTCGCCAAATGGCACCCCTCCAATTGCAAGAATTATCATTATTATAAAACGATTCCTATGAAATTACTATTCATTTATTTCGATTCCCTAAAGTTCTGTTTTCCGTTGCAAACAAAAAAGGGTGAATCGAGAACCTCAGCCTGGATCACCCCAAATTTATTGAAGACTTTATTTACCCCAGCACCACCAGCCGCCAAAGATTAGCAAAAGGACGAGCAGTACCACCACTAAAGCTAAGTAGGCTCCGCCAGTCCCATAGCTAACCACTGGTACTGGGTAAGGAACACCACATGTGTATGGATATGGGTATGGCATGATATCCCCCTCCTCGTCTTGATTCTACAATATTTTATGAGACAATCGACCAGATAGTATGGGCGAAAGAATTAGCTTTTATTTCATTATCCCAATAAAATTTTTAAAGGCAGCCTTACCGTTCCCGGAAATTTCCTTCTACATTTTGCATAGCCCAACGATTCCTTGTCTCTCTTTTTATTCATTGGCTTGATAATTCGATAAATTTTGTAATCGGGATACTACACAAGGACCACTAATTTTTTATATAATAATAGTAATTATAAACGTTTGAAAATTCTAAATATAAGGAGGGGTGGTGGAGATGAAAGTAATTGCGATTTGCAGGAAATGTAATGGAACAGGAACAGTTAAAAGTTATGGAATGATTTCAAAAAATTGTCCAGTATGCAAAGGAAAAGGGAAAACTGTAGTCAAAGTGAAAGATTTAAAGAAGGATTATCAAAATCTATGAAGCCGAGCTTTATATGTTTGATAGAACTCATTCGAGTTTAATACTAACAGCGACTAAAGGACTAGCGGTGTGTGTAGACTTTTCTTATATACTAGTTTCGTTTCATTATGATCAATCGTTATTTCCCCCTAAACCTCCACGCAAGATTTAATATTCTCAATTTGTTCACATGATTTTTATTCCATTTTCGCTTATAGTGGTAATAACAAGGCAACAATACAATAGAGGTGTTTATAAATTGCGAAAATGGATATCAGCAACAATAATTGCACTTGTGCTTCTAGCGGCATGTTCCCAAGAGGAAGAGCGGCAGATCGCTGAAACAGAAGAACATCAAACGAGTGAAGGTGCTACTCAAGAATCAAACCTTGCTTACCTAATTCAAAGTGAAGAGCTAACAATTGACCATATCCATGGGATTGGGTATAACTTAGAAAATGAATTAATGGTTGCAACCCACCATGGACTAAAACTGAACCGTGACGGAGTATGGTATGAAACAACCAAAAACCTTCATGACTATATGGGGTTTCAAGTCACTGAAGATGGTTTTCTCGTCAGCGGACACCCTGAAGAAGGGTCATCCTTGAAAAATCCGCTCGGCTTAGTTAAAGCAAGTGACTACGGAGAGAACCTGGAAACTATCGAATTTTCTGGAGAGTCGGACTTCCACTTCTTAGGTGCAAGCTTTTCAGATCAGGATCTTTATGTCATTAATGAACAGCCAAATTCAGAGCTAGATCAAGGCTTTTACCATTCTCCTGATGGCGGACAAAGCTTTGACCAGCCGGAAATGGCCGGATTTGACGCCGACTCATTCGGCATGATTGCGGTTCATCCAAGTAATGGAGATATCGTAGCAATGGCAACCAGAGAAGGAGTATATGGGTCAACTGATGGCGGAGACACTTTTTCAAAATGGGCAGAAGGGATGATCACCGCCCTTGCATTTTCTGAAAAACAACTAGTATATGCCAGTGTCTCTAATGACAGTACGATTTCTTTACATAGCTATTCACTCGAAAGTAAAGAAAAGGCAGCAATAGTCATTCCGCATCTAGATTATGATAATCCTATAACGTTCATTGCGGTTTCTCCAACAGATTCAAATCAGATTGCGATAACAACCTATGATTTGGATATACTTCAGACGAAAAATTTCGGTGCCAATTGGGAGCCATTAATTCAAGATGGTAAAATGTAATAAGCTGTTACTTTTTTGTAACAGCTTTTTGTTTTACTTCAACCGAAAAGATCTTATCATAAAAATAGCTATAGTCCCGAAAATGATACCAAGCGTAATCGGCAAATCCCATACGCCAAGCCCATTTTCTCCATCTTTAGCAACGTCAATCGTGCTAAAGGTTAGATATGCAAATAATAAAAGCATTTCATTTTTTATCAAATTAAACAGAAGTTTTCCGTTTTTATATTGCCGTTCAACGTTTTCAGGTTTAATAGTAACCATATAATTAAAAGTATGCGGGTATTTTTCAAAAGCCGCCATTATCATCCAAAGGATTGTTCCAACTATGGGAAGAATCCATAATGCTCCTTTGTTTCCCCACGCATCCGCTTCCCCTAATGCATTAAAATGGGTAGGAACTTGGCTGGGAATATCATTCCATTGAATGAGGATATAAACAATATTTGCAAAGAATATGAATCCTGCAATGATATCGAATCCCTTCTCAAAGGCAGATTTCGGAATATCCATTTTGGGTCTGTTTTCATATTTCATACTAACTCTCCAATTCTAATCCTATATTCCTAATATTTACGATGGTTAAAGACAAAAGGTTTCATGTTCATTTTATAAAACATAAAACGGAGGAATCCCATTTCCAAAAAAGCAGTGGGAGTCCTCCGTTTCTCTTTGTTATTTATTCTTTTTCTCTTTCTCAGCCCGGTAAAACTCATGGAACATTTTCATTAATGCTCTTTTTTCAATTCTTGACACATAGCTCCTCGATATTCCGAGTTCCTTTGCGATTTCACGCTGCGTTTTTTCCTTTTGTAAATCAAGGCCAAATCGCCCGATAATCACCTCTTTTTCACGGCCATCTAAAACATCGATGTATTCTTTTACTTTTTCTAATTCCATATTTAATTGAATCGTGTCAATTACATCATCGGAATCTGATTTTAACACATCAATTAAACTTATTTCATTTCCTTCTTTATCCTGCCCAATTGGATCATGTAAGGAAACATCTTTTTTTGTTTTCTTTAATGCCCGTAAATGCATAAGTATTTCGTTTTCGATTACATTAGATGTGCTAAAAAAGATGTATTTCTACCTCTGAATGGTCTTTTGTCAAATACACCTGCTTTACCAACGTTCTAATAATCTTCTGCTTAGCTTCAAACGGTATACTCTCCCCTTTATAAGCAAAGAACATATTTAAACTTTCTCTCAATCTCTGCGTGTCTGCTTCTGTTTCTTCTTTGTCTTTTGTTTGCTCTTTAATCTTATCTAATTGGATTTTAAGAGCCTTTTCTTCCTGTTGTATATCCGCTATTTCGTTTTTGATGTCAGTCAGATCAATATCATCTGATATCTTGACTAATTCGATAAGTCGTTTTTTAGCTTTCTGCAGACCGTTAATTTTGTCAGTTAAAGATTTTTGTAGATTTATAAGGTTAGTAGGACTTTTTTTCTTCTTTTTATATTCACCAAATTTTTCAGGATTATTTAATATTGAAAGAACGTTTTCCCATACAAATTTTTCTACTTCCTGAATTTTGATTTGATTGCCGCAGCCGGGGTTTTTTGCTCCGGCCGAATTTTTACGGTCCGTATACATTAGGACTTTTTGGCCCCACCATGTTGCTTTTGTTCCAACCATAGTATTCCCACAATCTGAACACCGTAACAAACCTGAAAGCAAATAGTCATTTTGCGCTTTCTTTGAATACCTTCTTCTCGCGACTTCTAATAATTCCTGCGCTCGTATGTATTGTTCGTCCGATATGATCCTTGGAATCTCTGTATATATCCATTCTTCTTTAGGACGTGTTTTTTGCTTTCTCGACAACCCCAACTGCATACGAACATAATCACCTTCGGAATTAGTTTTATTTAATGCGTAACGGCCGGTATAAGCTTCATTCATTAAAATTTGACGTACTACATTACGATGCCATATTTTCTTTCCTGTTGCAGTTGGAATGCCGTGGTCGGTTAAATATTTCGCAATGGAGTTCATTCCCTGACAAGGACTATCTGGATTGGTAAAATAATCGAAAATTAATTTCACGATTTTTGATTGTTCTGGATGAATGGTATAAGTCTTTTTATCCCTATCGTGATTATATCCATACAATCCATAATTCCCTATTTTACCGTCCTTCGCTTTTTTTAACTTTCCATTTCTAGTTCGTTGCTTGATCTTCTCTTTTTCAAATTCTGAAATAGCGCCACGAAAAGAGAAAAACATTTTTCCTTCAGGAGATTTATCATACTCCCCATTTACAAATACTACTTTAACCCCTTTTTTTCGAAATTCATCATCTATAATCAATTGGTTTAATAGCTTTCGCGCGAGACGATCCGGATCATAACAATAGACTTCATCGATAATTCCCTCTTCCACATCTTGGCGCAATTGTGAAAGTCCCGGTCTCTCTAAAATCTCACCAGACCATCCTTCATCGGTATAGATTAAAACATCATCCGTGTTTGCCTTCTTCCGGCAATCGTCTATCTGCGCCCCTATGCTGTATCCTCTTATAGCTTGTTCCTCTGTGGACACTCTGGCATATATCGCTTTCATTTTCTTTCTCCTTTTCTAACGAATCTATAATGATATCATAACAATCAAATAGTAATTCGTCAGTCACTTTACCACCTACAATTTTTACCTTCACTTAGCACCACCTCATGACATACATATGTCGAAGTGGTTTGTCCTTATTTAAAATAAAAAAAGAGAGTTTAAATGTCCTCTCTCGCGTACACTTCAAACTTCAATTGGGTGTTATTTAATATCCTTTCTATACTCACTTTCCTAAATTTATTAGCTGTATAAAACACAATCACTGGTTCTTTATTCTGGCCTTTAATTATCTCACTAGCTTTCACATATTTTTCTATCTTCTTTCTGTTTTCACTCATGGATTGAGTTCTATCTACTTCTAAAAAATGGAGCGCTCCTGAACGCTTATAAAGGGCATCACAGCGTATTATTTCTTCTCGGTAGGATAATCCTGCTTTAAGGTTTAAAACGAGTTCTTTCTCTATTTCAAAGTCGCTAGGACAGCCTAAATGAATAAAGAAATCATTCCGCATGAGATAGTGTTCAATGACCTCTGCACTCCATTTTCTTTCCTTCGTACTGCCTATTACATCTCGGCCAAGAGAGTTTAAATAATAGACATGTTCCCCGTTCCGTTCGTAAAACGGTTTCTTGTATAGGTATGCTTCCATTTCTTTTAAGATTCGTAACGTGTTAGGGCGTTTGCCTAACCGATGAATTGTTTGTATTTGTGATGTTGACACAAACCCCAGATTATCTAATGTAGAAAGTATCCTCTCCTGTCTGTTCTTCATTTTTTGGTGCATGGTGAGGATCATGATTCTTTACCTCCCATTGTTTCAGTCTAGCCTTCATTTCTTTATCGCTTATATAAGGCACTTGCATTTCACGTAATTCGTGGGTTTTGAATAAGGCTCTCCCTTTTATATCGCTTGGTAGTTCTTCGGCTCCATAATCGTCAATAGCGACTTGTGAAGCATATCCAGATGGTAGTCGGAAAGAAACTTTAGCATCTGAATTTTGCTTTACAGAACGCGGTAAAGTGTCGGCTGTTGGGTATTGGGTACAAAAGACCTCTCTAAACCCTAATGCCCCGCCTATACGGGTGATTTCTCCTAAGAAGTATTGGCACATACCAAGCAAGTCTTTTTGCTCTTTGGTCATCCATTTTTCAGGAGCTAGTTGGGCAGCTTCGTCTACTATAATGAAGATTCGCTTTTGCTCGGGAGTATCTACTACATTCGTCCAGCCGTTAGTACGGAAATATTTATACATTCTCTCCATCCGTTCATGGATCTCGGTTAAAAGTAAAGCTCCTTCCTCTGCGTTACTAGCAACCCTTCGAACCTGTTTTAATCGTTCATAAGGCCCAAACTCTAGCCCACCTTTTAAATCGATCAAATACAGTTCTATATCGTCTGGATGATGTTCTATGAGATAGGTCATTAATACTTTCAAGAATACTGTTTTCCCAAATCTAGTTGTTCCGGCTACAGTCATATGTGGAACGTGGTCAAAGTTATGCCATACCAACCCGTCAAACCGTTTGCCGATTGGTGCAACCCAACCCTCTTTATCCGGTAATTCACTGTATGGGAATAGTTCGGGGATTTCTTCATCATAGACCGAGAACTGTAGCATGCCTTTCTTATAAGCAACCTCCACAGGCTTCTGTAATCCATCCGTGAATACTTTGACTTCCTTCTCCATCTTGGCTAATTTGGAAGCTGGCAACCCTAAAGGGATGTTATAAAAATACCTGGTACCTATTTGTGTATCTCCATCAAATAACTTTTCTTTTTTCTTATAGGTAGGATATAGATAGGTTTCTTCCTCTCCTTTAGTTTTTCTGACCCCATAATTAACATTCCTCATGATCGTTTCGATTTTCTTTCTATCGGACTTTTTCGGGGATTTCGTGACAATAGCAAGAGTGCCGACTGCTAAAGGTATTATCCATTCAAGCATTACCTATCCCCTCTCTCCTTCCATCCGATAATGATATCTCCCCATTCACCTTTAGCCTTACAGATATAACTCATATCATCGTACCAATCCATGCTAACTTTATATAAATCACGGTCCGGATAAGAATCTTGAAGCAAGTTTAAAAATGCTTCCCATCCTTCTTTTTTAACAAACTTTTTCGTTTTCTTATGGCTAAATACTTCATCATAATCACTCATGCGCTCCCCTCCCAGCTTTGAGACATTCGAAGAATGACGAAAAGGTGGCTTTAGGTGAAAAAACCTAAAGACGTTTCAGTCCAACAAAACGAAATTATACAAGTAAGACAATAAATAAAATCAAGTTGTAAAGCTTGACTTGACAAGTGATACCTTACCAACCCATTACGATATGACGAAATAATCCATGCTTAAACACAAATAAGAGTATAGAGACTGCTATAGAACCTATCATGATAACCCTCATTAGTGTTTCATTAACGGAAAAACCCGCCTTTTCGAGTAAGACGAGTGTGAGTAAGACAGCTCCACTTGTGAGAAAGAAATTAAAGCCTATATCGACCATGTGAAATATTTGTGGGTCAGGGGTAATGGCTGCTAGTGACGGTCCTTTCATAAACTCCTGAAACTTAATAATCTCCATTTAGATTCACATCCTCTTCCATATAGCCCCAGCATTCTTCACATTCTCCACAATGACACATTACCATCACTCCTTTTTGGTTTTGATATTGAGTATATGGGCGAATATAATGGATGTTGCCTGTCTTTTTAAATTTAATTTAAGGTTTCCTCAAAATTATTTTTTTAAAGGAGTTTAAACAGAAATAAAGAATAACCTATTTGAGGTGTTCATATGAAAAGTTGTATAGGGGAACTAATTGAGAAGTCGGGGTATAAGAAAAAATACATAGCAGAAGTATTGAACATTTCTCCTACTCAGCTTTCAAATTGGATTGCTGGGCGGTCATACCCACCGTTAGAAAAAGCATTCAAGCTATCAAGATTATTAGGGGTAACGATTGAAGATTTATTTGAATACAAAGGGGAGTCTGAAGATGGAAACTGTTGAAATTAAAAAAGAAGAATTGGAACCTTGGGGTATTGGTGGATGGTTAATACTTATTGTTTTAGGCCTCGCTTTTAGCGCATTTAGTAGTGGTTTTTATATTCTTAATGATTTATCTCGTGTTTTTCTTGATAAAGAAACATGGAATTATTTGACTTCACCAGAGACAGGTTTACCTGGATTGTCTTATGCATTGATTTATGAGCTTATTTTTCACAGTTTGATTACGTTAGGATCTATTTACATGATTGTAATCATGTATAAGATGAAAAAATATTTTCCTATACGATTGACTATATTTTGGATATTAGTCTTAGTTTTAAACCTAATAAACATTATATTCACGCTTTCTATTTACTCGCGGATACCCGACTTTGATATAGTCTCGGCTCAACAAGGAATGTGGCAATCTATAATAAGAAATTTATTAACATGTATTATTTGGATTCCTTATCTTTATAAATCCAAACGCGTAAAAAATACATTCATACTTTAGAGGATTTTTAACTTATGAAGTGTCTTTATTGTGGGCAGAAAGAAGGAATTTATCCTCTTAAACAGTGGAATAAAGATGAAATTGAATATTATTGTGAGGACCATATAAAACAGGCCGAGAAATTCAATGAAAAACAGAAAAGAGCTTTCTATGAGTATTATAAAAATGAATTGCATAGGAGTTGGCTCTCTCCGAAATCTAGGGAATTGTGGGAGAAGATACACAAGGAAACAGCTACCCCCAAATCAAGGGAGTAGCTTCTTTCTGTTTATAGCCGTTACTAGTAGCCCAATCACATCAGAGTCAGATAGTTCGTCGATTTTGGCAGACCAATCATCTGAAAGGATGCCGACTTTGTGCAATTTACTTAACAATTCTTTAGTTTCTGTTTTTACAGTAGCTGAAGATGGATTGAATTGCGCCACTTCTTCATCACTCCTTGGTGGGCTATATGTACGCCCTGTTTGTTTACAATAGCCTTCAACAACCGCTTCGGCATACTTCTTCCAATCTAGCTTTAATTGTTCAATGTCATCCTTTTTGGAATCAGCGAATCCATACTCCACTATGACGGTATTGACTTTCCCTGTGTCACGGTGCATGAAGTAGTAATCTTTTCTGCTGTCATAAGGCAAGGAACGAGTGAACACCCTTCTAATGTTTTGCCCAGCTTTAAAAATAGCTTCTGCAAGTGCTTTGGCAAGGTGTCCTTCTGAATAAATGGAGTGAATGGTTTCTGCTCCGTCGCCGCCGCCTGCGTTAATATGGTTTGAGATACAGTGTTTTGCCCCACTATCACGGACTATCTTTGTACGTTGTTCTGGGCTTACATACACGTCTTTATCCCGTGTTAAGGCTACGGGTACCCCTAATTCTTTAAAGCGGTTATATTGATAAAGGGATATGTCTAGGACCATATCTTTTTCTTTCCAATATTGATTACTGCCTCCGCCGGGATCCTTGCCTCCATGCCCTGGGTCTACAATTAATTCAACACTCATTATTTATCACCTTTCCCTACCTTATTAGGGTCAAAATACTTTGTCAGGAAATTTAGATTAATTCCAATCCTAGAGAAATTCTCAATTATGCTTAATCCCTCATACACCACAATGCCCCATACACCTATTTGAATAATGTATCCGTCTGCATTAATAAAAGCATCCACAAACACTAGGAAGGCGAGTGCTACGAATATCCCTGCTTTTTTAATTAAGCCCACAAAATTAATGGAACTGTTTATTTTCTTTTCTACTCCTGCTGCTAATAATCCAGTTGCAATATCAAAAGCAACTAACCCTAAAGCTAAGTGCCATATGTTATTTCCTACGACTGACTTTATGTCAAATCCAAAGATTAACGTTTCCATATTTTCTCCTCCAATGTAAAAGGGGACTCAATAAGAGCCCCCTAAAAAAATTAAATAAATCATCAGTAATACTAATATCCAAGTAAATAGGTTCTCAAAGAAAACAATCTTAGGATCCCATTTTGTTCTAATCCTGTCTATCTTTGCTTTAAAGATAGGGTCGGTTTTCTCTCGTTCTGACAGCCAAGATACATAACAAATTAACGCAAATACAATCACGCATGCAACTCCAAAAAACACCATAAAGGAAAGCATTTATTCCCTCCCTTCTCGAATGACTTCCCTTGCTCTGGCGCTTGCTTCTCGTAGAATATCATCAATGATTTTTTCCGCTTTCTCAGGGCTTGCATTCCGTAAGCGTTCAAGTTGTTCCTGAATTCCTTTTTTCGTTTCTTCACCCATAATACGCTGCATTTCGGACTGTTCTTCTCCAGTCAGCTTATAGCCATCTAATGTTTTAGGTGCCAATCGTGGAGCCGCTGTTTTATCCCCTGTTTGGTTGATATAATCCAATAATACTTGCGCTTCTTCAGAAGGATTATATTGACTTACATAAGATGGATTTAGGAATACATTAAATAAATTATTCGATTGGTTTGGATACAATTCCTCTTTCTCGCCAAATGTATTATAGGACGGAGGTAATTGTTGTTGATATCCAGGTATACGATTTAGCGCTCTGTTCTGGAATACTTCTTTGAATGTAGGATCGTTGGTATTCCTTGCTGTATTATCGCCAGCTTTCCGGAACTGGTTCGCTAAAGTAGGTACAAAGGAACCTCCTGCGCTTGCCATAGAGCCCGCTAATTTTTCTGACCACGTTTCATTAGGTGGACCTGATACTATACGGTTAATTCCCGAGAGTGACGACATATTCACAATAGTATTAATCGCACTATCTCCTGCTCTTATAATTTTCTGAGATACCGTAGGGTTTTCACTTTCCTTATTAGCTTGACTAATGCCTGTGCCTAAAGCAATAGATAGTGCAAGTGGTTGTGCCCAATCATATGAAACGAACGTGTCACCTCTTCTTAATTCCAAATCAGAAAGATTGAACCCGTTAAATACAAATCGTTCGAGTGCAGAGATATTAATGCTATTCGGTTGTTTTCCTGCCATTCGTTCCAATTCTCTTACTTCGTAATCAGAATGTCCGGCAGACGTTAATACTCCTTTTTCAGCTAGGATAAAGCCTAAACCGGAAAGTCCGCCTGTTCCTATAATAGCTCTTGACAAGGCCAACTGAGCTTCACGGGCATCTAAAGGATTTTTCCCCATTCGCAGATAGTTTTTGATTAAATTAACAGAACGGATTAAGCCTGCTGGAGAGTATTCAAGTGCACGCATAACGAGATTTGCTGGTGTTTTAGGGAATGGCAAGATAAGGCTACCTAATCCAAAATCTTTCGTTTCAGCCATACCTAAAGTAAGGGCTTTAGTAGATAACTTATTCGCACCTTCTTTTACTTTTGTCAATCCCCTTGCTAAAGCTGTATTGTCTTGGAAGGTAGCATATTTTCCATACTGGTCAGCAATCGCCATCAAATTTTCGTCTGCTTCAAGGAAATATCGATCTGCCGCTTCTCTGAGTGCCCTGCCTTTTAATCCCTCATTCATAGCCCTTAAAGTCGCCTGTTCTCGTAACATTTGATTATAAGCTCGTAAATAACCAGCCGTATCAAAGGAACGCATAGTTACTCCGAGTAATTTTTCTGTCCAACGTAAAGGATTATATTTAGATACTAACATCTTTTTGACCGGCCCGAGATTCTGTGCATTAGAACTAAAAGCTGGAGAACGAAGGTCATAGGCGGTGTTAATGCCTAGTGGGTTGACTCCCTTCCACCCGGCTTTTCCTCCCATTTTCATACCTTTCCAGTAATCTCTAGTAGGGTCGAAGTAATTTTTCCAATTGAACTGCCCTGTATTAAACACAATAGTTCTTTTTGCCCCGGTGATTTTAGAGCGAATCGCATCTATCGGTACTGTGAGCAGTTTACTTGCCCGATCTATTCTGTAGAATACTTCATTACCGATGATATTACGTATTACAGTTAGTGGGTTTAATAACATGGCTTGGTAATGAGTAGATGCTATCATTTGTGCAAAAGTTGGTTGTTCTAATCTGACTAAAGCCGCTTGTAATTCCATGCTTGCATCAAACTTAGCATCACCAGTAGCATCTAGTAATTGCTTTGACAATCTTAATAACTCATCTGCCATATCGGGAGAAAGAGTTTTTTCTCTAATTGCTTTATCGACTACTTTTTCTGCCTGTGTTAAACGTTTGGTGGTTATCTTTTCGGTTTGAAGATTAAACGTTTCCGCCGCTTTGTTGTAAATCTGTTGCATGTACGGTCTGATTTCTTCGCCAAACTCTCTTATCATTTGTTCACTAAAGTCTGTGAATTTAACCGTACCTTTTGCGATTTTAGAAGCTCCAATGACTCCATAATCATAAAGCAAGTCAATTGGCAAGGAGTTAGCTGCGTTTCGTCTGGCTTGGATTCGTTTTCTAGCTAGTTCTTCTTGTTTTGCCATAAAGCTAACAACTTTATCACGGCTACGAGTATCTTTCACTGGTTTTACTTTTGGTGGTTTTGCCTTTGGATCTAAGTCAGACACAAACTTTTTCGCATCTTCAAAAAAATCTCGAATAATCTGTGCTTCTTCATCTGTTGGTGCTTGACCCTTCTTTAACCGTTGAACAATGTCGATTACGTTTTTCCCTACTTGTTCTTGACCCGTTAAGGCTTGAATCGTTTGAGCCGTAGCGACAAAGTCTTTTTGGAAATCCTCCGTTATGACGACTTTTTCTTGGTTGATTCCTCTATTTTGATTGATTCGGTTGACAGTCCTCTGTAGACGGACTAATTGACCTTGTGGAGATAAACGGTTGTATATAGACAACGCTTGAACGGACTGACCGGCTTTCGTTCCATACTCGGCAACCTGTTCCACTAAGTCTAAGGCTCTTTCATGTTGCCCTCTAGCCTGTAATTCGTCAATCAATCTAAAAGCTACGGTTGTATGTCTTGGATCCATTCTTTTAGCATTCTTGACAAATTGGAAGGCTTTTTCAATATCACGATTAATCAGCTCATTCGCATAATCAACTAACTCTTGATTGCTTAGACGTTGGTATGTTGTATCCATCGTTTCTAAGCCTTCTCTTAGGGGCTGTGTGGTCTTTTCTGATTGTTTAATAGTTTGGTATACCCTACGCTCATTCGGCACGCTAGAAGGCTGTATAGGTGTGCTAGAAGGCTGACCAAAAACGTCAGGAGTCTGCCTAGGTGATGCTAAGTTTACAACGTTAGGCTGTGTATTTAGTGGTTGAGCTGGTGTTGTTTGTGCTTGGTCTACCTGTTGTACCTTACTATTTGTTGGCGTACTCGCCGCAACCTCTGGATTAAATCTTTGGAACGGACTATTGACGATTGGTTCTAATGATTGATTTTGTACAATAGGGCGTACGTAATTAGGATTCGTTATATCTCTTGCAGTCGGCATCAGTTCATTAAACTGTGACGGTCTTGGTGCGTTTGATGTGCTTGGTGTGTCCATCACCCTTGCAAAATTCTGTGCCAGTTGTTCACGAGGTACAGCATTATCTACTGTATTTCGTAAGCCTTGAAATCCTTGTCTTACACCAGCTTGTATTCCATAAGCTAGAGGGTCTAAGACGGCTCCTCCCGCTATATCAATTCCAATATCCAGTAAGTGCTGTGGTAGGTTTTGATTGGAAGGATTCATGAGTTCCTGCCCAATTTCAATGCCGGTTCCAACTGTTCCCCCTACTATTGAACCTTTAGCCGCTTCGGATAGTCCTCGCTTAACTGCGTTTTGACCGCCCCATTGTGTGAGACCTTGCCCGACTCTCGAAGCGCCTAATACCCCATATCCACCGAAATAAAGAGGGGCAGATACTCCAACCGTTCCGACGATATCCGCCGCTTTTTCCATAGGCGTGTCGGCTTTGGATAAGTAATCTTCTTGCCATTCTTTAGGTAATTCGTATTTTTCAGCACCAGAAGAAACGGTTTTACCCGTTAAGTTATCGACACCCTGGAAGGCAGCGCGATTAAACCAATCTTGAACCGGTCCTAACGTATGATCGTATAGCCATTGTTGGGAATCGATAAAGAAGTTATCATCTTTGTATTTGTTTTTATCTTTTTTAGGTTTAGTGGAACCTTTGACCCAATCCCCCACACCTTGATTAATGATTTGGTCTTGCGCTTGTTTCATCAATTCTTCTTTAGTTGGTTTAGAAGGGGATACTTTTACATCAGACGGTCTTACTTCTGTCTCTACCGAATATCTCCCTGCAAAACGAGCGGCATCGGTTGCTTGGTCTCTTATTGATTCAAATTGTGTGCGTTCACCACTCAAGATACGCTCTCGTTCTCTATTAAAAAAGTCGGAAATAGAAGAGGACCCCGACATAACAGGGAGTCCTAATCGTTTCCGTTCTTCATCAAATATACTCATATCATCACCCCAATTGGAGGTATTTCCTTGGATTCAGGTTATTGTTGAGTTCCCCATTCTTGCGAACCTCATAATGAAGATGGGCTCCTGTCGATTTGCCTGTGTTCCCCGATTTTCCGAGTAGCGTACCAGTTGATATTTTTTGACCCTTTTTCACGTTGACACTGTCTAAATGACCGAATACATGGACATTTCCATTACTGTCCTTAATAGCTACGACATTTCCATATCCTCCGTAACCTGTACCACTTTTGCCCATTCCTGCATAAATGACTTCACCGCTAATGTTTGAGCCTACCGCTGTGCCTTTCGGGAGGGCTAGGTCTAATCCTTGGTGCGTTCTGACTTCTTTCGTGAACGGGTCGTTCCGCTTGCCCCAGTCTGACGTAACCTTGAATCCACCAGTTGCCCATTTCATCTGTTCACCTGACCACCCCTTTCCTACGGATTGAGAAAATTTCCAATGTCCAACCCATACATAGACAGTAAACTCATCGTACTATTATCATCTAAGTTTAAGCCGATAATCGCTCTGTATAGACCTTCTGGATTGTTTACTGAGTAATTGCCTTCATCATCTTGTCTAAGGAAGATGTTGTTTAATTGGCCTGTATATTTAGCTAAATCTGCCGGTTGTGGCATGGTTGCTAAATCAAACTCTCTTTGTCTCCATTGTTGGTCCGCATTAAATTCACTTTGCCATCTATTTTGGTCAAAGTTAAATTGCTGTTGGGCTAAAGCCAATCTTGCTTGGTCCATAGACATATTGCCTAACTGAACTTGTCTTTGTAACGCAAACTGTAGTCCGAACTGTCTCACATCTTCGGCAAATTGTTGTTGTGCCATTTGTTGACTGAATTGGATTTGTTGGGCTTCTAAGGTAGGCTGTCCGTTAAACATCCCCGTTAGTCCGGCTTGGGCTAGTTGTTGCTGGAATTGCTGAGCCTGCATTTGCATGGTCGGACTTCCGTTATACATACCAGTTAATTGAGATTCTTGCATTTGTTGAGCGCGGTAATTATTTAAAGCTTCTTGCACACGGCTTCGTACTAGGTCAGGTGCTTGCATTTGAAGTTGCTTAATCTGATTCGCTGCTTGTTCCGCTAACTGTGAATTTTGTGCATAAATTTCTGCGTTACGAGCCGCTATGTCACGTGATAAGGCTCCGCTTGCTTCTTGTGTCGCTTTAGCGTTCTGTCCGAGTTGATAGTCAAGTCCACCCGAATAAAAACCACCGCGTCTATTTTGAAGCATGGTGGATTGTTGGTCAGCTACGTTATTTTGTTCTTGGAACTTCTGAATTTGTTCAGATAGATAAGCGTTGTTCGCATTAATACCAGCTTGATTCTGTTGAATTTGTCGGGCAACTGCATCATTAATCGCTTGTGATTGGTTTTTGATATAGTTATCGACTTCAGCTTTAATCCGCTGTTCCGTTTGTCGTTCGTAACTAGGTGTGTACTCTTTACCTGTTAGGTTGCGATAGTGAGCTAACTGGGCGGATAAGTCTTGTCCTGCATCTTCACGGTTTTGAATTACGTTTATCGTCCGTTCAATTTCCGCATTTTTGTCTGCCCATTTAACCGCTTGATTATTATTCTCCTTAATAGTTCCATACCCTAAGCCCCATCCATTATTAGTGCTTGTTGTTTTTGGCACGCTAGTCGTGGTCGCTGTTGCTGTAGGGGCGTTATTCGCTGTACTGACAGGTTTACCACTTGTTGTCGTTGGTCTATTTTGAATGGTGAATTTATTATTAGTTTTAGGAGGAGAAGGAATTTTCTTCTTCTCCACCGGGATAGTATAGGTTGCCATGTTCAACCTCCTTGCAGACATAAAAAAATACACCTAGTTAGGTGTTTGGTTTAAACTGTAGGCATTAGTAAAATTGTTTCGTCATATTCTTGTTGGGTGATATACCCTTTTCGTAACGCTTCGTCAATTTGATATTGTGAAAAATTATTCGCTGCGTATTCCTTCACTGGTTGATGATACTCTGTCGGAACCGTTTGAAAAGATTCTGTCCCATATAAATAAACACTTCTTGCGTAAGGTCCTACTCGGAATGAATATACCATTTCACATACCTCCTGATTGGGTTGATATTACATAGTCCATAAATGAAGCTAAGTCTGTGTCTATGCGTACTTGTTGTTCTTTTATTGCTTTTATTTGTTCGGTTAAAGGGGCTTGATAAGGCTGTGGTTCTTGTGGTGCGTTTGGGTCGGGATAACTAAATTCTAGTGTTTTGGTTGCTGGGTCTACCCGATATCCGTTACACTCTGCAAAATCTTGGGCGAATTGACCAAATTCAAACTTCATTACGTCAAAACTTTCTCTATTTCGCTCTGATAATGCTGTGAATGTTGCTATATCTTGGTCAATTGTTGTTTCAGTTGTATCAAATTGGTAAGTACGTTCTCCTATTTCCCAAACAACATTTCCGCTCGATTTATCATAATAAATTTTACGTCCTAACTGTATCATGTAAACCCTCCTATATTTCCAGTGCGATCCAAGTATGAAGTATACTTTGACCGAGTGTAGGAAGTGTAAAACTAGTGTCACTAATATTCGCAGGAGACACATCTCCTTTAATATGTCTTGTAACAGCAGAAGAAGTACCTGATGTAGTGAAATTAGCGCCAGTTATTTTTACAGGTTTTGGGTATATATCTCCCGCAAGTTCGGAGTACTCAACTATTCCTACCGAACCCCCAGATTCCCAAAAGGCATATATGAAAGTGGGTTTGAAAGGTAATCCTGTAACCGATAAACTATACGCCCCTATTGTTGTTCCATCGATAAACGTATAGGTTGAGCTGGTAGAAGAACTTGTTGCTGTACCAGTTGCGAACTTCTTACCTGTATTTACATTTGCTACCTTGTCAACTAACGCTTGTAATGTTTCGGTACCTACTGATGGTTGCCCTTTGTTTGCGAGATTGGTTGCTAGTGCATTCTTACTATTTTGGATATGGGTTTGCAATTGAGCAAACGTATCGCCTGTCGTTGCAGGTGAGCCAACAACGGTTGCGATACTTTCTTTTCCGTTATTGGCAAAGGTAAAAAGCTCTTCAAGAACTTCTTCGACGTTCGTTCCTACGAAGTGAGAATTTATATCCTCCACCATTATAATGGAAGCTTTCTTAGAATCTGCTGAAAGTTTTACCGGCGTGATGGTACCATCGGGAATTTGTCCGAGAGTGACGCCTTGAATCTGTGAAAGTAAGTATTCTTTGTTGCTATCATCAAGTGCTTTTAAACTTTCTAACAAGGTTTGAACGGTTGCTCCTGTTAATCCTGCAATAGCAGTAGCTTTAACGTTGTCTGCTCCACTATTGCCATCAGTTGTGGAAGCTAATAGAGTTTTATAATTTTGAAACTCAGTGTCGTTCGAGTCAATTACATCATAAGCATGCACAATTTGCGCTTCTAATTTATTCGGGTCTGCAATCTGCCCAAATTCTTGATTATTAACAGTAATAATCGTACGATCTGTTTTCATCTCATTCTCCTCACTTCGTATTTCAGTGATAGGATTTCAACGGGTTCATCTCGGTTGTTGCTTAGTTTAACTTGACTGTATTGCCCTTTAACCAGCACTTTCAGCCGTTTTGCATTATTGATATAGTCCGTCAGCAAAGGATTCGTCCATTGGGATTCGCCCCACTCCGTTTCTCCCCATATCAACATAGCGGTTTTTATAGCACTCGGCTGATTAAATTGGTTTCGATAGGTATTGACCTCTACATCAATCGAAGAACGTTTTTGAAATTGTCGTGCTTCCACCATGAGAATATCCCAAAAGTGGTCATGACCTGTGAGCTCCGGTGTCATAAGTTTAGAGTACCAATACTTATTCAGTGGAGTTTTCACGGTCTTAGCTTTATCGTCATAGTCGCTGTACAACGTATCATCAAACACTTTGATATGTCCGTCTGGCCCCGCGAAGTAAAAGTAATCCTCGTCATGGTAAAAGCTATTTGCCTTTACGTTATCAATCGGATACCAGGATTCACTTTCGGTATCAAAGACTAACCCGTGCCATTCTGCACCTTTTGGGTATATGAGCCAATATCGCCCGTTATGAAAGTAAGACGTTGCCCGTTTCCATTCGTCTTTCGTTACGCCTAACTCTTCCCAGTTGATTTTGTCTTTTGTCATGCTCTTAGTCGAATAACGAGCCGAAGAATCCAAGGATACGGTATCAATCGTATATACGGCATGAACCCCATTATCCGAGAGGTAAAACACTTCCTGCCTGCCATTTGGAAACGTGACGATTTGCACCGTCTTAGGGTTTAAGCAGCCTTCGTTGGTGTCAATAAAGTCTTGTGTCCAATTCTCTACATCATGACCGAATAACACGCCTATGTGCCGTCTGAGGAACACAAGAAGCGCTCCCCCATACGTGATACACGTTTGAATAGAGTCATTTTCCCTCACAAAGCGTTGATAATCGACTTGGGCAAAGTAGTCAAAAAATCCAATTTTACTGTGCCATATCGTATCCGATCCATCCCATATGACTAATCGTGTATTATGCACTAAACATCCTTTTGGCGGATGGTTTGTATTAATATTCGCTAAGTCATTGGGAGGGAGAGGGCTAGCATCATCCGGAGCTGGCACCACTTCATACACTTGCGTACCGTCATAGGCTTTGAGTTTCCCTCCATCCGTAATGACTAACACCTCATTCGCGTTATCGTCTTTAAATTGGGCGTAATCAATGTCGGGAGAGGTGAGGGTTACGGTCATCGTTTGGGCGGTTAGAACGCCATTTTGGTAGCGATAGAGGGTATTTCCGCTTGTGGCTAAAATGTAGTTAATTCCCCCTTTTCTGAGGTTGCATAGCACTTTAATTTCACCTATTGCGGTGTCCGTTATAGGAACCGTACCATCCCGATTAGCAAGCGACCCGATAGAACGAGGGAGGAAGTTTAGCATTTTACGAGATTCTTTGATATCAATCTCACTAAAGGATTGGGCGGTGTTTTGACCTAAGAAATAAGGTATCTCCATTACTACAGTAGGTGTTGGCTTCATCCTTTTGCCCTCGTTCCTGCGGTTCTAATCACGCCTTTTTCACGGTTGTATAGTTCGTCAAAGTAGTTAGCCTGCTCTACTTGGTTATTGTTCAGTAACGCCCTATTGATAGCCTTAAAACATAATGCCGTTTCCCCTACGGTTGGTACTTCTGGTTTTTGGGTTGCAATCTCACCTATGTTTAATTGCTTTGGATACCGCTTATACAAGATTTGTAGAGTGGTAGGATTCGAATGAACCACATCTAAGGCAAAGTGACTGCCTTTATCCATAATCCAATACCCATACGGATACACTTGGTCATAGTTTCTTCGCGCTGCTAGTCGTGTTTTTTTACTCAGGTCATTAACCAAAAGTAAACCGTAAAAATCATCGGGTAAGGTATATTCTCTTTGGTCTAGGGTGTATGGGATTTCATAGACTTCTTCCAGGTTTAAATCGTCTACCATTTGTACGAGTGCTTCGTTGAAAAAATCAACCCATTGGATATTGGATTCAACACCCGAGTTATTATAAGAGTTCATATTTTGTGCTCTAGTTATGAGTTGTTGTACCGTACTGCGCCCCATGTTATCACTCCTAATACAACGCTACGATATTCGTTGCGGTTGTACCTGTTAAATTCACTTGGGTTACACTGAGTGGGTATATGGTTCCAGCAGATAGCCCCGTTAATGTAACGGAGCTACCATCTTTCATAGTCACGGCTATATTGCCAGCACCACCTACTAAAA
The DNA here is from genome assembly GCF_900207585.1 of Bacillus oleivorans. GTDB lineage: Bacteria > Bacillota > Bacilli > Bacillales > JC228 > Bacillus_BF > Bacillus_BF oleivorans. The sequence continues at coordinate 9,427 of NZ_OAOP01000002.1, read as the reverse complement.
TACCTTTTGTTTCTGGAATGGTTCCCACGTCGTTTGGCGTAACCGCACTCGCACCCTTGTAATAGTTTTCAGTTAAATGTACGTTCCAGTCTGTATTATTGGGTCTTGTAGGCATTATTCACCCTCCAATTCACTAAAAGCCTCACCGCGATTGTTTTCTTCTAAAGGGTTCTCTGGCTCACGCGGTTCTACTGGCTCTGGCTCGATAAACTTAATCTCTAAATCAGGGTCTTGCTCTTGAAAGTGTAAGGCTAATCCATACACGACCTTAATGTGCTTCCCTTTATTAATCTTAACTTCTTTGCTATCCCACATTGATTTGAATTGATTTCCGTTATTATGAAGCTCTACAATCGTATCCATTGAAATTTTACTCATTGATTTTTTCCTCCTATAAATAAAAATAGGGCTTACCCCATACGATGATGAAGTAAGCCCGAGTCCGTTACGGTTGTTCGGATTATGCAGCTGTGATATCTAAGCGACCATTGGCACGACATTCGTTTCCAACAAGTTCACCCGCGAAAAATATCTGACCAATTTTCGCGTCTTGGTTATGTGGCTTAACCATTTCAGACGGTTGGAAGATACGTCCAGGCTTACCGTAAAGCTGGATTGAATTAGAGTTAATGAAATACATCGTATTAGCTGGACAGAATTCATCATACACCACAGGTACACCCATGAAAGATAGTTGAGTAAAGCCAAGGTTCGCAAACTCTTGACCAATCTTTCCAAGTGGTTGTTGGATATTCGTCTTACCGTCAATTAACTCTGCATACTTAATCCATGTGGCTAGGTCTGTGACAATGAAGTCAGGCTTGTTTTCGATACCACCACGTACACACTTCGTAAATACTTCACGCATATGTGCAATAGTGAGAACAGAACCGTTGGCAGACTTTTTCACATAAGACTTCCACCATGTTTCCGTAGCGCGGCCAATTCCGCCATACGTGGCAACGGCTGTTCCATCATCAATGGCGGCCGCAAGTCCAGTTAAGTCCTTTCCTGCGTTTCCTGTGCCATTTCCAAAGATTTGAGTAGCAAATAGATCCTTTAATGTAGCTTCTGCATCTTCTACCGCTTGAGCGACTAGCTTTTTAACCGCTAATTCTCCTTTGTCGGCTGCTTCTTCGTACCCACTGAACACAATAGAAGAGTACAATTGCTTCATCTTAAATTCAGCAGCCGTACGTGTGTCTTGTGGCGTAACGTCTAGCGTGTCGAATTTAGAGTATGACCCTCTGTTTGTGGCATGCTTGTATTTCAAGTGTGGTCTGATGGTGTCCCCACCTTCATCCCATGTTTTCTTCTGCTTCATGAACTGGTGCATGAGTGGAGAAGATTTAGAGATGTTGTCATACATCTTCTTAGGAATCAAAGGTAATAGGGAAGCTAAATATTTATCAAAGTTTAACATGGTTTATCCTCCTACTAACTACCCACCTGCTTGAATACGGATAACCAATCACCGTCTAAGTCAATCTCTTTCGGTGCTGGTGAGTTCCCTTTATTCTTTGGTTGTGGTGGGAGTTTGGTTTCTCGTATTTTTTGTTTGGTTTTGGCTTCTGTCTTTTTAGAAGCTTCTTTTTCTTGTTTTAACTTTTGCTCGGCAAGGTCTCCCTTTGCAATACGCTTTAAAACGTCAATAGAGAGGCTCTCTTGCTTCGCTTGAGCCTTGAGAGACTCTTCATATTCAGGCGTGAGTAAATCGCCGTATTCTGCTTTTAAATCGCTCACAAGGTTCTTCATGTCGGTTTCAAACTTCGTAGACTGATACTCGCCTTGAATTTGGTCGAGTTCACTCTGCAATCGTTTGTTCTCGGCTAGTAAGTGATTAAAGTACTTAGCAGATTCGGCATTTTCTAAGACTTCCTCTATTGGAAGTGCGCCTGTCTTTTCCCATTGGTCAATCGCCTTGTTGATTTGGTCGAATAGGTATGGATTCCCATTGATGTAATCCAGCCATTCTTTGACAGGTTTGTATGTTTCTTTCTCGGTTTCAAACGCCTTACGTTCATCTGCTAACGCTTGTGTTTTCTTGGTGTAATCCGATTGACGAAGATAACCGTTCTTGAGTTCGGATAGCTTAACCGGTTTCTTATCCTCACCAAGTTCGATTTCGGTATCATCGTCTAAGGTTGTATCCTCTGTTTCTTCTGTCTCTTCCTCTATTGTTTCTTCTGTTTCAGTCTCGGTTGTCTCGTCACTGTCGGGCTCTACCACATCTTCAGCGACTTCTGTTTCTGTGACTTCCTCTGATTCCACTTCGGGTTGATCGTCAACGGAAGGCTGGGCTAGAAACGATTCCCAGCTTTCTTCACCCTCGGCAAAGTATTGTAAATCGAGGGTTAATCTTGGTTTTTTCAACATTCAATTTTCCTCCAGTCCCATTGGGTTATTGGATATAAAATAGGCTAGGAAACTCTCATTCCTAGCCCGTTACTTTTGTTTTGGTATAAATTCATCGCTATTTGCTAAATCCATGATAGTAGATTGAGATACTCCTACAATTCCCATCGCTTCAACAAAGGAATTACTGTGATAGACCGTCATAGTTGTGCCATCTTTCAATGTGAAGGTTACTACATAGGAATCAATCTCATGGAAGTTTTGTTCAATGTAATTGATTAATCCTGTTTTGGCTTCGGGATAGATTCTTGATACTTTAGACATCGGCTTTTTCAAAAGTAAGATAATACTCTTCACCAAGTTCAAAATACTTCTCGGCAGCTTCATTTTTGATAGTCATTTCTAAATGCCCTGAAGGTGTGTACTGCCAAAATTTCTTATTTTCCTCCGAATCTGAAGTAACTGCTTTTAATACTACGGTAGTTGAACCTTCATCTTGCTTTCCCCATTTTTGCTTATTAACATTAGTACATACAAACTTTGCTTTTACTGACATTCTCTTTTCCTCCTCATAATAAAAACACCTACATAGGTGCTGGTTGATTCATACTCGCTAACACTTGCATAATCTCTTCATCCGTCATATTCGCCATTTCTGGGAACATTTGACGAAGTTGATTTAAATAACTTGCTATATCTACTTGACCTTGTGGCTGTTGTGGTGGTTGCTGAATTGCTGATTGCGTTTGTTGAGCCATCATCATCTCCCTTTCTGCTTGCAATTGGGCCTGTTCCTGCATCCGTTGTAAGATTTCATCATAATTCGGGAAGTCCCATACCTCGAGTAAAGCTTGTTGGTCAATAGCCCCTGCGCTAAAGAGTTCTAAGGCTTCCTCACGTTGTGCAATTCGTGATGTAGCTAAAGAGGAGCCAGCTTCTATTTCTACCGTGAATTGCAGGATACGGATCGCTTCTTTAACACCTTCTTCTGTTTTCTCATGAGATTCCGCAGGCATTTCGCTATTCTCCATTTCCGTACCATCTGGCATAGTGTGAGTGCCTTTGCCCGTGAGTTTAGTCCACTCATTTGGATTCGCATATAAGAAGAACTCGTTCTTGTCGTATTCCATTTGACCTTCTGCATTAGGGCGTGTAGGAATCGGCTCAACTTCGAAAGGAGTATCTTCTACATCCTCAAACTGTCGATAGTCTCCCTTCACACGGAATGTCGTATCTGTATTAATAAACTGCATCGCGTTGACAATGATTTTCTCACTCATGCACTTTACAAACTTCTCAAAGTTATCGACTTTTGTCTTAATCCGTGTGTAAGCTGCTTCTTGCTTGAGTTGTACTTCTTTTCCGGAAGAGGCTTCACTCATACCACGGAAGGAATCATTGACCCCTGTTATCTTGTCTATGAAGCTATCAAAACGTTCAGGTAACTCATTGACAAAGGCTGGCATAGGAGCAGGGTATAAGTCTGCAAAAATGGCATTCATTGGGATATAGTCTGGGTTAGGAATCCCTATAATGTTATCGTTCCCTCCATCTACTAAGTCGCGCTTGTCTCCCGTGTACACAGATGTATTAAACACTCTCGGAGGATTAACGCTTTTCTTGGCATGCTCAATAATCGTCGTTAAGAGTACATTCTTCTCAAAGTTTAAGTTTTCAATATGCTCACCCATTGGAATGCCCAAGGCTGATAAGATATCCTCGGTTGGGGAGTAAATATCATATGGTAACTTCTCATGCCAAAATGGATTCTCTCTATCCTCTAGGAATACATCATCTGCAAAGTAAGCGACTCTCCATTTATCGTCATCATCCCGATACCAATAGTGGATGAAAGCGACTGCATTCTTGCGTTTCTCTGCTTCATCAAGCTCAGGTAACATCGTGTCGTTGTATCGGGTCATGGTCTTATCGACAAAGTTCGTAAAGGTGTTTGTGATTTGTCTGAGCCATGACTTCCACCAGTTCACCTTGTTCTCACCTGTAAATGTACCCTTATCCTTGCTTTCGTCGATTTCCTTGGCTTTTTTCGGGTACATCTTCTTGACTTTACTAGCCCGCATAGGCTCAGCATAAATAAAAAACGCACTATCCTCTAGTTCCGTTACAGCAGGGTCCATGTAACACCATCGTGGGTTAATCTCTTCTATGGTGAGTTTCCCTGTTCCGTTATTCGCTTTTTCATCGTAGCCTGTGTAAGCTAAGGCACTTCGGTAGATTTCAGCCATTCGTGCGATCCGTTGTGCTTTGTAATCCCAATTATTTGTGTCATAGGCATGGTCTAAGATAAACCTCATTCCATCTGCATGTTTGAGATAATCAGGATATTCAGCTTTGACATTGGCTCGTGTACGGTTGTTGGTTAGGATAGGAACCACGGTTTCCACATAGGAATACAAATCCGATATCTGAAACTCGTTATCATCCCCATGCCAGCGGTTACGGTATTGTTCATAGTATTTATCCATGAGCATGTGGAGTGGCTCCATGAACTTCTTACCGACCTCTAAATCTTTCATAAACTTCTCTTTGACGGTTTGCTCTGCCATTTACTCACCTACTTTCTACGCCGTTGCGTAAGGCATTAATTTCTTCCTAGCATTCACAACGGCTTTTTCTGCATCCTCTTGTTTGTCGAACACTCCTACGTTATATTCCTTCCCATTAACATTAACTCTTGCTCTCCACTTGTTAATATCCTTTCGCCAACTAACTCCCCGAATACCAGAAGAACTAAGAGAAGTTGCTCCCCTTCTGTTTTGGAGGTTTTGACCATTGGTAATTACTCTTAAATTCTTTTTCCTGTTGTCTAAAGTATTGTGGTTTATATGGTCTACTACTAACCCATCTTCTGCATTCGTTAAGAAACGATGAAGTTGAATATACTTTCTTTTCTCGTAATAATTAGCCATAGCATAGTACGTGTTTGTTTGTGGTTTATATCTAACACACCATTTATAAGGGATTTCTTGCAGTTTCGGTAAATCTTCTGTATCCACTAACACTTCCAATGCTTTACCTTTATGAGACACAAAAATAACCGTGGTTTCTCCACGGATTTCATAATCATTCTTCAATTGTCTACCTCCACTAATCTTTTTGCTAATAGTTGAGATACAGCACAATAAATGTCGGCTAAGCTGTAATGGTCATGACCTTCTGCAACCCAGATAGGGCGCACATTCCCTTGTTTATCTAGTTTGATGTGTTTGTTTCGTTCTCTGTCCTCTGGTCGTTCTCCGCTTCCGCCTACTTTTCTCTGTGCAGTCCAATGCTTACATAAAGACTCACTACCGCTATCCATAGCAGAAAGATTACGGTCCATTCCGTCAATGTATACCTTCCGTCCTCCAACGATATAGTCATCCACCACCCTGTCGAAAATACGAGTGCGGTGTACATTAATGATTCGAGTCTTATAATCCACTTCAAAGACATTCTTCCTCTCGTCCTTATAATCAAATACACAACGATAGATTCTACCTGGGAATGCTTTTACTAATCGTACTGCTATCTCTGGATAGGGAGCATTATCTATCGTTACATAGTTAATATTGTTCATCTTGATAAAGTTGTGTAAGGCTTCTTCCCCATGTAAGCAGATGATTTTGTTTATGCCTTCCTCTGTTCCAGATACACAGTAGAATTTAGGGTTATCTATTGTTCCGCCTTGGTCTACACCCATTACTCGGTATTTACCTGGCGCTTTCTCCACATAACCGTATTCATCATAGACAATATTCTTAATGATGTTCGATGGATCCAGTGAGTTGCTATTGCTCGCATATGGTCTGCCTAAGTCAAAGTTAGCGAATACATCAGGCAACATGAGTTTTTCGTCTCGGATTAATTCACTCGCACTAATCCACGGAGCCATCATTTGCGATATCCAATACCCGCTGATGTCCTCGGTATCCGTAAACTTCCGCACCCATTGTTTCTTTGCCTGTCTGCGGTCTAATATCTCCCGACAGGACCCACACACGTATTCTTTTCGCTCTTTGTCTACGTGGTGAGTATTTCCTCTGTCAAAGGATTCCTGTTCATAGGTGATATAGCTCCAATGATTACATTTTGGACACTTATAGAAATAGTGTTTTTGGTCGCTCATTTCCCATGTGGCATCTACTCCGAATAGTGGGAAAGATGGGTTACTGAACTCCCACTCACGCTTATAGGAAGATGCTTTGATACGTGATTTATATTGGTTGAGTACACTAGGATTCGAGCGGTCAAACTCGTCTTTTATGAGAATATCAGCCGTTTGCATGATAGCAGCAGATTGTCCGTATGTTCCTTTCATGAACCAAAAGCCTACATTTGAGCCATCCAGTGTACGAAACGATTTCGTGTGTAAGGAGTTATCAATCATCGTTTGTTTAATGCTTTGGTTATTCTCTATAATGAGATTCGTCTTAGCCTTGGCAAACTCATTGGCATCTGAATCGGTTGGCAAGGTGTAAATAATGTTATGCCCGTATTTGATATTGTGAAACGCACTCTTGAATATAGAAATAGTTGAGAATCCTATCTGTGAACACTTGATAACCGCTAAGATAGGTGATTCATCGGTTAAGGGTGCAATTAAAAAAGAACGGTCCTCAAATTCCATAGGGATTCCGTTCTCGTTGACGAAGTTGTTTTTCGTGATCCATTCATAAGCGTTTTGTATATCAACTAGGTTTTTCACCTGTTCACGTTGTTGTTTTAGTTTAAGGAGTTGAGCTTTTAACTGACGGTTCCCTTTTATTTTGCCTTTTAGATAGTCATATGTCACCGTCATGTTATTCTTCCTTTAGGAGTTCTTCTATTTCCTCGTCAGATAGCTCATTTACATTTAGATTAATGTTTGTTTCTTGTTTGTCTTTCCATCCTAATTGCTTCAAAGAAAATATCGCCATTGTATGATTAACTTCACCTTTTAACGCTTTCTTCTCAAGCTGAGCTTCTTTCTTATCTATCGCCTTTTTTATTAGCGACGAGAACTCTTCATAATCGTAAAGGGTTTGCCTGTTAATATCATTTAGGTAGGCAAACTCAGCCAATATAGGAATCTCGGTTTTTTCAATGTATTCCGCTAGTTTTTGAGTTAGTCCGCTGACTTGTTCATCAGTATATTTCCGGGGTCTCATGCCATTTCACCTGACCTCCTATTAATAAATTAATTTATAATCCTTTGTCCGTAATGGTTCATTACATATAGCTGGTTGGTTGTTGAATAGTAATATAACAGATAGAATAATAGTTTTAATCATACTGTTACCCTCTCTCTCAACCATTTTAGATAATCTATACCATCGTACATATCGCGGTATGGTACGATTTTCTTAGTCTTAGGGAATAGTATTAATAAAGGCATTCTTGTGTCTGCTTTCCCGAATCCTAAATACTCTCCATACTCATCCGTGATTTTATAGCTGCCTGTTCGTACCCAATGAGTATCTTTTCCAGCAGCTGATTTGCTATGAATCTCGTTAAAATGTAAGTGAGCTAACATAATGATATCCGCGTTGGTACTGTTGAATAGGTTACGTTGGCTGTTAGTGGTGTTTATGCTAGAGTTGTAGCGATAGTTATGCCTTGCGTGTATTTTGTATTCAATCCCACCTAAATTAATGTTGATGTTCCCACCAAACCATAAATAAGGGGTTTCCATTTTTCTTGCTATGACCTTTAGATAATCTTCACCTGTGCTTTTCTCGGTAAAAGCGTCATGATTTCCTTTAATGAGGGCTAACGCATTTTCTTTGTAGTATTTCAGGAATATATGCTCAACCATTTCTTTCTGTTTATCAGGGTTACTTATTTGTCCGTATATCGCGCCTTTATGTCCAGACTGTAAATAGTTGTCTGCATAATCGCCCATTAAGATAGAGTAAAGTCCATCTGTTCCATTGATAATCTCTGAATCTTTAATAAGCTGTTCGTGATTGGTTCTTAACCCTCCTGTGTGCCAGTCACCAGTTCCAACAATGCCTATCGGTTTATCTTCATCTAGACTTATGTCTATTGTGGTTTGGTAATCGTCAAATTTTTCAAGTTCTTTTTGTGACTGAATAACTAGATTTATGTATTTTTCTGCGTTGTCCTCTGTGTTTTTGCGATTATGGTAATTAATTTTATTCTTTTTAGATCGCGTGTATTTTGTTCTTACAGCATGATAACTAAAATCCGTATTGAACTCCTCGTTTAGCATCTCGGTGACTTTCGGCAGCGGATGTTCTTTTGCTAATTCCATCATTCGTTGGACGATGTCTTGTGTCCATTCACTTGTGAATTGGTTTGCCATGTTATCACCTCTTTATTCTCCTGCGCCCCACCCATCACTTGCGCTTGTATAGGAGAGTTCACCCACGTTTATTTTGATTATGTTCCTGATGAAGTTAAATACGGGTAAGGATTTGCACCTTACATGATTAAGATGGTCTTATCCTCTGCACCATTGCTTAATCCAGTATTGAGGTTGTGCGTCTACCTATTCCGCCACCGTATTTTTTCCTGCCGTTTATATTTAATGTCCTAGTCAGGTTTAGGACCACGCTGTTTATCGGGTACAGCATTAAACCTTTGCAGGAGACAGACTATAAGTAAGTCTCTAGTGGAGAAAGTTGGTATCGAACCAACATCTAAGGATTTTCAGTCCTCCGCATAGACCATCTTTGCTATTTCTCCATATAAAAAGACGACCCCGCGCTATCGCAGTGCCGCCTCCCTTCCCTATTCCGCTTTCCTTGACACTTACCCCTACAAGGACAGTAGTGGCACATAGGCCTATAAGTAAGTGAGCGTTTCGGAAATAACACGGGCGATAGGAATCGAACCTATCACAATCGGTTTTGGAGACTGTTTCGCCGCCTTGGAACATGCGCCCATACGATATAAAAAGACGGCACCCGATTGGATACCGCCTCGAAAGGGGGAATGATTTTGGCTTATCGCCTATCTATACAATAAACTACCTTGGAAAGTATTTCAAAAAGTGTCAAATGTGTAAAAATCGGCTTTTTTGGTCGCTTTTTCTACGAACTGCGAATTAGTATTCAATCGAAATATG